>JAKAHB010000018.1 GCA_021815315.1 bacterium | reverse complement strand
GCAAAAGCTTTTTTGAAATCTTCCTTAATCAAATTTCTTACTTTTTGCGCCTGGAGATAATAGGCCTCGTAGTAGCCGGCCGAGAGAGCGTAAGTCCCCAACATAATTCTACGCTTGACCTCGTCACCCAAGCCTTGAGCGCGCGATTTAAAATAGATATCCCACATTCCGCCTCCTTTTTCCCGTTTTGATAAGCCGTAGCGAATACCGTCGTAGCGGGCCATGTTGGCCGAAACTTCGCAGGGCATAATGACATAGTAGCAAGCCAGAGCTTCTTGGGCGTGCGGCAAACTGACTTCCGTAATCTCCGCTCCTGCTAAAGCCAACTTTTTAAGCAATAACCTTATGCTTTCGGCAACTTCCCCGCTTAAGCCCGCGCCCAAAAACTCTTTGACGATTCCAACTTTAAGACCTTGGAGCTTAAAGTCTTCCAATTTTTTATATTCGTAATCAACGCTCGTTGAATCCCTTTTATCTGCCCCGCAAATAGCCGAAAAAACTATTTCCGCGTCTTCTACCGTTTTGGCCAGAGGTCCGATCTGGTCCAGCGACGATGCCATGGCCATTAAACCATAACGAGAAACCGCCCCGTAGGTCGGTTTAAGCCCCGCCACTCCGCAGAAAGACGCCGGCTGACGGATGGAGCCGCCGGTGTCAGACCCCAAAGCAAAAACGCACATGTCCGCGGCCACCGCCGCCGCCGAACCGCCGGAAGAGCCGCCTGGAATTCTTGAAAAATCATAAGGATTTTTAGTCGGGCCAAAAGCCGAGTTTTCCGTTGATGACCCCATGGCAAATTCGTCCATATTGGTTCGGCCGAGAAAAACTACTCCCGCTTCTTTGAGTCTGGCGATCACCGAAGCGTCATAGGGGGCGGTGAAATTTTCTAAAATTTTAGAGGCCGAGCTGCTTTTTTGTCCCGCGATCAAGATGTTATCCTTAACGGCCAGGGGAATTCCCGCCAAAGCCGGTAATTTTTCTCCCGCGGCTCGCAAACTGTCAATCTTTTCCGCTTTTTCTTTGGCTGATTGGGCGAAAATTTCCAGATAGGCAAAAACATCTTTGTTCTTGTCGGCAATCAAATCAAAATACTGCCCTGCTAATTCCACGGCGGAAATTTCTTTTTTTGCCAACAACTCGCTGGCCTTTTTTATGGTTAGATTTTTCAGCATGAACTCAGTCAAAAGCCAAAAATATGAGGCAGGACCTAAATGTTCCCCGCCCAAGTGAAAAAATTGATTACAAAAAAATTAAAAAATTTTACCTGAAAACCACGCTTCTTTATTCTAAAATCGGCGGCACTTTAATAAAGCCTTGTTCGCTTTCCGGCAAATTTTTTAAAAATTGTTCGCGAAATTGTTGACCGCAAGAATTGGCGTCAGCCTCGTCTTCTCGCCAAATATTTTCCGTCTCCACCGCTTGAGCCATCGGCTCAACACCGCTGACGTTCACTTTTTTCAGTATTTCCACAAATTCCAAAATCGAGTCCAAATTCTTTTGAAATTTAGCTACTTCTTCTTCCGCTAGTCCCAGTCGGGCCAGTTCAGCGATATGTTTTACTTGTTCTTTGGACAGCATAACCTAGGGTTTAGGGTTTAGTGGCTAGTGGCTAAATCCTAGTCGCTAACTTATCATTCCCAAAAACTCTTCCTCGCTTATTATTTTTACTCCCAACCGCTTGGCCTTGTCAAACTTGGACCCCGGATTATCCCCCGCCAACACAAAATCCGTATTTTTGGAAACCGAGCTTTGGGGATCGCCTCCAGATTCCCGAATCTTTCTTTTTACCTCGTCCCGGGAAAAATTTTTTAACTCGCCCGTGGGCACGATTTTTAGTCCTTTCAGCTTATCGCTTTTAACTAACTTCTCCTTTTTTATTTTGACCCCGGCGTCAAACAAGTCCCTTAAAAATTTCTGATTTTTCTTGTTGCCAAACCAATCTTCAATGCTTTTAGCTACCACCGGCCCAATGTCTTTGATTCCTCGCAGCTTCTCCTCTTTAAAAAAGTCCGAAAGTTTCCTCAGGTTTAATTTAAAATTTGAAATTGAAAATTGAAAATTACGCGTGAGCGTTATGGCCGTCTCCTCGCCCACGTGGTCAATGCCCAAAGCGTACAAAAACCTAGCCAGCGAAATATTTTTTTTGTCGGCAATAGCTTCTACCAGATTGCCAGCCGATTTTTCAGCAAATCTTTGTAGCGGCACCAAATCTCCTTCCGTTAATTTAAAAAGGTCGGCGGCATTTTTAACCAAGCCCTCGTTAAGCAACTGCTCAATAATCTTGGGGCCCAAGCCTTCAATATTAAAAGCTCCTTTGGACACAAAATGTTCCAATTGGCGTTTCAAAACAGCAAAGCAGTTTTTATTGACGCAATAATGCGCCACCGATTCCTTTTGCTTTTTGTCGCTTACCCGCTTACGCGCCACCTTGCCGCCGCAAATAGGGCAGGCGCTAGGCATCTTGAAGGCTTTTTCTTTTCCCGTTCTCAAGTTTTTCAAAACCCGCACCACTTCCGGGATCACGTCACCCGCCCGGCGAATAATTACCGTGTCGCCAAGCTTAACGCCCAATCTTTTAATCTCGTCTTCGTTGTGCAGGGTGGCCCGGGAGACCGTCACTCCGCCCACTGGCACCGGCTGCAGGTAGGCCGTGGGGGTCAGTTTTCCGGTTCGACCCACTTGCACTTTAATCTCTTCAACCATCGTTGTCGCTTCTTCGCCGGGGAACTTATAGGCGACCATATAACGAGGAGTCTTGCCGCGAACCCCCAACGGCTTATACCATTTAAGCTGATTAACCGAAACTACAATACCATCAAAATGAAAATCAGGATCGCTTCTGCGCTTCTGCCAATGGTGATGGAAACCAATAACCGTTTTAATATCCGGACAAAATTTGTTATATTTTAAAGATTTAAATCCCAAGAGTTTCAGTACTTCGTGCGCCTGTTCATGCGTTTCCAGGCCAATGTCGGTCACCAAGTCGTAAACAATAAATTTAAGCGGGCGTTCTGCTGCTATCTTGGGATCCAATTGTCGCACCGACCCGGCAGCGGCATTTCTTGGATTGGCGAAAATCTGTTCGCCTTTTTTTGCGTTGTGTTGGTTAAGCCTGGCAAAGTCGGATTTAAAGATGATTACCTCTCCCCGCGCTTCAATCTCTCCGTTTTTTATCGCCGCCAATAATTTTTTGATGGATGTTCCCGACAGTCCGATTTTTTTTAGTTCCTTTTCCGGCGGTTGCCGCAAAAACAAAGGGATTGTTTCTATGGTCTTGACGTTGTTGGTTACGTCTTCGCCGGTCTCGCCATCGCCCCTGGTGGCGCCGGAGGCAAACAGCCCTTTTTTGTATTTTAGATTCAAAGCCAAACCGTCAAGTTTTAATTCGCAGTAATAGCCAAAAGCAACGCTCTTCTTCAAAACTCTTTGCAAGCGTCCTTCCCATCCCTTGATTTCCTCCTCCGAAAAAACGTCTTCCAGAGAAAGCATCCTTGTTTGATGTTTTATCTTCTTGAACTTATCCAGGGGAATCCCGCCCACTCTTTGAGTCGGAGAGTCGGGGGTAATGAGTTCCGGATATTCTTGCTCCGCCTTGAAAAGCTCGTGCTTCAGAGAATCCAAAGCCGCGTCAGAAATTTCCTGACGGTCCAAAACGTGATAAAGATAGCGATGATAATCAATTTCCGTCCTAAGTTTTTTAAGGCGTTCTTGAACTTGTTTTTTATTCATAACTTGGCGTCGCTAAAACTCGTTTTTGGGCCAGAGTTTTTTATAATAACAAATCAAGCCCAGCTTGATAAAAAAGCACCGCAAGGATTTTAGTCTTGTTGCGAAAATAAGAGTCTTGTTCAATTAGCGGTAAATTTTAGCTTGCCCGCCGCTCCGCCAGCCCCTGCCAGGGGGTACACCACACTATAGCAATCCCAACCACAGTGGTTGTTGTCTGACGCGCCGGTGCCGCCGCTACCAGCGGTTGCTCCGTTCATGACTATCCCCGCCCCTCCGGCGCCGCCAATACCGTTTAACTGCGCTGAACCGTTATTTCCTCTTATATTTGTATCTCCTCCGGCCGCTGTCCCTCCCGCCCCTCCGGCGCCACTGGAGGGCCCGGCGCCGCCAGAACCGCCGTTGACAGTAACAGGCCCGCCATTGAAGATTGAGGCCCCGCCTGCCAAACCGCTATTCCATCCAGTCCCCCCTGCCCCTCCGGCACCCACCGTTAAGCTTACCGCCTGACCATCGGTTAGAGTAATTATCTTTGAGGCATACCCGCCGCCGCCGCCTCCTCCTCCTCCATTATTAGTGGGGCCATCTCCCTGGGTTAAAAAGGCACCGCCGCCGCCAGCTCCGGCCCCCCAAATCTCAACCAAAAAACTATGAACACTCGCCGGAGAATCAACGCCTTGAGTAAAAGTATAGGTTCCCGGCACATTGTACTCACGAATAACCGTCCCCCTGAAAGCGTTGGAAACCGTAAACCCGCCGGTTAGAACTCCAGTCCGCCCACTGGGATTGGTAACCACGACGTCCCAAAATCCTTCAGCCGCTCCAGCCAGATTAAAAGCGCCGTTGCTCAAGAGATTGCCACTGACAAAGGCAAAGGCGGGAGAAGATAAAATATCGGCTTGACCTGATTTGGATAATTTGACTGTCGCTCCGCTCAAGAACCCGGCGCCGTTCACGCTAGGGATGTTTACTGTCGCGTTATTTGAACCGGAGTTGGGAGTAATACTGGTCACTTGCATTGTTGAAACCGTAAAGCCACCGGCCAGAACCGCCGCTATCCCGCTGGGGTTGATAATAACCACGTCCCAAGCGCCAGTGGCGATTCCCGTCAAATTAAAAGCGCCGTTCTGCAACTTGGTGGCGTCAAAAAAAGTGAAGGGGGTTGAGGGCAAGACGTCGGCATAACCCGACCTCCTTAGTTTCACCGTGGCTCCATTCACAAAACCGGTGCCGGTAATTGTAATGCCCGATACGGTCGTATCAATTATCCCGCTGTTGGGAGAAATAACAAAAGATACTCCGGTAGCAAAAGCTCCCTGGGCTTTAATTGCTCTTTGTACCACGCCCAACGACCCCACGGCGTCAATAACGGAAGCGCTGGTTCTGGTAGCGGTCGCTTGGGTGCCGTTACTAAAGGAAATGATTTCTACTCCACCAACGTTCTGGCAATTACCGGCCGCTTTTCTGGCGCCATAGATACATTTTTCCGCCGCCGCGTCCGCCGCGTAAAAAACCTTGGCCGAATTCTTGAAATTGAAGGAAAGTCGCAAGTCTTTAATCACTGCCCCCGTCAATAGCAAGGCCAATGAAAGCACCGAAGCCAAAATTAACACTGTCAACAAAATAGCCGTGTCTCCCGCTTGAGATTTTTTTCTTTCTAAATGATTCGGTTTGCCCCTAATTATTTTGTTCATTGGCGATAAATTAATAGGCGGTTCTGGGAGAAATGCTAGTCTGCAAAGAAACGACAGAGTTAAGCTCCGTCTTGCCTCTTTTATCGGCTACTTGCATAATTATTGTTACCAGCGGATGAGCAATGGCCGTTCCGGAACGACTAACCATAAACTGGCCCGCCACAGCCATATTGGGGTCGTTTAAAACAACCGTGCCGCCACCCACGATTTTGCTTATTTGTTTGCTGCCATTGTCAAAAGTATAGGTTATGTCTTCGCCGTCTTGATTTCTGACGCTTAATTGCAAAGAGGCACCGTCGGAATTATAAATACGGCTGAATCTGACTTCTTTGGAGATAGACTCCAGCAAAAATCTGCCTGTCTCTAGGGTTTCTTGTTGCGAAGAAATCTTTCTATGACTGACAATTGACAGGGAAAAAATTCCGTTGGCTGTTACAACCACCACTACAAAAACCGCCAAAGCCACTATCAGCTCTATCAAGGAAAAGCCTGATTGCCCGCGCTTTGAATTCGTTTGTCGTGTTACTGATTTTATCATCAAGATTTTTATAAAAATAGTATTTGGCCCTAATCCGGCTATCTCCAATTATACAAGTCGTCCTGCACTACCAGACTATAATTTTGGCCCTTAAAGCTCCAATTGATCGTGCAGGTTACCAAAACATCAACAGTTGATTGTTTTTGTAGAGTTATTTTGCGATAAAAAATGGTGTTATCACCAGTTGAATAATTATAAGCCAGGGTGACCGGATCTATTTTAAGAGGAACGCTGCTATATGTTTCCAGGTCGGCGTTGCCGTATTCAACATTATAGTCGCCATCGCTTAAAGCAGAATACCAACCGTCCCAGGAATCCTTATTGGAACCCTCCCTGTTTCTTCTAACAATTTCTGTCCCTTCTTGGGCTAAAAAATTAGCGATTAAATCGTTTCTATTATTTATGGACGTTGCCTCCAGCGCCCTGAAGAGATCGGCAAAACCGACAATTCCGACTGTAACCAAAAAGAGGGAGAAAATCACTCCCAAGAGAGTGAACCCCGCCTGGGGGCTTGAGCCAGCTGTTAAATTTTGTTTTTTTTCTCTTAACATTTAATTGACGTAGATTTTTCCACCCAGATTACTAATGTTGATTGTTTTTTGAAAAGTTCCATTTTTATCTTTTAAAATTATCGACGCCGCGGAGTTGGTGCTATACACTCCGTTGAGGTAAAATTTGGCAAAAGGCGGCTGAAAAACAATACTGGCGGGGCTGGGAGAAGCGCTCTGAATTACCACCTTACTGTCTAAAATAATAGTTTCCTGGACCTCCCCTGGTTGATAAAGGTTGTCTCCGTTAGCGTCGGCAAAAATATAATACCGGTCACCAAAACCAGCCGGGTCAATATAGATTCCATAACCGGAAGGGACCTGGACGCCACTTTGCACCCCGTGCAGGGCCTTGCCCTGGACTTCCCTCAGCTTAGCGGCTAGATTTTCCGCTTCAACGACAACCGCCTGCTGGCGCTGGTTAACACGAAAACCGGTTAACACCAAGGTCGTAATCAAGATGATAATCGCCAAACTAACCATCATTTCAACCAAAGTGAACCCGCTCGTCTTTACCCGCGAAGAAACAGAGGCAAAATTCGGCATTTTTTTTAACCTGAAATTATACGCCCAAAACATCTGATTTTTTTGCGCCCCAAAAACATCAAGGGGCACTTTTAATTATCTGGGCAAGACCTCTTGCCAATTAATGATCTCTTGATCAACGGTTATGGATTTGGTGATGGAACAATGATAGCCGTCATTGTCGGTCACGGTTAAGCTCACCTGTTTGGTCCCCGAGCTGTCAAAGAAAACCACTGGATTTTGTTGCGAGGAAGTAGCTGGAGTCGCGTCTTGGATAACCCAAGCCCAGCTGCTTTTGGTGGAACCGCCATAAACAACGCTTTGGTCCAGAAGCTGCACTTCGGATTTGGCCCTCAAGTTGCTTGCCGGATCCCAGGAAAAATCGGCTGTCGGCCATTGGTGCAAAGGAGTAACAAAAGAAATATCGTGAGGAACCCAACCGGTCCAGGCGGTCCCGTTGGCAACCGCCACCTGCCAATAATAAGTTCTACCGTAGGACAAAAGACCGTTAGGAACGGTGTAGCTGGTTGAGCTGGAATTGACTATGCCCGAATCCGCTTCTGGGGAAGGGAAAGCTGCTCCGCAAGTTGTTCCGCCGTTGTCGTCAACCTGGACCGCGTATTGCGTTTGCGAACCGGCGTTAATTTGCCAGCTTAGAACCGGTTGTAAAGGAGCGGTGCAGTAGTCCACGAAACTGGCCGAAACCGTGCAAACTCCAATCACCGTTCCCGCTTGTTGCGCCGGTCCGACAAAATAAGCCCAAGCGTTCTTGACTTGGCCTTGATTAAAAAACAAAAAAACAACCAGAAAGACCGAGAGAGGAACAAAAACTAGCTTTATCTTCTTTGACATCAAATCTTTTTTAATTGTATTTATTATAACACAATTTAACCGCGCCCGAAACAAAACACTACTGCCAAAGAACAAAGAAAGAGCCTTTGAGAATGATAGTTAAAAGCGTCCCCAGCAGAACAATGAAGGCAAATCGTGTTTTAACCGAGCCTTGGGGATCCACTAATTTATTAAGCAAACCAAAAACCAAGGTCATCGCGACAAAATAACCTAGCATTCTCAAGGCCGAGGGCAATAAAAGCGGCCTGACGAAATCAAAATTGATTGCCAAAAAAGCTACAGCGGCAATCCCCAAAACAGTCAGAACCGGGTTAATTATTTTCTTCCAAAAAACATTTTCAATCTTCAACAACCGATTCAGCAACAAGAGGGACAAGGGCAAAATAAAAGACAAAGCCAAAGCAGATTGGGGAAAGAACCTAACGCTGGCTATTTGCAGCCCCAAAAACGCCAAAAATGAAATCACGATAATTAAAAATTTCTTTTTGCTCCCCGTTTTCAGACTCGTCCCAATCTTTGCGAAAGATGGCTTTTCTTTCGCCGCTTTTGTCTTAAGGAACAAACTTCTCTCAAATAAAACTTTTTTTATCAAAATCCAAATCAGGGCCACTAAAAAAATATTTAAAAATAACGCCGCTGAAGGAAAGGCAATCAAAGCTGATTTTTGGTAATACTTTAAAGGAAGCAGCAGGGAAACCAAAATCACCGCTTTGGCGTCCCCCGCTTTCCAAATCTTCCAACGCCAAAAAGCAAAACTTAAAAAAACGGTCAGCGACAAATTAATTAAGACTTTCAGCAAATAGCTGAACGAAACGGTAAAAATCGGCCGAGCTTGGTCGCCGGAGATCTGCGCTATTTTTTCGTACCAGAAAATACTCGCTGGCCGCGCTACCAGGCTCCAAAGCGCCAGCAGGGCTAGAACAGCCGCTCCCCACAAAAATCCGACCAGCAAATAACGATTGTTTATTTTCCCTGTTTTGTAATCTTGCCAAGAAAAAATCGCCAGCAGGATAAGCAAAACCGGTAAAAATAAAAAGTCAAAGACCAATGGGGTGAAATTTATCATTTGTTGTTTTGATTTTCTTTTTAGTCAAAAGAGGGGCAAACTCTTCAGTGCCAAAAAATTTTTCATAGCCGACCGGGATGCCCAAGCATAATCGCGAATACAGGCACTTTTGACATTTTTTAACCAACCCAACATCGGCCGCGTCCATTGTCCGCCAAACACTGCCCCAAAGATTGGCTGGCACGACGCAAAGGGGAAAATGATAGAGCCGCAAGTCTTTGAAGTTTTTTCGCTGGGCCTGAAAATTTTTGAAAAAATCGGATTGTAAAACCTGTTCATACGTGGGAACGATTATTTCGAGATTTTCCTCACAGATTCCTTCTATTTCCGGAAATAAAAAAACAATCGTATCAACTTCCGCGAAGTTACCCTCCAGCCACTCAAACATTTCCTTGTTTTCCCGCAAAAGAATTCTAGTTAGAACAATTCTTATCTCCACATGATGGCTGGATAAACGCCGGCGTAAAACATTTTTTAATCCCGCGGCCGCCTGTTCAAACGAACCCTTGGAACGAACCACCGCGTCGTGAACTTCCGCTCGAGGACCGCAGAACGAAAAGGTCAACGAAAGATTGGGGGTCGCCAAAACCTCCCGCGCAAAATTTTCATAAAAAAAGGTTCGGCCGTTAGTTAAGATCTTAATTTGAGTTTCTGGCAAAAGTTTTCTGGTTTCAGCTAAAATTTCCAAAAAATTAGGGTGAATGGTGGGTTCGCCACCAGTTAGAAGCAGAGACTCTGGCTGTTTTTCTTTTTGACTGGCAACTCTTATTCTCCCCAAAATTTTGTCTTTTTCGTACAAATCGGCCTGACGATAGAAATCGGGAGGATTAGTGCACATTAGACATCGATTGTTGCATTGAGGCCAAAGACAGAGAATCATTTGCTCTCATTTTAGCACACTTTTGACAAAGCCACCCTCACAAAAACGGAGGGATAGAAATGCAACGGCCTTAAAAGCCCGGGCCCAAACCTTGCCGCGGTTTCTGCCGGTCAAATGAACAAATAAAAAAGCCGGGGTCCTTGAGAGAACCCCGGCAGGAGACCCAAGCTCTAGCTTGCGCTAGAACTTGGGGCCCCAGTCGTTCTTGGTGTACTCGCCCTCGCGCCAAGTGAGGGTGATGGAGACCGTCCGGCCCCCGTAGGAAGCGGTGGCGGTGTGCGTCCCCGAGGCGACGCCGCGGATTTCATACCGCCCGTCGGCCCCGCTGACCGCGGACTTCCCGTCCACGGTCACGCTCACCCCGGCGGCGGGCACGTCGCCGACAAAGCACGTCCCCCGCAGGGCGGAGTACCTGTCCACCGGGCCGCCCTTGCTGTCCCCGCCCCCGCCGCCGCCCGAGCAGGCGGCTAGGCCCAAAGCCAGCAACACCAGCACCAACGACAGCGCCACGGGCCAGGTCAATGCGAACTTTCTCATCTCGTCCCTCCTTGTTGCCCCCCCTTGGAGGGCGGCTGAATTTGTCCCTGCAGGTAGCCGAAGTCCTCGGTTGCCTGCCGAGCACCTTTCTCGGCTCTGGCCGCAATCCCCATTGAAAGGGCGGCCAGCATGTCCATTTCCCGCCGAAGTTTAGTCTGGCTGACTACAAACCCGTTGATGCGCTCCGGGTATTTTTCGTAGTCCCAGCTCTCTGAAGCGGGATTCCCGCTCACGCTTTTTCTGGTCTCTCCTCCCCCGCCACCCGAAGTGCAGGCCAAGGAGGCGACGCAGAGCGCCAAGAGAACCAACCGCCAGATACACGCCACGGCCGCCTCCTTTCAGTAAATATTGACGCCGGTTGAGACCAGGGTGCCCATGGAAGCCGGGGTCCTGGCCACTATCTCGCGCCAACCAAAGCACTTCCTTTCCCAACCGTCTTTCTTGCTT
>JAKAHB010000003.1 GCA_021815315.1 bacterium | reverse complement strand
GGCCGAGGCCCAAAAACTGGCTCATCAGGCAAAAACCAACAAGCATTGGCTGGGCGGCCGAAGAAACGTTCTAGCCGTGATTATCATTATTATCGGCTTGGTAGCCTTGTTCAATCAACTTATACCCATTCATTGGTTTCGCTGGGAGTGGTTTTGGCCAGCGGTCTTGATTATTGTTGGTCTTTTCGTTTTATTAAAAAACAATAAATAAAAACCATGAAAGAAAATAACGGCAAATCCAAAGAAGATAATTTTGACGGGCAAGCGGAATTTCAAGAAAAAACAGGCGCAAAAACTTGTTGCCGTCATCATCGCCAAGATCATTGTTGCGGTTTCAATTTCGGGAAACTTCTTTTTGGCTTGTTGCTAATCGGCTTTGGCCTTGTGTTCTTCGCTCGGGCCTTGGGTCTTTTAAGTTTCAATTTGAATATAAGCTGGGCTTATATTTGGCCCTTGCTGATTGTTCTTTTCGGCCTTTCTTTGCTAAGCCGGGGCAATTGGGTCGCCACGCTAATCGGGACGGTGGTCTCCTTAGTTGTTTTGGCGGTTTTGGGGATGATGATCCTAGGGGCGATGCCGGGAACAAAGCACTTAAATTATCGGGGCTATGATTTTTTTGAAAAACCATGGCTTAACTCAAGCCCAAACAGTTCTTGCCAACCCAATTAAGTTAGCAATAAAAAAAAATAACAATTAAACTACTTATGAAAAAAACATTTTTTAGTCTGGCGGCGATTGCCGTCCTAACTTTGGCTGGAGGCGTTTCGGCTGCGACCTTTGCCGGAGGACAAAATTATTCCTTGGGCAATAAACAAGTTATTAACGACGACTTGTATGCCGCTGGAAATCAAGTGATTGTTTCTGGCAAAGTGAATGAAGACGCGATTATTGCCGGCGCTAATGTTCTGGTAAATGGTCAAATTGGCCAAGGGCTAATCGCCGCTGGCGGGACAATCAATGTTTTAAGCGAAATAGGCGGGAGCGCTCGCTTGGCTGGCGGGCAAATAATAGTCGGCGGCAATATTAAAAAAGATGTCGTTGTGATTGGCGGGACCGCCCAAGTGTTATCTGGCATTGAGATCGGTCGTGACGCCGTTTTAGCCGGAAGAATGATTCTGATGGACGGAAATGTTGCCGGCAAGCTGGATATCAAAGGCGAACAAGTAGAAATAAACGGAATAATTTCTGGCGATGTTAAAGTCGTAGCCGCCAAATCTTTGAAGATCGGCAAAAACGCCGTTATCAAAGGTAACCTGGAATATTCTGCTCCTTTTGAGGCCCAAATTGAGTCGGGAGCCGTCGTTAAAGGAGAAACAAGTTTTACGGCGATAACCAGGGACGGGAAGAGAATCCATGACGCTCAAAAGACTCTTTGGGGAATTTTGGGAGTTTTGGCTTTTGCCAAACTTCTCACCTTACTTGTGACTGGGCTCCTTTTGATAGCGTTGTTTGGTAAGTGGGCGGCTCAAGTAGTTAATCGCGCCTATAAGGGTTTTGGCTGGGAAATTCTAAGGGGATTGGCATTCTTGGTTGTCGCCCCGGTAGCCGCGATCTTGCTGATGATTACGGTGATCGGAATCTTTCCGGCCATTGTCATTTCACTAGTTTATGCCCTGGCGATGATTATCGGCGGAGCAATGGCCGGAGTCTTGCTGGGCGCCCTGCTTTGGAAATGGATATATCAAAGCAAGGATCTAGTCGTTGACTGGAAAAGCGCCGCGGCAGGAATTACTCTTTTGTGGTTAGTGGCTTTAATTCCTTTTGTTGGTTGGATTGTGACTCTTCTTCTTTTCCTCGCAACCTTGGGCGCGATTGCTTTTCTGGCCTACGAAAAAATGCGAACGAAATAAAAATTAATTGTTAAAA
Organism: bacterium; assembly: GCA_021815315.1. GTDB lineage: Bacteria > Patescibacteriota > Minisyncoccia > Portnoybacterales > JAKAHB01 > JAKAHB01. Next base: position 45,076 of record JAKAHB010000003.1, on the reverse strand, counting down.
AATATGGATTTGTCACAAAATAAAAGAGAGGTTTCTTGGGCGTTAACGGCTCTGGCAATATTTTTAGCGGTAACAACTGTCGGCTCGGCTGTCGGGGTTGTAAACAGCGTAAAACAGAACAAGTTTATTGACCCGAGTGAGGGTTATGCAAACACTATTTCTGTCTCTGGAGAGGGCAAAATTTTTGCCAAGCCGGATACAGGCGCTATCAATATTTCTGTGGTTTCCAACGCAAAAACCGTTGACCAGGCGACTAAAGACAACACCGGCAAGATGAACCAGATTGCCGCCGGCATCAAGGAGTTGGGGGTGGCAGAAAAAGATATTAAAACAACCGCCTATAACATCGCTCCCCAATACAGCTATCCGCCCAACGGCCAGCGGAACTTAACCGGATATGAAGTCCGCCAAACGATTGAGGCAAAAATCAGAGATCTGACTAAGTCGGGTGATATTATCGCCAAGGCGACTTCCTTGGGAGCAAATGAGGTCGGCAGCCTGAACTTTATGGTTGACGACCAAGAAGCATATCGCCAAGAAGCGCGCAACAAGGCGATCAAACAAGCCGAAGATAAGGCGCGAGAAACGGCCAAAAGTCTTGGGATTAAGCTGATCAAAATAACTAATTTCTATGAAGACAACAGCGCCAACCAGCCACCCTCCTACGGACTTGGTGGCGGAGGAGGCGAGGTGACAAAAGTTGCTGCTCCTCAAATTCAAACTGGCGAGAACGAAATTACCGTTAACGTTAATCTGACTTATCAGATAAGGTAAAGCAAGCATCAAAAACCGTTCAAAAGCAGGCCCTTTAAAGGGCCTGCTTTTGAAAAACCCGATTTTGGTGAAATTCCAGCTCGCCAAGGCAAGCAGTTTACAAAGAAGAAAAAAAAGCCCCGGGTTCGGGGCTAGAGTAGGCGGAGGATCTTGACCCCCAAAAGGATCAAGATGATAAAGAGGGCCTCTGGGATTAGAACCATAATGCAGCCAAGCAAGATCCCGACGAGAAAAGACCTGAGCTCTATCATATCACCTCCAGAGTTTTAGCCAGCTTTTTATGATATTACGTGATTTTTTTATTTTGTCAATAGAAGCCAGATTTTTATTTTCTGCCCAAAAGCGCGTTAATCATTGTGCTGTCATCCGCGTATTCCAAGTCCGACCCGGTGGAAAGCCCCCGGGCTAATCTGGTTATTTTTATCGGCGCTTCTTTCAGTAATCTTTCAATGTATAAAATTGTAGCATCTCCTTCGGTTGTCGGATTGAGAGCCATAATCAGTTCCTTCACCGGTTCTTTTTTGAGACGGCTAAACAGTTCTTTTATCTTGAGTTTATCCGGCGTGATTTTATCAAGCGGAGAAATCAAACCGCCCAAGACATGATAGACGCCTTTATATTGCCCGGTTTTTTCAATGGTGGCAATATCCATCGCGTCTTCTACCGCGCAAATAATTTGTTGGTCGCGATTTTTATTGCGGCAATAGACGCATAAGTCTTCTTCGGTGAAGTTAAAACAACGGCTGCAGGTTTTTATGCTCTTTATGCCGGTAACAGCTTCGGCCAAACCCCTTAACTCCTTAACCGGCTGGTTGAGCAAAAAAAAGGCCAGTCTGGCGGCTTGGCGACGACCAATGCCCGGCAAATCGGAAATTCTGTTGATTAAATTTTCAAGAGGTTGGGGTAACATGACACGATAACCGGGCTAATGGCCAACAGCGAGTAGCCAACGTTGGCCCCGGCTTGTTTTTTCTGCTTAATTAAATTCTGATTTTTGCAAGCTTTGGAAAGAAGCGTATTGGTCGTCAAAAAATAATTCGCAGTCGCCGATTGGGCCATTTCGATGCTTGGCGACAAGAATTTTGGCGACATTGGGTCGCCCGGAATTTTCTTTCCCTCTATCCCTATCTTCACGATAGATAAACATCACCAGGTCGGCATCCTGCTCAATTGAACCCGATTCTCTCAAGTCGGCCAAGCGGGGATGACCGCCTCTTTGTTCAACGGCGCGAGACAACTGCGATAACGCCAGGACCGGGATGTCCAACTCTCGAGCAATGCTTTTTAAACCGCGGGAAATTTCGGTTATTTGCTGAACCATATTATCGTTGTTGGTTTTGGATTGGATCAGCTGTAGGTAGTCAACGACTAAAAATCCTAACTGGTGTTCGGCTTGAAGACGTCTGGCCATGGTACGCATTTGCATCACCGAAGGGGAAGGGGAATCGTCTATAAATATTTTCATTTCCGAAAGGGAAGCCAAAGCCTCGGCAATCCGGCTGAAATCGCTGTTTGAGCCGTCTTTGGATAGTTTCCCGGTTCTCATTTTCCAAAGATTTATCTTGCCTTCCATGGCGATCAACCGGTCAACAATGTCATGTTTGGACATTTCCAAGGAAAAAATACCCACGCAAACTTTTTCTTTAGCGGCAATATTGCGGGCGATATTAAGCGCTAACGATGTTTTACCCAAAGAAGGCCGCGCGGCTAAAATCACTAAGTCGGCTTTATGCATCCCGCCGATAATATTGTCCAGATCCGGATAACCGGTTGGAATGCCGCGCATGTTGCCCTTGCCTTCGTGCAATTTCTCTAAACGTTCATAGGCCTCTTCCAACCCTTTTTTAACCGAAGTGAAGTCTTGAGTAAGCGATCGCTGGGAAATGGCGAAAATCTTTTGTTCGGCTTGATCCAATATTTGTTCAATGTTGCCCTGCTCGTCATATCCCAGTTCGTTAATATGATTGGCCGCGTTGATTAAATCCCGTAAAACTTTTTTGCGTCGCACGATTTCCGCGTAGTGCTGAACATTGGCGGCAGTGGAAACAGAATTAACTAGGGTGGCCAGATAACCGGATCCGCCGATTTTTTCCAGTTTTTTTGTTTCTTCTAGCCGGTTGGTCAAGCTTAAAATATCAATGGGGGTATTTTTTTCCAAGAGATCAATCATGGTAGCGAAAATGACATTATGCGCCTCACGATAAAAATCGCCTGGTTGCAGGATGTCTAAAATTCTATAAGCCGCGTTTTTGTCAATCATCAAGGCCCCCAGCACCGACTGTTCGGCTTCAATGTTTTGCGGCGGAATTTTGTCGTTAAAGCTTTCCGACATATCATCGTATTATAGAATAAAAACCTGCTTTTGGGCAAGTTTTTATTCTATAAAATTTCCAATTATCTCCCTTGCCGTCAAGGCGGTTAATTTTTGTTTCTTGCGCCTCCCTAGCGACTAATCGGTTTTAGATCTCTGTCTAATCAAAAACCCTTCTTCGTTATCAAGGACCGAATAGCCGGCTTGTTCTATTTGCCGGCGAATTTTATCGGCTTCTTGCCAATTTTGGCTCCGGCGGGCTTCCTCTCTTTGCTCGGCCAGCTGCACAATTTCCACCGGAATTTTTAACGGCTTGACCCTCGCCAGTTCAAAGCCAAAAACTTTATCAAACTCAAAAAGAAGAGCTTTTTTTTCGGCCGGAGTGATTGACTTGTTCCCAATTGTCTTCCACATAAAAGCCAAAGCCTGCGGAGTATCTAAGTCCTGGTTAACAATATCCAAAAATTGCTGGCGGTGGATTTTAAAGTTTTCCGATTTCCGGTTGGGTTTTACTTTTGACAGGGCGCGCACCAAATCGTTTAATCTTCTCAGTCCGTTTCTAGCCGCTTCCAGTGCCTCCCAGGTAAAATTCAGCTTGGAACGATAATGGGCGATTAAAAAAAAATAACGCAAGTCCATGGCGGCAAAGCCCTTTTTTTCAAGATCAGCCAGGGTATAAAAGTTTTTAAAACGCTTGCCCATTCTTTGGCCGTCAATCAGAACGTGGTCGTTGTGGACGAAAAAGCTGGCTAGTCCCGCGGCTTGGTAGCCAATAACGCTTTGGGCGATTTCGTTTTCGTGGTGAGGAAATTTCAAATCAACTCCACCAGTGTGAATGTCAAAAGGAACGGGAAGATATTTGTGGGCCATAGCCGAACATTCAATGTGCCAACCCGGCCGGCCCGGGAAGTTTCTCCCTTTTATTTTAAAATTCCAAAATGGTTCGCCCTCTTTTTTGTTCTTCCATAAAACAAAATCTTGGACATCTTCTTTCTCGTATTCATCGGCATTGCTCCTAGTTCCGGCTTTTAATTCCTTGGGGTCAATATTAACCAATTGGCCGTAGGGATGGTTCTCTGAATATTTTTTAACGTCAAAGTAGATTGCGCCGTCCTTGGGGTAGGCATACCCCCGTTTTAAAATTCGGACGATAAGTTTTTGCATTTCTTTAATTGTCTCCGTCGCTCGAGGCCGCTTATCGGGCAGGTTCACGTTCAGATTTTTCAGATCTTTCCAAAAGATAGCTTCGTATTTTCTCGTGTATTCTTTTAAGGCCTTTTGAGGATCTTGGCCCAAAGAGCTACTTTGGGATTTTTCGATGGTTTTATCTTCAACGTCGGTAATGTTCATTACCCATTTTGTTTTATAATCATTGACCAAAAGGGCGCGGAGGAGAATGTCGGCAAAGACATAGCTGCGCAGATTGCCAATGTGGGCCTGGTCATAAACCGTCGGCCCGCAAGTATACAAGCCGACCTTTCCGGCTTTTAAGGGCTTGAATTCTTCTGTTTTTTTCGTGAGAGAATTATAAAGTCGCATAATTACGGATTTACTGATTGCTACAAATTTACGGATTGGTTGTTGATTGATTTATTTTATATTCACTATTCTTTTTACGATTACACCGCTAGGCGCGAATCTTATTAACAACCCCAGTTTTAAGTTCCTAATTTTGAGATAGTTATAAATTTGTTCAATATCCGAACGGCGGATGCTCCTTCCCCTTTTAAGCTCTAAAATCACTTTCTCTTCTATCAAGAAATCCAAAAAGCATTTACCAATGGTTTCATTATTGTAAATTACCGGGGAAAAGACCTCCATTTTATGGCTAATTCCTTTTTCTTTCAGTTCTAGCGAAATAGCCTTTTGATAAAATTTTTCTTGGTAGCCATAGCCCAATTTATTATAGACGTCATAAACGATTCCAATAATCTTATAAGTTAAATCTTTGTGAATTAACTCTCCCTCCATATTTTATAACGTTTTATCTGTAAATTTGTAATAGATCTGTAAATCCGTAAAAGTTAGAACCATTTTTTCTTCCGGAAGTAGCTGGTCAGCCCGGCTACCGCCAGAACGATGAAAGCAACATTGCCAAACCAATTGTAAGGACTTCTCAAAAATGGAAGCCGGACATCCATGCTGAAAATAGCGACAATCAGCGAAAGCGGGAAGGTAATAAAAGAAACGATCGTCAAGGTTTTCATTATGTGCGACAACTTGTAGGAAAGCAGAGAATTATTTGTCTCTTCAAGCGATTCTATCAATTCTTTCAAGTTTTCCAACGTGTTCCAAACACGAATATTGGAGCCCGTAATCTCCGGCGTTAAATGGTCCACTTCGTGTCCAAAGAAACGGCCGGCCTTTTTAGTCAAAATTTCATAGATTGATTTTTGAGGCTTAACAGCGCGGCGAAAATCAATGACATCATTTTTGACAATAGCGATTTCATAAAGCATGTCCTTTTCAATTCCTTTGAAAATTTGATCTTCAATTTTATCAATTTTTTCATGCAGATGGTCAAGCATCGGCATGGAAGAATCAATCAACTTGTCCAACAAACTGAAGAGCAGATAGCCGGCCGACCGAAAATAAGTTATCTTCATGTCATCATGATCGTCACAAGTTTCAAAAAAAGTTTCTAGCGCCGGAATGGCTTGCTGCTGGAAGGTAATAACTCTTGAAGGAGTTACGATAAAATCAAGCTCAACCGGCTTGGTGGCGCGAGTCTCTTTGTTGTGAACGGGGAAATGGAGAACAATAAAAATATAGTTGTCGTATTCTTCTATCTTTGACCGATTTTGTTTGGTAAGCAATTCTCGATGGACGGAACTGGCCAAGCCTAATTCTTGTTTGAGCTCGTTAGCCTGTTTTTCGGAAAGGCCCAAAATATCAACCCAGGTAACATTATTAAAAGTGGTTTGCTTCATGGAAATTAAATCCCCAAATAACACGCAAAAGCCCAAGCGAGTCTTAGAATTGGCGTTATTTGCGCGAATTAGCGGATCGGCAAGATATTGATTAACGTTTTAATCTTACCAGAAAAATAAGCCGCTTGACAATGTTTTTATAAACGTTAAAATTAGTTTAGCACTCACTAATTGCGAGTGCTAAACTAATTTTATCATGCAACCCCGACAGAAAAACATCTTGAAAGCCGTAATCAGAGAATACTCCCGAAGAGGAGAACCCGTCAGCTCTTTAATGTTGGCGAAAAAATACGGTCTGGATTTTAGTACCGCCACTATTCGCGGCGAGATGATGCGCCTGGAACGTAAGGGCTATCTTTCCCAGCCCCACACCTCCGCGGGCCGCGTGCCTACCGACAAAGGTCTGCGCTTCTTCGTAGACGAATTAATGGACAAGGTTATTTTAATTGAACGCGAACGAAGAATTTTTCAAGAATACGTCAATCGTTTTATTTCCGAACAGCACCAACTATTAAGAGGAGCGGCCAAGGCTCTGGCTCGAGTTTCCAGAAACTTGGGCTTTGGCCTTTTGCCGGAAGACCAAAGCTTTTATGGTGCCGGCTATGCCGATCTGCTTAAAAGTTGGGGCGAGGAAAATTACGAAGAAGCGACCCAAATGTTTGATGCCTTAGAGCATAGTCCTGAAAAAAAATTAATCCGGGTTTTTAAAGAAATGAATACCGGCATCCAAGTTTTTGTCGGAGGGGAAAATCCGATTGTTGAATTTAAAAATTGCGGCTTAATCGTCGCTTCCAGCCCAGTCAGTGAAGACGAAAGGGTCTTTATCGGCATTATGGGCCCAAGAAAAATGGACTACGCCAAAAATTACAGCCTGGTCAGCGAACTAGCCGAGTGGTTTGAGAAAAGAATCAAAACTTAACGCTGGTTTAGTTACGAGCAGATACCAATGTCGCGCTCAAATTAGCGATGTCGGTGCGCCGTTTATAAATTAGCGCCATTTTTTTATGAAAGATGAAATTCAGTACGAACCAGAGGCGGAGGAGGAGCCTTCTTTGGGCAAAAATAAAAATAGTAAACTCGCTCAGCTCAAGGAAAAACTGAAAGCTTGCGAAAAAGAAAAAAAAGAATATTTAATCGGCTGGCAAAAAGCGCAAGCGGATATGATTAATTTCCGCCAGCGGCAAGAGAAGCAAATGCAAGATTGGCAGAAAATGATTAACGAGGGCTTGATTATGGAGATCTTGCCGGTACTGGACACCCTCGACGCCGCCATTGGCGCGGCAAAAGATAGAGAAAAAGAAAATTACTCCTTGGTGAAAAAACAGTTGGAAGACACCTTAAAGGGGCACGGACTGGAGAGGATTAATTGCGAACAGGTTTGTTTCAACCCCAAAGAGCATGAAGCGATCGAGTGCGAAGAGCCGCCCGATGGCGAAAAAAATGTCGAAGCTATAAGTGAAATCAGTTGTGGCTACAAACTGAATGGGCGAGTGGTGAGAACAGCAAAAGTGAGAGTGATTAAAAAATAATTAAAGAAAATTTTAAAACCTATGTCAAAAATAATCGGAATAGATCTTGGGACATCAAATTCAGCTGCCGCTTTTTATGAAGGTGGCAAGGCGCAAATTATTCCTTCGGCCGAGGGGACTTCTGTCGGAGGAAAAGCCTTCCCTTCCGTGGTGGCTTTCACTAAAGAAGGCGAGCTGCTAGTTGGGGAACCGGCCCGTCGACAAGCCGTCACCAACCCCGAAGGGACAATCGCGGCCGCTAAAAGAAAAATGGGGACCAGCGATAAATTCACTATCCACGGGAAAGAATATACTCCGCAACAAATTTCTGCTTACATCCTGCAAAAAGTAAAGAAAGACGCAGAGGCTTTTTTGGGCGACAAAGTGGAGAAGGCAGTAATCACGGTTCCGGCCTATTTTAACGACGCTCAACGACAAGCAACCAAAGATGCCGGCGCTATTGCCGGGCTGGAAGTTGTCCGCATTATCAACGAACCAACCGCGGCTGCCTTGGCTTATGGCCTGGATAAATCGGGAAAAAGCGAGAAGATTTTGGTTTTTGATCTCGGCGGTGGCACCCTAGACGTAACCATTATGGACTTTGGCGATGGAGTTTTTGAAGTCGTCTCCACTTCTGGCGACACCCAGCTTGGAGGAACAGACATGGACAAAATATTGATGGATTATATTGTGGACGAATCCAAGAAGCAAACCGGCGTTGATTTATCCGCGGATAAAATGGCCATTACCCGCGTCCGCGAAGCGGCTGAAAAAGCCAAAATCGAACTTTCAACCACGCAAGAGACCGAAATCAATTTACCTTTTATCACCGCTAACGCCCAAGGCCCGCAGCACCTGCAAATGAAAATTTCTCGCGCCAAATTGGAAGAATTGGTACACCCCATTATGGAGCGGTTAAAAGGACCGATTGACCAAGCTCTAAAAGACGCCAAGTTGGTGCCTGACGACATCACCCGCATCATTTTGGTTGGCGGACCGACTCGAATGCCAATTGTGCAAAAATTCGTGGAAGACGCCGTGGGTAAAAAGATTGAAAGAGGAGTTGACCCGATGGAATGCGTGGCCATGGGTGCGGCAATTCAAGGAGCGGTTCTTGGCGGAGAGATGAAAGACGTCTTGCTTCTTGATGTCACGCCGCTGACCCTAGGCATTGAAACTCTGGGCGGAGTCGCGACTCCTTTAATAGAGCGCAATACCACGGTCCCCACCTCCAAGTCTCAAATTTTCTCCACCGCGGCTGACAATCAGCCTTCGGTTGAGATTCACGTCCTCCAAGGAGAGCGGCCGATGGCCACGGACAACAAAACGTTGGGTCGGTTTATGCTAGATGGCATTCCTCCCGCGCCTCGCGGCATTCCGCAGGTTGAAGTAATTTTTGACATTGATGCCAACGGAATTTTAAACGTCACCGCCAAAGACAAGGCCTCCGGAAAATCACAGAATATTACCATCAAGGATTCCGGAGCGCTTTCCAAAGAAGAAATTGAAAAAATGAGGCAAGAAGCGGAAGCCCACGCCGAAGAAGACAAAAAGAAGAAAGAAAAAATTGAAACCAAAAATATCGCCGATACTTTGATTTTTACCGCCGAAAAAACCATCCGCGAAAACGACGCCAAGATTTCCGAGGAAATTAAAAAAGAGGTCAACGAAAAAATTGAAGAGCTGAAAAAACTCAAAGAAGGCGACGACCTTGAAGCTATAAAAAAAGCCACCGCGGAACTTTCCCAAGCGGCGCAAAAAATAGGTGAAGAGCTCTACAAACAGCAAGGAACCGCCAGCGAACCCCCGGCTGCTCCGGGAGAGCAACCAGCCGGCGACAATAAAACCGTAGAAGGGGAATTTGAAGAAAAAAAGAACGACACGCCAGGCGAACAACAAAGTAACTAGGCTAAAAAATAAAAAGCCCCGCTAGAAAAAGCGGGGACTAGGGACCGTTGGTACTCCTTTGAAGCTCCAAGGCCCAGAAGAATTCTTGGATGGCTTTGGAAACCTTGGGGCTGGTTTTTTGCTCCTCCTGGCCGGCCTCCTTGATCCAGCCGATGTAGCCGAGGATTTGCTCCAAGCTCATTCCGTCGGTTTCCTGATCCGGTAGCCGGCCGGACATCATAATTTTGGTGGCGCGGAAGATCAGTCCGCGATACCGATTTAACGTTTTTTGGGACAAGGCTATTTTGTAGCGATAGACCTCACTCGCCTTGAAACGCCGGCGGTTGCTCGTTATTTTAACTCGGCCCAACGACACGCCGGTTATCCGATGCGCGCCGCAACGAATGTTATTGCGACGTGACTTTTCGCGGTTAACTTTCAGCCAGCCGTCTTCTTCAATGGCTTCAATTAAGCGATTGGCAAAATTCCAGGTTATTTCTTTCTTCAGCGACGACACCGTAAGGTCGTCAACATAGATTGAAAACTTTTTTCCTTTGCCGCAAACCTGGGCAATTCTGGCAATCACGCCGCTGTGCACCAATACCAGGTTGAAGAGATATGGGGAAGTCGGCGCTCCTTGGGGCAGCCGGGCGTTGTGGGTTGTCAGCTTGACTAAAAAAGTCGCCACTTCCTCGGCGACTTGCTTGTCCAGCGATGAATCCTCCAAAATAAGTTTCAGAAACATCTCCCGCAACAGATCGCTGGTCACCGAAGGAAAAGCATCCTTCAAATCCAGCTGAAGAGTCCAGCGAGGAACTCGTCCGGTGCTTTCTTCGCTCGTAAACCAAACATGGTGTTTGGCGTTTTTGACTGGCGAACCTTCGGGACGGCAACCAAATTGTCGCTGATCAATTTTCCAGCGGTAGAAAAAAATGTTTAATTTCTCTTGCACCCTCTTCAACTTCTGATTGGGGGAGTAAATCGTTCTTACTCCGCCGGATTTTTTTGCTACCGCCTTTTTTTGGTAGGAAATATTTTGGAGAGCTTCAGCCAACCGGAAAGCGCTGAACGAAAGCTCTTCCGCCAAAAATCCGATGGCTTCTGCTTGAGCGCGAGTATATCCCGCCCAAAGAGAAGCAAAACTTAATTGCTTCATGGGCCGGGACTCCTTCTCTGTTTATTCGTTTGTTAAAGAAAAAAAAGGGGGGACTCTCATCCCCCCAGGGGCTCGTACGAGGCCGCGATCCAGAGACGAATCTTGAACCTCTAAGCGCCGCAGGCCGCTTGCCTAAGCGGACTTGTGCCGGTCTCCCTCCTGGCCGTAGAGCTTACCGTCGCTGGGCCAAAACCCAGGCGTTGGCACAAGCCGCTGGCGACCGCCAGGGCGTGGCCGCTCTTCCGACTTCACTAAAGCCCAGGGGGGAAGAACTCTTCGGCTCGGCTCTTAAGGCGCCAACTCTTCATTGAGTCGTTTGTTGCAAACGACCCGTTCGGCCTAACGCTACGGCGTTAAACCAAACAAAGCAGCCCCACTGCCTTTTGTTTAGCATCAAAGAAGATAAAAATCAAGTTCTATGCCGGCTTTTATCGCACAAAACTTTTTATTGTTGAGCGCAAGAGAGGCAACAAAAAAACCTCGCCGTGGCGAGGTTAGCAACAGGCCAAACCTGATGGCCTCCGTTGGGAATGGAAGAACAGGAAGGCGGGGATTTCCACCGGGGTTAACACCAGATAATCGGTGATAATGTCCAGCATCAGCACGAAACTGATTATCCCGCCGTTTTCTTCAATGTTCAGGCGAGAATCTTTTGCCAACGCGTCGGCCAGCCGGTTAAAGCTTTCCGCCTTTTTGCTTTTAGCAATAACCCAGCAGAGCTTTTGAACTCTTTTGGGCAACCCGGAAACCGCCATGGCCGGATCAAAAGGCGGGAAAGAGAACGAGATGCCGCCCAGCTCAACCTCTAGCCGCAAGAAAAATCTTTCTGGAGAAAAGCTGTAGATCTCCGGCCCCAGACAAAAAGATGCCCTGGGGTTAACGGCCAAGAATTCCTCCGCCCAGCCCACGATTGGGATTTCGCCTCTTAATTTCATCGGCCCCTCCTTTCCGCTTAAACGCAATATAGAAACTTATCGATTTAATGTCAATGAAAAGAAATTCAAAAGTTGTGTTATAATTTAACTATCATGACAGTCTTTTATATTTTAATCAGCGTTCTCTTTGTCAGCCTGCTTTCCTTGCTGGGTGTTTTTTGGTTAAGCTTTAAAAAAGAAACCCTGGAAAAAACCATTTTTTTCTTGGTCAGCTTCTCCGCGGGAGCTCTTCTGGGCGATGCTTTTTTTCATTTGATTCCTCAAGTGGCCAAAAACGACGGCTTTTCGGTTAAAACCGGGGCTTTTATTTTAGGGGGTGTTTTTATTTTTTTACTATTGGAAAAAATCGTTTGCTGGCGACACTGTCATGTCCCCACCAGTGGCGCCCATATTCATCCCGTGGGGATCAACAATCTAATCGGCGACTCCCTGCACAACGCCATTGACGGGATGATTATCGCCGCCAGTTTTTTAGTTTCCGTCCCGCTGGGAATAACCACTTTTTTGGCGGTGGTGCTCCACGAAATCCCTCAAGAAATCGGTAACTTCGGAATTTTAGTGCACGCCGGATTCAGCAGAAAAAGAGCCTTGTTCCTTAATTTTGTTACCGCCTTGTTCGCACTTTTGGGAGCCTTGATTGTTATTATCTTTGGTTTTGGATCTGGCCTGTTTATCACCTTTATTTTGGCCTTGACCATCGGGGGCTTTTTTTATGTCGCTTGCGCGGCTTTGATCCCGGAAATTCACAAGGAATGTCGGCCAAAACATTCTTTGGCGCAATTGGTTGCATTTTTGGGCGGAATTGCGATAATGGCAATACTGCTTTTATTTGAATAAAAGCGATTATTATCAACTAACGCTTTGATTATCATGGGCAAAAAACAAAAATTAAAACAACAACGAAAGCTTGAGCAGCAGGCTCAAGCAGAAATTAAAAAGGGAAAGAAAAAGAAGAACATCTATGTTATAGCCGGGATAGTTATCTTCTTGACGTTAGCTGTTTTTGGTTGGCGCGCGCTTAAACATAAGGCCGCTCAAACAGGCGTGGATACTCAAAAACACGAATATGCCGTGATGAAAACGCTGAAAGGCGAGATTAAACTGGAACTATTTCCCGCCAACGCCCCCAAAACGGTAGCCAACTTTGAAAAACTGGCCCAAGAAGGATTTTACAATGGAACCGCTTTTCATCGGGTTGTTCCCGGGTTTGTTATCCAAGGAGGCGACCCCAACACCAAGGAGGGCGGCGATGTTTCCAAAATTGGGACCGGGGGACCGGGTTATACTTTTGAAGACGAGATCAACCCAAAAAGCCTAGGATTAAGCGACGAGCAAATTTCCGTCCTGGAAAAACAAGGCTATAAATATCGCACCGACTTGGTTTCTTTGCCTAACACGGTGGGCGCTCTCGCTATGGCCAATTCCGGCCCCAACACCAACGGCTCGCAATTTTTCATAACCACCGACGAAGATCAGCCCCATCTAAACGGCAAACATACCGTCTTTGGGAAGGTTGTTTCCGGGATGGATGTCGTCAAAAAAATACAGGAAAGAGACGGGATAACCAGTATAACCATTGAAAAATAGTTTTGAAGCTTAACATCAAAGTCATCCCAAAATCCTCTAAAAATCTGGTCAGAGAAGAAGCGGGTGTCTTCAGAGTCTATACCACGGCCGCTCCAGAAAAGGGACTCGCCAACAAAGCGGTTGTTGAGCTGTTGGCTGGCCATTTCAAAGTCCCAAAAAACAGCGTTAGAATTGTGGTCGGGCACAGTACCCGCAATAAAATAATAGAAATTATTAAATAAAAATTTCCGGTTCGGTTTCCAGCTTCGTTGCTTGAAATTGGAAATTGGTAATTGGAAATTTAAAGCTATGCCTCCCGTAAAAAATGTCCACGAAAAATACCACTGCAATGTTTGCGGCAATGAAGTGGTTGTTACCAAGGTTGGCGGCGGAACCCTTGTCTGTTGCGGAGAAGATATGCAGCTGATAGAGAACGGGGAAGCAAAAGCGGAGTAGCCAACTGAAAAGTCATCTGCGTGTTTTTTATTTCTTTCCCGCCTTTGCCTGTTGACAGGGGGCTTATTTTTGTTATAGTCAGACTATTCGTATTTTTCATACTTATCTGATTATGCACATAGACCTAGAGTGTTGCGGAATTTCCAAGCTGGGAGGGAGGGGGCAGGTGGTCATTCCGGCAGAAGCTCGAAAAAAGCTGGGACTGAAAAGGGGAGAAAAGCTGTTTGTTTTTTGTCGCGGGAAAGACGCCCTGGTTTTGGTTAAAGCCGTTTCGATGAAAAGCATTCTAGCCAAAGCGGAGACTGAAATATCCAAATTCACAAAAATCATTAATCAGCCAAAATAACATGCGCTTATCGCCCAAGCTTCTTTCTTGGAGATTTATCACTTTTTTATACATCCCGTTACTTATCGCTGGCGGACTGGTTGTTTTTAGTTTAACCAGACAACAACAGCCCCCTTTTGAAACTGCTTCTGCTTCAATCAAAGACTTGACCTACAAGGTTAATGTCACCGGCACGGTCAAAAAAGCCGAGGAGTTTGAGCTTCAGTTTAAAAATTCCGGCAAAATCTCCGGGATAGATTCGGAAGTGGGTGATTCAGTAAAAGAAGGGGCTATTATCGCTCAGCAAGAAAATACCGATCTGACGAGCCAGATAGGGGAGGCTCGCGCGACTGTCGCCATCGCGCAAGCCCAACTAAACCAAGCCAAAGCCGGCTCTACCCCCGAAGAAATCCAAATTGCCCAAACCAACTATAATAATGCCGTAGCTAATCTTGAGGTAGTTAGAAGTAATAACGCCGCCTCCATCAGCAGCACCCAAACGGCTTACGACAACGCCGTCAAAAATCTTGCCGACGTTAGAAAAAAAGCCGATCAGGATCTTAGACAAGCCGTTGAATCGGCCCTAAATACTGTCCAGTCTTCAGACAGCAAAGTAAACAAGGCCTTGCTGAAAACACTGAAAAACATGCGCGAAACTTATTTCGCTCGTTTGGATCAAAACGGGGTGCTTATCAGCAATAGCGAGCAAGAAGCCCTTCAGGCCTATTCCGGCAATTCCACTTATGGATTGCTGGGAGCGGTTGATTATCTCAACCAGGCTAGAATCAATGCCAGCGAGAGCAACGTTATTTTGGCCACTGAAAAAATGATTGTCGCCGCTCAAAAAACAAGAGACGCGTTGCAGCTTGTTCGTAACGCCATGAGCGATTCCTCATATGGAGCTACTAGCACCGACAAAACAACGGTTGAGGGCGAGATAACAACCATGAACACGGAAATTTACAACTTGACCACCGCCAAACAGAGTATCTCCACCCAAAAAACCACCAATGATAACAATATAAACAGCGCCCAGAGAAGCGTTGATACTGCCTCCCAATCATTGAGCGTGGCCCAAACTCAAGCAGCTTCAAGCTCGCAACAAGCGGAGTCTCAAGTCGGCACGACTCTTGACCAACTGAATCTTAAAAAATCGGGGCCAAGAACCGTTGATATCCAAGTCGCCCAAGCTCGGGTTTTTCAGTCTGCCGCCGCTCTTGCGACCCTAGAAAATAAATTAAAAGACACGCAAATTATCGCTCCGGTTGATGGCACTATTACCGCGATGAACATCAAGAAGGGAGAAACAACCCAGCCCGGAGGAATTGCTGTAAAGATGATCAGTCTAAGCGACAACCAAATTGAAGCCAACGTGTCCGAAATTGATATCGCCCACATTAAAGTGAACGACCCGGCAACCATCACGCTTGATGCTTTCCCTTATGGCCGAGGCTGGTCGGGAAAAGTAGTCAAGGTTGATCCCGCCCAAACGGTCATCCAGGATGTCATTTATTATAAAATAACAGTGGCCTTCTCTTCCCAAGACAAAGAAATAAAACCCGGAATGACCGCCAACCTGGAAATCACCACCGATACCAAAAACCAGGTTTTGACCATCCCCCAAAGAGCCGTTATTGAGCGGGGTCAAGAGAGCTTTGTTAGAATCCCTAGAGACAAAACCTACGTGGAAAGGCAAATTAGCCTTGGTCTGCGCAGCAGCAGTGGAGACGCCGAAGTTTTGTCGGGGCTGGTGGAAGGGGATAAGGTTATCACTTTTATCCAAAAATAGCCTATGGACTTAATCAGATTGGAGCAGATTACAAAAAATTACGGCAACCCCGGCAGCGATATTACGACCCACGTTCTGAAGGGCGTCACTTTTTCCATCCAAGAAGGGGAGTTTCTCTCAATTATGGGACCGTCGGGTTCGGGTAAGTCAACCCTAATGCATATTATCGGATTGCTTGATCGTCCCACTAGCGGTAAATATTTTTTACGAGGCGAAGATACCAGCCAGTTATCGGATGATCAACTGGCTCGTTTACGCAATAAAGAAATCGGATTTATTTTCCAGAGCTTTAATCTATTACCCAGAATTTCTGTTTTAGAGAATGTCGTTCTCCCTTTAAGTTATGTCGGCCTGTCTCAAGCCAAAGAGGAAGAGCTGGCCCTCAAGGTCATCCGAGCCGTGGGGATGGAGCATCGCATCAATAACATGCCCAACCAACTTTCCGGCGGCGAACAGCAACGAGTGGCTATCGCCAGGGCGTTTGTTAATAATCCATCAATCATTTTCGCCGATGAACCGACCGGAAATCTGGATTCTAAATCCGGCCAACAGGTAATGAGTATCCTGCAAGAGCTAAACCACCAGGGACATACCGTTGTTTTGGTAACGCACGAAAGCGCGACGGCGGAACATGGAACCAGAATGATAAAGATCCACGATGGAAAAATTTTGAGCGATGAACCGATAATCAATCGCCTCCTGGCGGATCGCGAAGGAGAATTGGGAAAATAAACAACTTGGAAGCAGCGGGCGACCGGTAGTTATTCTTATTCTACGTTCCGCTTTCTGCTTTCGTTCCTCTGTGAAAATTCGCGCCGTTATAAAAATGTCACTGCAAAACCTCAAGGCCAACAAATTGAGGTCTTTTTTAACCATGCTCGGCATAGTTGTCGGTATTGGTTCGGTTATCGTCATTGTTTCTGTTGGTGCCGGCGCGCAAAGTCTGATTGTTAACCAGGTTACAAGTGTTGGTAGCAACTTGGTTGGCGTCCTGCCGGGGAAAAGCGAAAAAAATTCTCCGCCCGCTTCAATCATGGGAATAAAAATAACCACCCTCACCTTTAGCGACGCGCAGGCTCTGGCCCAAAAGAACAATGTGCCTCACGCGGTCGCTGTTTCTCCCATGGTCAGGGGGTATGAACAAATCAGCTGGAAAAATCATAACAATTACTTTAACTTTTCCGGAGTAACGGACAAATATATTATCGTCCAAAACGTAGCCGTGGCCAAAGGCCGGTTTATAAGCGAAAACGAAGCTTTGAATATGGGTAAATCCCTGGTCTTGGGCAGCCAAGTGGCAGAAGATTTATTCCAGGGGCAGGACCCGATCGGCGAAACCGTTAAAATAAAAGGGGTGAGCTTCCAGGTAGTCGGAGTCATGGAGAAAAAGGGTTCGGCCGGTTTTGAAAACCAAGACGCTCAAGTTTTTTTGCCTTTGGCCACCGCCCAAAAAATGATTCTGGGAATTAATTACATAACGGTCGCTAGAATAAAAATTGACGACACTAAAAATATTCAGCCGTCAATCAACGATATTGAGGCTTTAATGAGAGCGCGGCACAGAATCCCCGGCCCCGACCAAGACGACTTTACGGTTGAAAACTCCAGCCAAGCCATTGCGGCCTTGACCACTATCACCGACGCCATCCGTTATTTTCTAGCCAGCATCGCCGCCATGTCTTTGGTCGTGGGCGGAATTGGCATTATGAATATTATGCTAGTAGTAGTAAACGAAAGGATAAAAGAAATCGGTTTGCGCCAAGCCCTGGGTGCCACCAAGAGAGACATCTTAAACCAGTTTGTTTTGGAAACAACCGTTGTCAGCCTGGTGGGCGGTATCATTGGAATCGCGGGCGGTGTGTCTATCTCCGTCTTGGTCGCCTTAATCGCCAAAAAACTTGGCTACAATTGGGACTTGGTAATCTCTTGGCAGTCTTTAGCCGTTTCTACTTCAATCTCTTTTTTAATCGGTCTAATTTTTGGTATCTACCCCGCTAAAAAAGCTTCCCGGTTGAGCCCGATGGAAGCCTTGCGATACGAATAAATCAAAAACATGTTTCGCAACTTCAAGGACAAATTGAATATTTCCCGAAAAGCTCTGGTCGCCAACAAAGCTCGCTCGATTTTGACTATTTTAGGCATTGTTATCGGAGTCTTTACCGTTATTGTCGTCCTCTCCATTGGCGAAGGTTTTCGCTTTTTTGTGTTGAAACAAATTGAATTTTTCGGCAACGACATTATCCAAGTAGAAACCAAAGTCCCTAACACTTCAAAAACTTCTTCCTCCAACGCCACCACTCAAGCTTTGGGCGCCACCATCATCACCCTGAAATCAGAAGATGCCGAAGCTGTGGTAAGGCAAGTAGCCAACACGGACATGTATTATCCCGGGATTATGGGCCAGGAATTAGCCAGCTATAGAAGTGAAATTAAAAAAGTTCTCTTGTTCGGAACCAATGCCAACGCCGCCAAAATGACCAAAGGCGGAATTGAAGAAGGAGATTTCTTGTCAAAAGAAGACGAGATCGGCAATCGCCGCGTTGTCGTTCTGGGCTCTGAAGTGCGAGACGATCTCTTTGGTATCCAGCCGGCGCTTGGAGAGTTAATAAAAATAAAGGGCCAAAGTTATAAGGTTATCGGGGTAATGAAAAAACAGGGGAACGCCGGATTTTTTAACCCAGACAAAGAAATATACGTACCGGTAACAACAATGCAAAAACAAATTATGGGCATAGATTACGTGACGATTATCGTTTTCCACTTGAAAGATGTTTCTCTGGCTCAAGAAACCGCCAAGGATATTGCCCTGGTAATGAGGCAGCAACACCAAATCACCAACCCGGACAAAGATGATTTTGCGGTTAATACCATGGAAGAAGCGCAAACTATCATTGATTCGGTGATTGGCGGCATCACTCTGTTGCTAGGAGCGGTGGCGGCTTTGTCTTTGATCGTCGGGGGGGTTGGAATTATGAATATTATGCTAGTGTCTGTCAGAGAAAGAACAAGAGAAATCGGTCTAAGGAAAGCGGTCGGCGCTACCAAAAAAGATATTCTTTACCAGTTTGTGATTGAGGCTGTAGTTTTGACTTTGGCTGGTGGAATTATTGGGATTTTTTTGGGAGCGCTGCTCTCTTTGATCGGATCGTTTTTTATTGGTCGGGCTCTTGGCGGAAGTTGGCCGCTAACAATCTCCGTTTCCTCTGTTTTGCTCGGCTTCTTTGTCTCCGCCGTCACCGGACTAGTTTTCGGCATTTACCCCGCTAAAAAAGCCGCTGGGCTTACTCCCATAGAAGCTTTACGCTCTTGAGGCTTGACCTTTTCAGTCTATATGCCACTCTTAGATTAATGAAATTAAACTTTTCCTTAAAAATTTTTCTTTTTCTTTATTTTGTGCTTCTGGTCACAGCCATCGCCCTCCCCTTGATTATCCAGAATCAACACCTGCTCTTGGTTGCCAATTACATCCTCTTGCTATTTCTGTTTTCTTTCGGCATTTTTGTGCTGATCTTCAACCAGGCCAATTTTGTTGACGTGCAAAAAAAAGAGCGGAGCGCCGCGCGACAAACAACGGCTTTTACTGGCGAGCTTATAGAAACCTACAAGCACATGGGCAAAGTAAACCGCCAGTTGGAGATGATTAAGGGCTTGGTGAATTCATCATCTATCACCGAAGCAGATTTGTCCCAAGTCGGGTTGAGGCAGGCCTTAAATAATATCTTGTCTTCTGCCGCCACTTCAATAAAGGCGGATTGGGGATTGATGCGCTTTATAGACCAAAAAGACCACCGCACGTTAACGGAATTCCGCTATCGCCTGGAAAAAGACCGGCTTGTGAATATTTCAAACAAGGCCCTGGTGGATTATATGCGGGCGAAGAAATGGAACTCTCGCTATTTTTTTGTTATTCCCGACGAAAGAGAAAAAAATTTCGCTACTTTTTTAATTTTTCCCAAGACAAAAGACGTGCTGGAGGCCGACGATTCTTTTTTGAAAGCTTTTTGCAATCAAGCCCAACTGATCTTTATGGCCTTTCACGATAAGCTCATTAAAACAAACTATCATGCCCGAACTACCCGAAGTCGAAACAATCAAAAACCAGCTCAATCGGCTAATCAAGGGTAAAACCTTCAATTCGGTTGACGTACTCCTAGAAAAAAAGGTGGAGCCTGAAGCCCTAAAATTTAAAAGGCTGATTAAGGGAGCAAAAATAAATTTGATTCGGCGCCGAGCTAAAATTTTTATTTTTGAGCTGAATAACGGTTTTTCCTTGATCATCCACCTGAAAATGACCGGCCAACTTATTTTCGCCGGCGACGAAAAAAAAGCCAGGGAAATGAAAAATAAGCACACTCATCTTATTTTCCATTTTCAGGATGGTTCTTTTTTGCTTTTTAACGATTTGCGCCAATTCGGCTACGTCAAACTGATTAAGAGTCTGGTGGTTGATCGAGAGATCAAAGAAAAGGACCTAGGGCCGGAACCGCTGGAGCGTAATTTCACCCTAGCTGCTTTCCGAGCAATTCTTAAAAAGAGGCCCCAAAGAAAGATTAAGCAATTACTAATGGACCAAAATTTGGTTGCCGGAATCGGCAACATCTATTCGGACGAAATATTATTTTACAGCCGCGTTCATCCGCTAAGAACCTCTCGAGATTTAAATGACGCGGAAATAAAAAGCCTCCACAAAAATATAAAGAAAGTTTTGGCCAACGCCATCAAGGACCGCGGCACTTCAGCCAAAGACTATCTGGATGCTAAAGGAAAAAAAGGGGAATATGACAAAAAATTAAAAGTTTATGGCAAGGAAGGCCAAAAATGCCCCAAAAAATGTTCGGGTCTAATAGCCAGGATAAAAATCGGCGGCCGTTCAGCCCATTTTTGTCCCGCGTGCCAAAAATAGACTAGCACCGCTTGAAACACGGATTGACAAATCTCTTGCCTATTTTTTTAAAAAATGTTATAGTAGGGAGGAAATATGGCTGACGGAGAGTGTAAAATTCTTGTGGCCAGTAACCACCCTCTTAAAAAACGGCTTTTTGAGTTACTCCTTCAAGACTTGAGTATTCAAATAGTCACTCCCAAAGAAATCGGCATTGTTGAAGAACCCAGGGCCACCTCTTCAAACACGACGAAAAACGCGCTAACCAAGGCGCGTTTTTTTTGCGCCCAATCGGGGCTAGCGACCATCGCGGACGATTTGAGCTTAAAGATCGACGCTCTGGGAGGAGCGCCGGGAGTTTTTGTTCGACGGTGGGGAGGACATTTTGACCGCTTGATAGACGACGAAGCCTGGCTTAAATATTTATTAAAAAAGATGTATGATGTTCCCTATAACGAACGGACGGCCCAATGGGAAGTTTCTTGGGCGTTAGTTCGCCCCGACGGCCTGGAGAAAACGCATACTTTTACCACCGAGTTTTTGATTACCGAAGTGCCTCGCAAAGATTACCCGCCCGGGATGCCACTGGCGGCAGTTCGTTGGAACCTGGAAAAGCACAAACACTTTTTAGATATGAGCGAAGAAGAACGTTGGGCCACGCAAATGCAGGAAATCAAAAATTGGAACATCAAAAAATATCTCAAAGAATCCTATGGACTACCAAGCGCTACACCGAGAAATTCTCAAAATTGCGCCCCGAAATAAAAATTTAATGATTGACCGAATGACTCCGGTTGATAACGGCGGCAGCAATCTGGGCATCCGTGTTCCGGTTGTAAAAAAATTTGTTTCTAACTTTCACCAAAAAGAAAAACCGACCTTCAAAGAGGCTGTTTTTTTGGCCGACGAGTGTTTTAAGCAAAAAATTACCGAAGAAATTATTTTTGCCATTGAGCTTACGGCTAAATACAAAGAGGCGAGAGACGTTAAGTTTTGGAATCACGCCACCGGTTGGATAAAATATCTGACCAATTGGGAAAATTGCGACCGACTTTGCGGGGTTATTTTGGGAAAAATTTTATTGCAAAACCCCGAACTTGCCGTTGAACTTGAAAAATGGTCCAAAGACAAATTTTACTGGCGTCGCCGTTGCGCCATCGTGTCTTTTATCGTCCCCCTCGCCTTTGAGGGAAAAAATAAGTTATACGGCCAAAGTAAATTTATAAAATCTTGCCTTGGAATCTGCGCTCGACTGGGAAACGACCCAAACTTATACACGCAAAAAGCGGTCGGCTGGCCAATTAGAGAAATCACCAAATGGGGCGGGCGCGACCTTACCTTTAACTGGCTAGTAAAAAATAAAAATAAACTGTCCGGCTTTGTCTTCCACGCCTCTTTGGAAAAGTTTTCGCCAAAGGATAAATCCAGCTTAAAGGCTCTTTGACCCGCATAAAAAATTGAAAGAAAAAGCGATTGAATTCACAAAAAGATTATCTAGCCCAAAGCAAAAATAAATTTGCGATTAAGCCCTTTACTTTTACTTGTTTATCAGCATAGAATCTAGGTAGTAGTGGCTAGTTCTCTAAAAACCAAGGGAGGGACACCATGGGAAGCCAGACCACCGACAAGCCTAAGGCTTATATCGTGGATACAAACGTCCTTATCCACGATCCGCAGGCAATCAATTCTCTCCGGGAAGGAGGCAACAAGGTTTTTATCCCCTTCATCGTGATCGTGGAACTCAACCGGCTCAAGAACGCTCCCGATATCGGGTTTGACGCCCGAGAGGCACTGAGGCAAATAGAAGAGCTGACCAAGCAGGGCGACAAGACCCTGGACATAAAGACGCAGCCAAGCTTCAGGACCCTCAAGTATTTAAGCCCCCGCGAGCCGGATCACCTAGTCATCGCCACCGCCAAGGCGGTGCAGAACGGGGCGGCTAAGGATTACAGTCGAGTGGTGCTGATAACAAAAGATACGGCTGTTCGGATCGCGGCCAGAAGCGCCGGCCTTGAAACCGAGGACTATTGGCGCGACCAAGTCGCGCCGGACCAACAACCCGAAAAACTGAAGGAGATAGTCGTCTCATTAGATGACATTTCCAAGGAGGGCTTTTTTCGCTACTCGCCCCAAAACCACGGCCCCGTAGTGGAAAACGAAGGGGTGCTTTGCCACCCCGACTGGGAAGTCACCTCCAAGCCGAAAATAACCATCAACGCAAAATGGCAAGGTGGAGACTTCACCGCCATCCGCCGAGGAGGCGTTTTTGAGATAATACCGGCCGACATCAACGCTCTTGATATCAAGCCCACCTCTATCAACGGAAACGCACCAAACTGGAGCCAATACATCGCCCTCGCTCAGCTCTTGGATCCGGACATCAAGCTGGTTTTTCTTCAAGGAGGCGCGGGCACCGGCAAAACGCTCTTGGCTTTGGCGACGGCCATTCACCAGCGCAGCAGTTACCGCCAAATTATCGTCAGCCGCCCGATGATTCCCCTGGAGGACGAAGACCGCATGGGTTTTCTGCCGGGCGGAGTTGAGGAAAAAATGGGGCCGTGGTTGCTTCCCATCTGGACTAGTCTCTCTTTTCTGAAGGAGGGGGACAAAAATCTGGGGTTGGTGGAGGAGCTAAGGAAAAAGGACAAAATCATTGTTCAGCCCCTAGATTACATCCGGGGCATGACCTTCCACCACTATATCATCATCGTAGACGAAGCTCAGAACCTCACGCCCCACATGATCAAAACCATTATTACTCGCTGCGGCGAGAGAACAAAGTTGATCTTTACCGGCGATTTGGGGCAAATCGACCGTCGGCGAAAGCTCGATCGTAACTCCAGCGGTTTGGCCTACGCCATGGCCAAGATGGTTGACCACCCGTTGGTGGCGGCCACCAACTTCAATGGCTCGGTTCGGTCAGAACTAACCCAACTGGCCGAAGAACGACTCTAGGCCCTGGACCGCCCGACACCGGGCGGCCCTTTTTTATTTTTCTTGGCAAATGTGCTACAATGCCTTTAAAGGGCGCGAGCCTATTTTTATTTTTAAAAATTTTGACACCAATCAACCGGACTTCCGGCATTGACGCCGGGCCACAATTGGTGCTTCTTGCCAGCATGAAAGACATTCAAGAAGTTTTTAGTAAATTACAGGAGTTACAAAAAGAGCAGAAAGAAATTAATAAAATGTATCGCGACACCTTGGCCAACGATGATGTTTATTGCGAGCTCGGGAATAAAATCAAACAGCTACAAGAACGCCGACGAGAAGTTCAGGCTATCGCCCAAGCGGAAATGGGGGAGAGATATGTTAAATTGGAGGAGTTAAAATCGGAAATTCAGGCCCACAAAGAAATGATGAACGACTTGGCTATGCGCGACTTGATGGCGGGAAAAACCGTGGAAGTTAAAGACCGGCATGACAACAAATACGAGCCGGCCTTTTCGGTCGCCTTTAAAAAAATAAATTAACCCTTAAGGTCAAAAGTCACTGCCTGGGAGAAAAGGCCCGCGCGGATTTCTGAAGTTGCCTCGTTTTCCTTTTTCTGCCATAATTGAGGAAAAGCGAAATCATGCCGTTTTTTCTTATAATAGTCATTCTTATAATTATCGGGGTCGCAACGCTTTTTTTGGTTGCCAATTACCACAAACTAATCAGATATAAAAACGAAGTAGACGAAGTTTGGCCAGAAACCGACTCTCTAATGAAAAAAAGGCAAAACTTGGTTCCGATTTTGCTTCAGGCAGTCAGATCTCATGCTCGCTATGAGCAACAAATTATTGACTCCATAGACCAGGCTCGTTCTCAAGTCGCGCAGGCGAATAATCCTAGAGACAAATTTTTAGCCGAAGCTAACTTGACCGCTTCCTTGCAGGGACTTTTTGGCTTGGCCAGCGACTACCCCGAACTTGTTTCCGACTCCGACTTTATAGAGACACGAGCGGAAATCATTGACGCAGAGAATAAAATTGAAGATGCGCAACGGCTCTATAATATCAAAGCAAAAAACTTCAACCAGGCCCAGGATTTGTTTCCGACTAATCTCGTCGCCCGGCTGTTCAATTTCAAGAAATTGGACTATTTAAAAATAAGATAAAGCCTTATGACGGGGAAAAAGCTCATCATCTATTCCGCCTCTTTAAGCTTGCTGCTTATTGTCTCCGGTTTTTTGTATTCCCATTACAGTCAAAAAATAAAACAGCCGGTCAAAAAACAGCACCCGCGAGGAATTGTGGTCGGCAATCCCAAGGCGCCTCTTTTAGTTCAAGAATACGTGAATTTTCTCTGCCCAGCTTGCGCCCAATTTGCCCTTCGGGTAATGCCCAACTTGGAAGTGGACTATCTGGTCACCGGCAAAATAAAAATGGAATTTTTTCTTTACCCCCCGTTTGAAACGGCCGAAGCTGGAGCTTGCGCCAATGAACAAGGTAAGTTTATGCCTTTCCACGATTATTTTTTCAAACACCAGCAAGAATTCAAAGATAAAAACGACTTGGGAAAATTTGCCGCGGCGGCCGGCCTTGACAAGGCTTCGTTTCTTGATTGTCTAAACAGCAAAAAATATGAAAGCTTGGCGCAAGAATGGCTGGCGGACGGCCAGACCAAGGGGGTTGACGGCACCCCGACTTTTTTCATTGGCGACGAAAAAAGCGCGGTCCCGGGATCTTTTGATTATTCAATTTTCAAAGACTTAATAGAGAAGAAACTAAATGGATCATAAACTAAAAAAAATATTTCTTACCCCCGTCAACCGCTATCTTGCTGTCGCTTTTTTGTTGGCCTTTGTCTTTCTGGCCCTGCTCCTTATTTTCAAAAAAGAATTTCTAGTTCCGCCTCAACTTGAGATAAATAAAGAGGCCGCTTCCAGCCAAAAGGCACCTTTCTAAGGTGTCTTTTGCTATTGACAAAAAAATAGTATTAGTATATAATTGTAAAAATCAATTAAGGAAATGAACGAAACGCCACTCAATTCCAATTATTCCGCCACCAATAGGGTTTTTAGTCTGCTTTTTCACGAAAAGGCCTTGTTTTTATACGTGGTAATGGCAATTTTTTTGAAATTGGTTTTTGTTTATTTTGAAGTGTATTTCCCACAAAGCAAGCTTTTCGCCACTATTGAAAAACCGGATATCATCACTCTGGTCAACGCAGAGAGGCAAAAAAACGGACTAGCGCCTCTTTCCGCCAACGCAAAACTTGACCAAACCGCGCAAATGAAGGCTCAAGACATGACGCTTAACAACTACTTCGCCCATACCAGCCCCACCGGTATTTCGCCTTGGTTCTGGTTCCAAAAAGGCGGGTATGACTATCAATTCGCGGGAGAAAACCTGGCCGTTGATTTCAACGACGCGTCAGCCGTCGTTAAAGCCTGGATGGATAGCCCTTCCCACCGAGCAAACATTTTAAATCCTAATTTTTCGGAAGTTGGAGTCGCTGTTGAAAGCGGGAGGCTGGACAATCGCGAAACCGTTTTTTGTGTTTTGTCTCTGGGAGCAGAGACAAAAGTCGCCGTAACCCCAAAACAAGCAGCGCCGGCGCCAACGGGAGTTGTGAAAGAAAACCAGAAGCTTCAACCAAAACAAACAAGCAACGTTCCAGCCCAAAATTCCGAAAAAAATCAGCCGGAACAACCGGCCCGACAAGAAAACTTAAAAATAGTCGAGAAATTGAAACAAAACGAGGAAATCCAAAAACTGGTTTTAACTCTGGTGGATAAAACGAAAAAAATCCAGGTTGCCGAAAATCTCAAAGAGCGGCTGGGGAATCAACCGACTCCCGAGATAAAAATTTTTCCACGACCCAGAGTGTTAGGCGCCTTCACGTCAAAAATTGACGAAATTATCAAATATCTCTACATTTACTTTTCAACTTTTCTTTTAATGGCCTTAGCGCTGAACGCTTTAATCAGATTTAACGCCCAACATTTACCCACTTTTATTCTGGCAGGTCTTTTAATTATCTTAAATATCGGAATGATTTATGTTTGAGAAAGAAAAAACAAAAGAAAATTTTTTGGGAGCCTTGCCCAAAGGAGTGATGCTGAATTTGCTCTTGGGTGTTTTAGCGATTGTTTTAACCGCCGCTTGGGGTGGTCCCAGGATTAACCTTCCATTTTGGGTTTCATTTTCCGGATTTTTACTCCTCCTTAGTCTTTATTTCTTTGTTTCTATTTTTTGCATCAAGGCTCTCCCGCCGCGCAGAATGGACAGAGAGTTTGTAAAATCCGGACCCTACAAGTTTGTTCGTCACCCCATGTATGGCGCTATTATTTTTTTATTAAACCCGGCCCTGGCGTTAATTCTAAGATCCTGGCTGATGATTATCTTCATCGTCCCGGTTTATTTTTTCTGGAGATTTCTGGCAGGGGAAGAGGAGATTGGGCTGGCAAAAACTTTCAAAGAAGACTATCCTTCCTACCAAAAAGAAGCTGGCGTCTTTTTCCCGTCGTTGTTTAAAATAAATAAAATTGTCTTTGCCTCTTTTTGGTTTGTTGTTTTGTTAATCGCGTCTCTGCTTTTTTTGAATTTCAACCTTTTTGTTGATCACTTTGTCGTCTTTGACGCCCAAGAAATTATTACCCAAAAAGAACAACCGGCAGAACAGAATGAGCGGAAAAAATCCGATATTTTTAAGGCTTTTGCCCCTAGCAATTTCGCCTTGGCCGAAAATAGGTTCTATGCGACAATTTTTGAAACTTCGGCCAAGATTGACAGTCCGGCCAACCAAATGCCAAACCAGGCTCTGGTAAAAAGAAGCTCCGCCCAAGAAGGGGACAGCCTGACGATCGCAAAACTGAATCTCGATGCTCCTTTGGTTTTCCCGACAAAAAACACCGAGGCGGAAATAAATAAAGCTTTGGACCAGGGCGTTATTGTTTATCCCGGCAGTTCCTTGCCGCCGGATTTTGGCAATCTGTTTTTAACCGGCCACAGCTCTGTTTACTTTTGGGACAAGACTCCCTACGGCAAAGTTTTTGCGCGCTTGAACGAACTGAAGGTAGGGGATAAAATTTCTGTTAATCTCGGCGGGTTTTCTTACGTCTATACCGTTTCTGCCAAACAAATAGTCAACCCCGATGAAGTAAAAATGGTCAACCCGGGAAATAGCCACACTCTAACTTTGATGACCTGCTGGCCGCTAGGGACAGACAAGCAGAGATTACTTATTGACGCCAAATTGGAAAACTGATTTTTTCTTGACAAATTTGAAAGTAAGGTGTAGAATATAAAACTAGTACTCTACCAAAAACCGCTCAACTAAGCGGTTAAAGATTAAGGAACAAGCGCTAACGTCAAGGCAAAGCGAGGACAAAATGGCAAAGAGAATGATCATGGCTTTGGCGTTGTTGCTGGCTCTTTCTTTGGGCCAGCAGATCGCCTTTGCCGCCGGCGTGGCCGCCTACATCCAGCAAGCCTCTTTGGGCCAACTGGATGGGCAAGCCACCGCCAACGCGATGAGCGCCAAAACCCAACGCGGGGACTACCAGAAGATGTTCCTGGCCGCTGGAACCAAGCTGTTATGGGCCGTCGTGATGACGCCCCACAAGAGCGTGGATGGCGTTTACGATCACGGCTTCACTACCCAAACGGCCGTGGACAACGCCTACCTTTACCAGGTAGGCAGCCACCGGCTCATTCTGGCCGGTTTCTTCGACTCCCAGGGTGAAAAAATAATCCTGGGAGAGATCGGGGTGCAACGGCCTCAGGCCTTGGTCGCGCCGCCGGTTGCCGCCCCCGCGGCTCAACCGGCGATGGCAAGCCAAGTCAACTTGGCGGGCAGACAAGTTCTGACCGCCGAAGAGGACGACGAAACGGTTACCACCCCCGCGCTGTCGGCGATGGACCAGGCAAACCTGGCCAGCCGCCAGGCAAAGCAGCAGCGGGACGAAGCCAGCCGGGGGCGACGCAATGTCTACGTCAACGGAGGGTTGGGCCTGGTCGCCTTGGGAGGCGCCGCAATGTCTAGCCCCTATGTTGCCTTGGGCGCTGGAGCCGCCCTGTTGATTTACAATTTCGCCCAGGGACTTGGTAATTCCGACACCCCGGAAGGAGGGCAAAACAATGCCGATGACTAAGCGTCTAGTCGCCCTCCTGACCATCCTAGCCTTTATGGTTAGCCTGGCAGGGGGGTGCGCCACCGGAGGAACGCGGGTCAGGGAGACCCGCGAGTATTACGAGACCCCTTCCGGCGAAAAGATTCCGGTAGGGGTCGTCCAAGAGGCCCTGCAAAAGGGCGACTTGACCACCTTGGCCAAGTTTAGCCGGGTGTTCAACCCGGCGCCCATTGAAGAGGTGGCGAGCCACCAAAAGCCTTTACCGGTACTGGCTACCGGCCCTAAGATTGATGGCCGGCATCGCTATCTCAAGGTCGGCGCCGATCCCGTGAAGGCGGGGGGCTGGACCGATAAGGACCTGCCTCCGGGCTGGTTCTGGATTGGTCTTCCCGACGACGCCTTGGCCACCGTGAACAGCGGTTCGGGACGCCGAACCACCGGCTTGCTCGCCAAGGGCGAACCGGTGGCTGTGCACCTGGCCGTGCAAAACGGCCAGCCGGTTACCAAGACAGAAGGGAGCACCTTCTTCCTGCTCACCAAGGTGGGGGCGGTGAAGAGATGCGCCAACCGCGTTTTTAACGAGATCTTGGTCTGGGTGCCCCAGGGCACCTTCGCCAAGATTTACCAGGCCAAGGTGCTCATCCTCGAAAAGGTTAGAGAGATCTACCTGGAAGAGGACAACACCTGGCTGTACATCCTGGCCGGAGCAGCGGTAGTCGCCGCTTTCGCCGGAGGCTACTACCTGGGCAAGGGCACCGGAGGCGGAGGAAGCAGCCCCAACTGCCCCACCTGCCCCAAGCCGCCCAAGCCCCCCGGGCCCAAGCCACCGCCGGGACCAGTCCCGCCACCGGTGCCGCCGCCTCCACCACCTCCTCCGCCACCGCCGCCTCCACCAACCTGCCCAACGGGGCCGGGAAGCGGGCCGGCTCCGCGGCCGGCAGTTCCTTAATCTTCCCTGGCGAGGCGCACGTTGACAACAAGTCAGCCGCGCCTCGCCATCCCTTCCTTGGCCACAATTAATTTGTGACCAAGGAAAGGATTAAAATTAAAGAAATAATTAGTAAATAAAAATTAACAACAAATTTATGAAAAAATTTGCCGCCATTCTGGCCCTTATGGGCCTTGGCTTGTCCGCCCTGGCGCAGACAACCCTAGCTGCCTCACCGCAGTTTAACTTTATGAGCCAGGATCTAAAAACCCTAACCGTTGCCAACCGCACCACTAATACCGGCTGGCAAAACAACAGCGTTTCCGCCAACACC
Source organism: bacterium (assembly GCA_021815315.1). Lineage (GTDB taxonomy): Bacteria > Patescibacteriota > Minisyncoccia > Portnoybacterales > JAKAHB01 > JAKAHB01. Next base: position 15,236 of record JAKAHB010000003.1, on the reverse strand, counting down.
AATGACAGTGTGGCTTTTCAAGTTTATTATCACAACGGCATTGTGAACTCAACTGCCACCAACACCAAGATTCGGTTGAGCTTTCCGACTTCCGTTCAAAATAATATCGGAGTCAATGTCGCCCTAAGCGCTGATAACGCTTCTGCGGTCAACGACAGCGTAACTGTGAACAGTTCCAGTTCTCAAAAATTAACCGTTGACACTTCCTCCATCCGCTGGTACCCCAACCGCTCTCAAACTGCGCAGTATATTTCCGCCTCTTCAAGCGGTGACGGCTACGTGGAAGTTAATATCGGCAGCATCCAAGGCTGCTGGGAATATCAGGGCTACGTCACCTTTGTCGGCACCCTAACCTCCACGCCGACCGCCAATGGTGATCTGACCATAACCAAAGACGCGCGCAATGTTACCACCGGAGGCAGTTTCCAAAATAGCGCCGACGCGAGCCCCGGAGACGAAGTTGAGTTCCGTTTAAATGTTAGAAACAATAACGGCGCGGCTGTTAATAACGTTCGCGTTAGAGACCCCATGCCGTCTTATCTCTCCTATATCAGCGGTTCAACTAGGGTTGATGGCACCTATTATGGCGACGATATCAACAACAACTATAACGGCCTCTCTCTGGGTAGCCTGTTTTCCGGCGTTAATAAAGAAATCATTTTCCGCGCCAGAGTTAATCGAGATTCATATTTTGATAACACCTCCCGGACCCTAACCAATTACGGCTATGTTTCTGGAGACGGCGTATCGGAAAAACAAGCTTCCGCTTATGTTTATGTCCGGAATAACGCCAACAATCTCGGTTTGTATCTCAATAAAACTGTCTTGAACGTTAGCAAGGGAGAGTCATCTTTCTCAAATTCAACCAACGCTCAGGTAGGGGAGAAAGTGCGCTTCAGTTTGAAAATTACCAATAACACCAACAACTATCTCTACAACGTTATTGCCAAGGACACTTTGCCTTCCTCTCTTAATTTCGTTTATGGGTCAACCCGTTTGGACAATGGCAATAACTACTATAGCGATTCTTCTCTGACAAACAGCAACGGCCTTAATGTTGGCACTCTCTATAACGGGCAAACCAGAGAAGTAACTTTTGAGGCTACTGTTAATTCTGGAGCTAACGGAACTTTGACAAACTATGGTTATGCTTGGGCCGATAATTTGGCTCAAATTTCCAGTTATGCCTATGTTTATGTTTCTGGCCAGAATCAGAATGTTGGCGGTTACTCTTTTGAAAAAAGAGTTGAAAATATTTCTCGCCCTAATGGCACTAACGCGCAGAACGAAGCCTTTGTAGGAGAGACCTTGAGATATTCTTTAGTCGTGACCAATAATTCCAACTCCACCCTGAACAACGTCCGCGTAACTGACGTTTTGCCAAGTTATACTTCTTATGTTTCCGTTGACAATAACGGCAGTTATGATTCTTCAAGCAACGCGGTGGCTTGGAATTTGTATTCTTTGGGGAGTGGCCAATCAACAACCGTTTCCTACCAAGTCAAAGTTATGCAGGTTCCAGCCGGCAATACCCAAATCCGCAATTCCGCTTTTATCCAAACCGACAACGGCTCCAGGGATTCAAACGAGGTTGTGACAAATGTTATCGTCGGTCAAGTTTTGGGTGCGGTTACCGCTAGAACCGGACGCGGGGGGCTGGCGCAACAAGTCATGTTGGCCTCTTTAATCTCTCTGCTCGGTTTGGCTGCCGCCTACCTCTATTCAGAACGCAAAGAACAAATTTTGGCTCTGACCAACAACCTTAAGCTTTCTTGGAAAATCTGGAGAAGCCGTTAAGTCTTGGGGACCCGGCCCAGACATCGTATCAAGGGTGAAGCTTTCGGTCTTTTTGGACCGAAAGCTTCACCCTTGATTTTATTACAAAAACTTTTGCTCTTTTGAATCTAACCACCCAAGAAGGGAGCGGCCCGTGACTACGGCTAATAAGATTACCATCTCTCGGGTGCCGCTTCTTCTTTTGGTAGCGGCGCTAGTTTACTACCCTGGCCCTAAGTGGCTAGCGTTTGTAAATGGCCTCTTGATCATCGCCCTGGTCCTTTTAGACTGGTTTGACGGGTTCTATGCCCGAACCAACGGACAAGTGACCAGACTCGGCGGCATTTTGGATATCGCCGTTGACCGAGTGGTGGAAAACACGCTATGGTTGGTCTTTGCTTGCAAGGGAGAAGTGGCGTTCTGGATCCCGGTCATCTTCATCATCCGGAGCTTCCTTGTTGACGGAGTCAGGGGCTTTGCTCTATCCAAGGGTAAAACCGCCTTCGGGATGATGGCCTCTCCCTGGGGCAAATTTTTGGTCGCCGGTCGCTTTATGCGAGGCCTCTATGGCTTTGCCAAGGCCGCGGCCTTTGTCGCCTTGGCAATCCGCCCAACAGAAGGAATTTTCGGCCTAATTCCCGAACCGGCTGTCGGCTTCATCACCAGCTTCCTGGTCTATTTGGCCCCTGTTCTTTGCATAGCTAGGGGCATACCGGTGATCATGGAAAGCCGGGACTTGCTGAAAGACGCTTCTTGAACCGGGCCGACACCCAATCCGGCCCGCGCGACACCTCGCGCGGGCCTTTTTATTTGGACTACCTCAAGGCCGAAAATAAAAAAGCTCCGCGGAGCGGAGCGCAAGAACAAAAAAGCCGAACCCCGGCTTACTGCTTGGCCCGGAAATCCAAGCTGTAAATCAGATGCCGGAGCGCATCCAGTGCCGGCCGGAAACAGGCCTGGCCCAGCGTTTCCTCGGGGAAAGCGCACTCAAAGCGCGAGAGCTCGCCCCGTAAACCGCCAAGCCACTGGCCTCCCCGGCCCAAGAGGCCAGGGATAACCTTTTTTGGCCAGGTAGCCACCCCGGCCGAGGTGCAGAAAAACCCGAATTCCAGGCTTTGGGCAAGCAATTTGGAGAGTTGCTCGGTTTGGGACTTACAGCTGTTAAGCTTGGTCCTGGCAAAAACCATTGCCCAGTCTCCCCGGTTGTTTTGACTGTAGTCCAGGAGAACGCTGGCAGCCATCTCCTCCTGAAAGACTATTTCCCTTATGACGTCGGCTATCGCTTCCAGTTGCCGACGAACGTCTTGGACCAGCAGTTCGCTTCTTTTCTCGGGCCTTATTGCCGCCATGGCTATCCTCCAAAGTGGTTGTTATTTTTAGGCTGACATCGGTTCTTGCTTTCTTCAAGGGCTTCACAAAGGCAGAAGAAGAGAAAAGGCCCTCTTTAAAGTTTTTTAATTTTCTTCTTTGTGATAAAATATAAAAAAGAAATGGAGGAACCAATCAAAAAACTGCTAGAAAAAATCGCAGAAGAATACCGACTGTTTGCCCCGCAAGAAATTGAGGACGGTTTTGCCATCGCCGAGCTGGAAAACCTGGCCGCCTGGCGGCCAAGCGACCGGCAACCGCTTTTTTCTTTCAAAAAGTTTTTTGTCCCCGCCTGCGAAACTTTGATGAAATACGAAGGGGCAAAGCAAGAAGAAACAGCCAACAAAGAGAAAATCGGTCTGGTTGGTCTTAACTTGCTAGATCTAAAATACGTTTTGCTCTATGATTTGGTTTTCGCCAATGACAGTAATTACCAACAGCGCCGTCAAAATATTTTTATTGTTGCCCATAACCAGGTTCCGCCGCCAGAAGAAAATTTTACTCATAAGGAATTTGGCGAGGAAGATTTGATGAATTTTTCTTACGACGTCTTTTTGGTTTTTGGCAAAGACAGCCAAAAAGACGCTCTGTTTGTCGCCGGCTCTAAAAAGGGTAAAGAAGTTTTAGAACGATGCAATCTGGAATACAAAGACCTAGCCTGGAGAGAAGCGCACCAGCCCCAAAAGCTGGAAGAAATTCCGGCCAAGATCCAGCGTAGATTGATGTTCCCGCACAACGAAAAAGTCTGGGAAGAACTGAACGAGCGCTGTCTTCGTTGCGGCAAATGCACCATTGCTTGCCCCACTTGTTTTTGCTTCCGACTTGATGACAAACCGGAATTAGAAAAGGGGACTGGCGAACGACAGCGTTGTTGGGACTCTTGCTTCTTTGACGAATTCCACGAAGTTACGGGCGGGCACGACTTCAACCCGGAAATTAAAAATAGAATTCATTTCTGGTACTACCACAAATTTGCCCGTATCCCGAAAGAATTTAACATGACCGGCTGTGTGGGTTGTAAGCGTTGCCACCGCGTCTGTCCAGCGGGAATTGACATTCAAGAAGTAATAAAGAAAATTCTAGAGATCGATGAAAACGACTGACTTATTAAAACTCGGCCGTGAAATTTGGGGAGACAAAAAGCTAAATCTGGCCGAAATCATCGTTCGTCTTGGAAAAGTTTTTGGCGATATCTGCCGCTGGGAAAGAAGCGCCCCTAAAGACAAAAAATTCCACTCCGACGCGGAGTTAAAAAAAGAATTGGGGAACATCATTTTTTCAACCATTCGTTGGTGTGACGACCTAGGATACGACCACGAAGAATGCATCCGGCTGGCAGTCAATTGCCAAAAGAAATTCAAAAAAAAGTAAATGCGCAATCAATACCAGTCCCACGAAGCAATTTTGATCAGAACCAAACAAGAAGCCACCGGCATCAAGCGCTTCTGGTTTGAGTTTGCCGATAAAGACGGCCGACAAATCATGGAAGACTGCCAGCCCGGACAAATAATAGAATTATGGATTCCTGGATACGGCGAAGCGCCTTTTGCGCCCTGCCACAGGCCCCAAGACACGCTGCTGGAACTTTGCGTTCGCCAGGCCGGGCACATTACCACTAAATTGCACGAATTAAAAAGGGGGGAGCGAGTCGGCATCCGAGGTCCGCTGGGGCATGGTTGGCCGGCTAAGACGACGGACGGCCAATGGCAAATGACGGATAACCGGTGGGCCGGCCAAAAGCTTAAAGAAAATTTGCTGGTGGTTGTCGGCGGACTCGGGCTTATTCCCGCTCGCACTTTCATTGAGGGCGCTAAACAATTTTGGCCCAACGGAAAAATCCAACTTTTTTACGGCGCCAAAAGTCCGGAAGAAATGCTCTTTAGAGACGAATTTGACCGCTGGAAAAAAGAGGGGATTGATGTCCAGCTTACCATCGACCAAGTCTGCGCCGACTGGAAGGGTTGCACTGGAGTTGTTACCCAGCTTTTTAATTACGCCGTCTGTGTTGGCAACGCCAACGCTTTCTTAGTCGGTCCGCCGATAATGTATAAATTCGTTTTGGAAGAGTTGGAAAAGCATTGTTTCAAAGACCAAGATATTTTTATGTCGCTAGAGCGCCGAATGCATTGCGGAGTTGGAGTTTGCCAACATTGCGCCGTTGGCCCCTATTATACTTGTAAAGACGGCCCGGTGTTTCGCTATGATGAAATAAAAAACATCAAAGATGCACTATAAAAAAGGCGTACAATTTGCCTTGATTACCGCCCTCTTAAGCGGACTGGCTAACTTTTTGAATAAAGAGATCATCATTTCCGGCGTTGACCCGATTTCTTTGGTTTTTATTAAAAATTTTTTAGTAGGAGCCGCTTTTCTGGCCATCACTTTTTTTTCTTTTAAAAAAATAAAAAAAATACAGATAAAAGATTCCTGGAAATTATTAGTCCTGTCTCTTTTCGGCGGCAGTATCGCTTTTATTCTTTTTTTCAAGGGCTTGGCGCTGACTTCCGCCATCAACGCTTCTTTTATCCATAAGACCATGTTTGTTTGGGCGACCTTGCTCGCCTGGCCATTCTTGGGAGAAAAAATCAGCAAGTGGCAGATCATGGCTTTGAGCGCGATGACCGCAGGCGTCGCCCTGGCCAGCAGCTTAAACGCTGTCTCTCTGGGCGGGGGAGAGCTTATGATTATGGCGGCTACTTGGCTTTGGTCGCTGGAAATAATTTTCGTAAAAAAGTTTGCGCAAAACCTGGATTTCAAGATTTTGGCCGCCGCCAGAATGTTCGGAGGCTCCTTGTTGATTGCCGGCTTTGTTTTTTTGCATCAAGAAACGATAAAGTTCTCCGGCATTTCTCCGGCCAACTGGATGAAACTTTTAATCGTCAGCCTGTTTCTTTTTAGCTTTGTTTATTTTTGGTATCGCGCTTTGTCGTTGGCGCCAGCCAATTTGGTAACCAGTATTTTAGTTTTGGCTTTTCCGATCACCATCATCACGGCTAGTGCCTGGGAGATGGTTTTACCCCCGACCAAGATTATCCTAGGAATATTTTTAGTCCTGGGAGCCGTTATTTCCCTGATTGCACTCGTCAGAAAACAAGATTTATGGCCCAAATTATTGACCCACAATTAAGCGGCATTATTCGTTGCACCCGTTACGCCTTCATGCCTAACCGGTTGCATTTTTGCGGTCCGGAAAATCAAGCCGACATTCTTGAGTTTTATTCGGGCATGAATGAAAACAAAATCGCCCAAAAATCAATCAAGCCTCTGCTCGAAAAATTTGAAACCATGTACCCATATCTAAAAGTAATCGCCCGGGCAAATGAAGTAAAAAATCCCCTGGACGAACAAGTCGTGGAGGCTTATTGGCTAGGCAATGAAAACCTGGAAGAAGTTTCTCTTTCAGCGCTTTATTTTCACCTGACCGACACCTTGGGCGTCAAAAAGAAGCTGGGAATGAAAAACTTCATCAATTTTGGAAAGGGATTTAGCAAAAAATCTTTGCCGCACCACAATTTCCACGTTTTTTCCATTTGGCGTCGCACCGGTAAAACGGAAGATTTTCACACCTTGGCCACAATTGATGCTTGCCGAATTTCCTGGGGGCTGGTTACCCATGTCGGATCCGGCTATTTACAACTTAAAACCAGGCCTCTTGATTCAAGCGCCCGGGGAGAAATTTTTGAAGGGGAAATCGTGGAAAAAAACATTCTAAATCAAGTTGAAAACAGCCCGCTTTTAAAGAATGTAGCAGCAGGCGATTTAGTCTCCCTGCACTGGGGAGCTCCCTGCGAAAAATTAACCGAGAGGCAGGCCGCTAATCTGCAGAAATATACCGAGCTGTGCATTTCTATCGCCAATTCGGACTTGAGCCGTAATCTTTGATTTATTCTATGTGTCTGACCATCCCCCACAAAATAATAAAGATTAAAAATGGCCAGGCGCTTCTGGGAAACGGGAAAAGCGCCAACTTGAAATTAATGCCGGCCAAAGTGGGAGATTACGCCTTCGTCAAGAACGGTTTTGTGATCAACACCTTGGACAAGATTGAAGCCGAAACAACATTAAGTCTGATAAACAATGCCATTAAGAAATAAAAAACCAATCATCGCCGTCTTGGGTATGACCTGTTGCGAAGGCTGCCGGGTAGCCATCGTTGATCTAGGTGAAAGATTCCTCAAACTTGCCGGGCACATAATTGTCGGCGATTTTCCATTTATTCAAGAACACGCCAAAAAGAAATCATTTGACTTGACTTTCATTGAAGGGACACCCATTCTGCCTTCACAAATTGAAGAAATCAAAGAGATCAGACGCCGCAGCAAAGTGTTGGTTCCCATCGGCGCTTGTGCTTGTCTAGGCGGTATTCAAGAAATAAAAAATTACCGTGGCGACAAAGAAAATTGCCTGCAATATGTTTATAAAAACGTGGATCAGATTGCCAACCCGGATATCAAGCCCATCAGCGCCTATGTCCCGGTTGATTTTGAACTGACGGGTTGCCCCATAAACAAGGATGAGCTTTTTGAATTCACTAAAAAAATCTTAGCGGGCGATGTCTTTAGGGTCCCCCAAAGACCGATTTGCTATGAGTGCCAGCGAAAACAAAATGAGTGCCTTTTGCAAAAAGGGTTGCCCTGCATCGGCCCTGTGATTTTGGGCGGTTGTGGCGCGCCTTGCCCTTCGGTCGGATACCCCTGCGATGGTTGTCGCGGCCCGCTGCAAAAAACGGGTAAAAATTTTGATAACTTGAAAAAGATTTTGAATAATCATGGCTATAACGAACGCGAAATAGAAATGATAACGGAAAGATTCGGCGGGAGGGACCAAATAGAAAATAAGCTCAAACCACAAAACACAAATGAAAATAAAAATTGATCACGTGGCAAAAATTGAAGGGCACGGCGGATTTATCGGCGAAATCGTCAAGGGCGATGTCAAAGCCGCTATCTTTATGGTGAACGAGGGCGCGCGCTTGTTGGAGGGGATTCTGCGCGACCGCCATTACGAGGAGGCCTCGCAAATCGCCGCCCGTATTTGCGGCGTTTGTCCGGTAGTCCATACCCTAACCAGTATCAAGGCCCTGGAAGACGCCATGGATGTCGCCGTCGCGTCTGAAACGATTTACCTGCGCAAACTTCTAATGCTGGGGCAGATTATCAACAGTCACGCCCTGCATCTTTTTTTCTTTTCTCTGGCGGATTTTTTTGGCGATAAAGACGACTTAGCTCTGATTAAAAAATTTCCCAGTTATACAAAAAATGCCTTGCAAATTCGCGAGTTGGGTAATTTTCTTATTGATAAAATCGGCGGACGTTCAATCCACCCCTTGGCTGCCGAAATTGGCGGCTTCAAAAAATGGCCGACGGAAGAAACTCTAAACGAAATATTAAAGATGGCCCAAGCCGCTTTGCCTTCGGCGATTCGCCTTGCTAATTTGTTCGCCCGCTTAAAATACCCCGACTTGCAAACTAGTTTCAACTGGGCCTCGCTCGTTAATGAAAACGAATACGCGATCTATGAAGGCAAAGTCAGATGGAACGGCAAAAACGAAGAAGAGCAAATAATTTCCGAAGGCGCTTTTATGAAATTAATAAACGAATTTCAAATCAAAGCCAACCCCCAAACAAAACGCAGTCATTTTGAAGAAGAACCCTATCTCGTTGGCGCCTTGGCCAGATTGAACAATAATGCTTCTTTGCTTAATCTTGAGGCTAAAAAAATTCTGGAGCTTTCCGGCGTTAAGCTTCCCTCCAGAAACCCCTTCCACAACATTTTGGGGCAAGCCGTTGAAATCGCGCATTGCGTTGAGGAAATAGTAACGCTAATTGGACAAAGAAAAGAGTTGAAATTAAGCAAAGTAAAAAACGCTCAGTGGCAACCGCAAATCGGTCGGGGCTATGGCGCCATTGAAGCGCCCCGCGGTCTTTTGTTCTATTCCTACGAAACCAAAGACAACGGCGACATTAAAGAATGTAATATTATCACCCCCACCGCTCAAAACATTGCCCGGCTGGAAGAAGATTTAAAGGCTTGGCTACCCGATCTCTCAAAAAAAGCCAGCCGAAAACGAGAAAATATGATAAAAATGCTTATCCGCTCTTACGATCCCTGTTTGACTTGCGCCACACACTAAGATGGGAAGTGGTGAAAATAGTCGCTTTCCGCTAGCCATAAAACACCTACCAAATTGCACGACTTACATCTCGCCAACCAAATAACCAAGGTCGCCCAAGAATATGCCCGCAAGAACGGACTTGAAAAAATAAGTCGTCTTGAGTTAGAATTGGGGAGTATTGTTGAACACGAAGAGGAAGTAACCCCCGAAGGCCTGCTCTACAACCTCGGCCTTTTATTACCGGATTGCAGGGTTGAGATAAAAAAGAGAATAGGAGAGAATTATTGGAAGTTGATCAGCATCGCCTAAGTTAGTAATTTCCAATTTCTAATTCCCAAACAATTTTTCGAAACTAAAGGTTTCAATTTAAGCGATTACTTCGCTTCATTGGAAATTGGCCTTTTGGTAATTGTTTGAAAATTGAAAATTGAAAATTTAAAATTGTGAAAGTTTACGACCTGATAATTATCGGCGGGGGACCGGCGGCAATGAGCGCCGCGGTTTATGCCGCCAGAAGAAAATTAAAAACAGCTCTTATCGCCAAACAATTGGGCGGTCAAATGAACGAAGGCTACGTGATTGAAAACTATCTAGGGCCTTACGGCACTCCGGGACCGGCTTTGGCCAAAAAATTCATTTGGCATTTGAATATCTTTAAAAAGGAACTGGAGATTAAGGAGGGAGAGAAGGTCCAGCAAATTTCCGGCTGTGACAGCAGCGTTAAAATTGTGGAGACAGATCGGGAAGAATATAAAACTAAAACCGTCATTATCGCCACCGGGAAATCAGAAAAAAAACTTGATATTCCAGGCGCCAAAGAGTTTGAGGGCAAGGGCATCACTTATTGCGCCACCTGCGATGCTCCAATGTTTAGCGGCAAGATAGTCGCCGTGGTGGGAGCCGGAGATTCGGGGATTGACACCGTTCATCAGCTTCTAAGTTATACCTCCAAAATCTATTGGCTAAATAAATATGCTGAAATAAAAGGTGAAAACAAAACACTGGGAGAAGAAATGCTGAATAACGGAAAGGTTCAGTATTTGCCCAATTGCGTTCCCAGCGAAATAAAAGGCGAAAAGTTTGTTAAAAGTTTAATCTACACCAATGTGCAAAATAATCAGAAGAGTGAAGTTGAGGTTGAGGGAATTTTTGTAGAGATTGGCTCCACTTCCAAGGTTGATTTTATCAATGGCTGTTTAAAGACCAGCGAGTGGGGCGAAATTGAAATTAATCACCAGACTGGCGCCACTTCCGTCCCCGGAATATTCGCGGCTGGAGACGTGGCCGACACCAAATACAAGCAAATTTCTATCGCCGTCGGGCAAGGAGCGATTGCCGCCCTGTCCGCCGCCGATTATTTAAAAACATTAAACAAAAAGTAGCGAGCGGCCGGCAGCGCGTGGTTAAAAAACCACTTGCCGCCAACCACTTTCTACGTGCCAACTTCCATGATTAAAGTTTATTCCACTCCAACTTGCCCCTATTGCGTCACCTTAAAAAACTTTTTGAAAGAAAAAGGGATTGATTTTGAAGACTTGGATGTCGCTTTGGACGCGCACGCTCGCGACGAGATGGTTGAAAAATCCGGCCAGATGGGGGTGCCAGTTTCCGATATTGACGGCGAAATTGTCATCGGTTTTGACCGCGACAAAATCTGCCAGTTACTCAAGCTGGAGTGCTAAAAACGCTTGAAATCTCAAGGCCCGGCCTTTTTTTAAGGCCGGGCCTTTGTGTTTTTATTTTTCCCTTGACAAACCCAAAATATAGCAGTAAAATGGTTTCTAGTGAAAAACTTTTTTGCGGGAAATTCCCGCCGGGAGGAGCCGCTATGAGCTTGAACCTGAGTCCCGAGGCTGTCAAACGCCTGCTCAATGAGCAGGCCGCCGAGTTACTGCCGGATATCGCGGAAGAGGTGGCCGGGGCCGCCCATCGGGTCCTGCGCCAAAACGGCGCTGTCCGGCTCTTCGGCTGCCTCAGGTTTGAGAAGGGGAGCCTCGTGGCCTGCACCGCCAAGGGACGCTTCCCCATACCATTTGCGGTCTGCCCCTGACTGACCGCCGCGCGCGCCTGTCCCGCCCCGTTGCAATCTTTGCGCGGGGCCTTTTTATTCATAATATCTTGTAAGGACCCGGCCTTTACACTTTAAAACTCGCACCAAGGCGTTGAATTTTTTGCCAGTTAATGTTTATATTCAATCAGCCGAAAGAGGGGCTTTGGCTCCTTGCCAATAAACACTTTTGTTGAGGAAAAAATCATGTCCATAAAGGTAAAGTTGGTCTCCAGTACCAACCGTCAGCCGACGCCCCTCATTTCTCACGCCGCCTTAGCCTGCTATGGCCCTGAGAAGCCAAAGTGGGGAAGAGAGATTGATATCGACGCCCGACTTTGGGGGACGGGGCACCACACCACTTTTCAGCACTACTTCTTGAGTTTCTTTATTGAAGGCATCAGTGTCGGTGATGTCACCCTGGGCCTTCATTTGGCAAGCCCTTTCTATAACTCCAGCCAAAGAAGCGGACGTTTTTGCGGCGGGATGTTCGCCAGCCCCGATCTTCCGGCAATCAGGCGCTACATCAAAATTTTCTGGCCGAAAGTGAGCACGCCGACGCTCAAGGCGATTGACGCCTATGTCAACTTTGGCGTCACCGTTTTTCAAGAAAATATCGCCCCGGCTACTAAGATGGCCCAACGCCTCATCGGCCAAGAAAGACCCTTCGCCAACGACAAATACAAGGAGCAAAACGGGCCCAAAATCGCCCAAGAACAACTGCGGATGTTCATTCCCCTTATCTTTCCCACCGGTTTGCTCTACACCGTCAACCTTTCGGCGCTAGCGGCAATGTATCGCTCGGCACGGACGCCGGTGATGAAGGCCTTGACCGAGAAAATGGCTACCGAGGTTATTAAAAAACACCCGGAGCTAGCATTTCTTTTCGGCCCCAAGACAAAAAAACAAGATTGGGCAATGTCCGTCCCCGGGAAAGAACCCGAGACAAAAACTAGTCCGCTCCTAGTTGCGCACGAGATTTTTGGCGAAAAAAAGCTAACCCTGCCAAACCCGGAAGACACCAACCCGCTTGACTGCCTCCATTTTGATCCCGCCTTCATGGGCAACGCAACCGGTGGTATCTTCACCCGCATCATCCTGTCCCTGGCAACCATGGGCCAGAACCAACGCCATCGCACCTTGAGCCGGAGCCAGCCAAGCTTCACTGGCAATTTCTACCTGCCACCCATTGCTCATGGCCTGGGCCTGGGGCAAAAAGCCCTTGAGCTGATGGCTCGTTGGCAAAAAATCTCCACTTCAGTCCCTTCAACCCTGGCCATGGTATTGGCACCTTATGGCGCTATGGTCGCCTATGACACCTTCGGTAATTTTAACGCCCTCATCCACGAACATAGCAAGCGCCTGTGCTGGTGCGCCCAAGAAGAAATCAGCGAGCTGAGCCGACAATTGCGCTTGGCTATCGGACAAAGCAGAGGCCACGAATCTTCCTTGCTTCAGCTCTTTGAGCCGCCTTGCTACCGCACCGGCAAATGCGCCGAAGGCGCGCGCTATTGCGGGCGAGACATCGCTCAAAGAAAAAAGGGAGACTATTTCCCCAAGAGGCAAGTCTAGACTTCCCCTAGACCCGCTCCGAAGCCGCTTGGCTTCGGAGCATTTTTATTCTCATGCCGATAACAAACCCTGGCGAGACTTGGAATTTGAGAGCATAAAGTTGTTAAGAATTGTTTTTTAAGCTAAAATTAATTAAAGAATAAATAAACAGAAATTTTATGCCCAAGATAGCCATCAACGGTTTTGGCCGTATCGGCCGACCGGTCTGTAAAATAATTTTAGAAAAATTTCCTGAATTGGAAATCGTTGCCATCAACGACTTAACCGACACAAAAACTCTGGCGCATCTTTTACAATACGATACTTCCTACGGCAGCTACGACAAAAAGGTGGAAGCGTCGGACGGTCTGCTGGTTATCGGTAACCAAAAAATAAAAGTGTTGGCCGAAAAAGATCCGGCCGCTCTGCCCTGGAAAGAACTGGGAATTGACGTTGTGCTGGAATGCACCGGACTATTTACCGACAGAGAAAGCGCCTCAAAACACCTGCAAGCCGGCGCCAAAAAAGTGATAATTTCAGCGCCCTGTAAGGGAGAGGATATCCCCATGTATGTCTTGGGAGTTAATGCCGACAAATACGATCCGGAAAAAGACGATCTGCTCTCCATGGCTTCTTGCACGACTAACTGCCTGGCACCCGTGGTTAAAGTTTTAAATGACGAATTTGGAGTGGTTAAGGGATTCATGACCACGGCTCATTCCTATACTTCCGACCAACGCCTTCAAGACGCGCCTCATAAAGATTTAAGAAGAGCCCGGGCCGCGGCAGAAAACATTGTCCCCACCACTACCGGCGCCGCCAAAGCGGTAGCTCGGGTTATCCCAGAACTGGCCGGGCATTTGGACGGTTTCGCTTTACGCGTACCTACGCCGATTGTCTCCATCGCCGATTTTGTCGCCGTGCTCAAAAAAGAAACGAGTGTGCCGGAATTAAACGCCTTGTTTTCTAAAAAAGCGGGAGAGGAACTGGCGGGCATCTTGGCTGTTGAAGAAAATCCTCTGGTTTCCAGCGACTACAAGAAAAACCCCCACTCCAGTATTGTTGATCTGCCCTCAACCATGGCTGACGGTAATTTAGTAAAAATCATCGCCTGGTATGACAATGAGTGGGGATACTCCAGCCGCCTGGCCGAAATGGCTAAACTAATAGCCGAGAAGATATAATTAAACTAAAAATATGCTCCATTCTTTCGAAACAAAACCGCTGACCCCGCAAGAGCAGGAACAGCAAAAAAATATTCAAGAAAGAGGCTCGGGCGAACGAGCGCTAGCGGAGAATCAAAAGGCTTCTTTGCTATGGCAACAAAAGCTGGAAAAGGCGGAACAAGAAAACGACTTCGTCGCCGCGAAAAAAGCGCTGGAAGCGCTTGCGAAATTGAAAGCCGACCGGAGCAAGATTACCGAGGCCGGGCTTTAAAAATCTTGTCCCGCGACAGTTGACGCTTGTTTTTTGTTTGTGTTAAAATATAAAGGCTTGAAGCAATTAGGAACAAAGTCAAGACCTTGACATGGTTTTTTAATCGTGTAAAATAGCAGAGTAATAAAGGAAGCCACTCATAATATGCAATAAACAAACATAAATTGTTTATACTGAAAGTATGACCGTTTGGGGCTTCCGTTTGCATCGTCAAACAGAACTCCAAACGGTTGTATTTTTATGTAAGCTTGGCTTACATAAATCCGCCTCGGGCGGATTTGAAAAATCGCAACCCGCAACCAGAACTTTAACAATTTAATTTAGTCAGCGACTAAAAATATCTAGTGACTGTTTTTAGTTGCTCCGTGTGCGAGCATGGAGATTTTCTCCGTGTTTTTACAATGAGAGTTTGATCCTGGCTCAGGATGAACGCTGGCGGCGTGGATAAGGCATGCAAGTCAAACGGGCCGCCTTCGGGCGGCTAGTGGCAAACGGGTTAGTAACGCGTAGATAACGTACCCTTTTCTCAAGAACAACTCCGCGAAAGCGGGGCTAATACTTGATGGTAATGGGGGGACATAAGTCATTCCCATTTAAAGATTTTTCGGAAAAGGAGCGGTCTGCGTCCTATCAGCTTGTTGGTGAGGTAACGGCTCACCAAGGCTATGACGGGTAGGGGGTGTGAGAGCACGATCCCCAACATCGGGACTGAGACACTGCCCGGACTCCTACGGGAGGCTGCAGTCAAGAACATTCGTCAATGGGCGAAAGCCTGAACGAGCGACGCCGCGTGTGTGAAGAAGCCTTTCGGGGTGTAAAACACTTTTCTATGGGAACAATTTTTGAGCGTACCATAGGAATAAGAGGTTGCTAACTACGTGCCAGAAGCATCGGTAATACGTAGGCCTCAAGCGTTATCCGGAATTATTGGGCGTAAAGCGT
>JAKAHB010000017.1 GCA_021815315.1 bacterium | reverse complement strand
AAAAACGCCGAAAAAAACGGCGCGCAATGGGCGCAAGAAAATGATCCGCGCATTACCGTGGTTGGTAAATTTTTACGCCTTACTCGCTTGGACGAGATTCCCCAACTGCTTAACGTGGTGAAAGGAGAGATGTCCATTGTCGGCCCGCGACCGGAACGTCCGGAGTTCGCTTTTGACAATAACACCCTGGCCAAATTGCCTTTCTATCAAATCCGCCACTTGATAAAGCCGGGGTTGACCGGCTGGGCGCAGATTAAATTCCATTACGCCAGCTCGGAAAAAGACACTTTGGAAAAATTGCAATACGACTTATACTACATTAAGAATAGATCCTTAATTTTGGACTTGGCCATTATGCTTCGCACGGCTAAAATTCTTTTAAGCCGCGAAGGGAGATAGGAATTAATTTTAAACGCGGCAAGATGTCGCTTTTTGATGATAAAAAAAATCAAGCAGAGGACCTATAGATTGCTTCGCTGGAGCGAAAAGTATGCAAAAACCGATATGGTCTATTTGGCTCACGGCGGTTTTTGGCTAACACTCGGTCAAATTATTTCTTCTGCCTCGTCTTTTTTGCTTGCCATCGCCTTCGCCAATCTTCTGCCCAAGGAAATTTATGGAACTTACAAATATATTCTCTCTGTTTGCAGCATTTTAACGATACCGACGCTTTCGGGAATGAACACGGCCATCGTCCAAGCTGTGGCGCGCGGCTATGAAGGTTCTTTTATCCAAACTTTAAAAATAAAAATCCGCTGGGGAATGCTTGGCGGATTGGCAAGTTTAATTTTAGCCGGCTATTATTATTTCCAGGGCAATACAACTTTAACCATTTCTTTTTTAGTCTCAACGGTTTTTCTACCGTTTATGGATTCGTTTGCAATCTATGATTCTTTACTCCAGGGCAGGAAGCTTTTTGGCATATCAACAAAATATGGAATCTTCTCCCAAATCATCGCCATTGCCTCGCTAGTTGCTACTCTGTTTTTAACCAAAAATCTTTTTTTGATTCTACTCGCCTATTTTATCCCTTGGACATTGGTGCGTTTTATTTTTTTTAAACTCACTCTCAAAAAATTTCCACCCAACCCTCAACAAGACCCAAAAACAATCTCCTATGGCAAGCATTTAAGTTTAATTGGAATCATTGGCACGGTGGCCGCCTATCTAGACCGCATTTTAATCTTCCATTATTTAGGCGCGGCCGAAGTGGCAATTTATTTAATCGCCATAGCGCCAATTGAACAGATAAAGGGATTGTTTAAAAATATCCCAACATTAGTCCTGCCCAAACTTGCTCAACGCTCTTTTGAGGAGATAAATTCTGTTCTTTATAGAAGACTTCTTCAATTATTTTTAATCGGGGGTGGCATTGCTTTGATTTATATTCTCATTGCTCCTTATTTTTTTAAAATCTTTTTTCCCAAATATATAAGTTCCATAAACTTTTCCCAGCTCTATGCCCTAGCAATAATACTGCTGTCTCCTATTTCTTTTTTGAGCGGGATAGGACAAGCAAAATTAACCCTAATGCCAAAAAGTTATCTCTATCAAGCCAATTTATCATCTCAAATTTTATTAATAATTATGCTTTTGTTCTTGACCCCCGCTTTCGGAATAATCGGGGTCGTTGGCAGCAGATTGACTTATCTTGCGTTCACAATTATCATAAATTTATTCTTCTTTAGAAAAATAATAAAATTTTACGCTCTAGATAAAACGCAAAAATAAATCCAAAATGAACAAGAAAACAAAACTGCGCATAACCTTAATCTATCCAGGCATTGCCACTTGCGGATTTGGCCAAGCCGGGAAAAGTCAG
The DNA here is from genome assembly GCA_021815315.1 of bacterium. GTDB lineage: Bacteria > Patescibacteriota > Minisyncoccia > Portnoybacterales > JAKAHB01 > JAKAHB01. The sequence continues at coordinate 12,122 of JAKAHB010000017.1, read as the reverse complement.
AGCGGCGAAGTGAATTGGATTCATCATGGTTTGGCATCCATTGGTGCCCAACTCAAAAACAAGGGTTATAATGTTCATCTTATTGATATGAGAACATTGAATTCATGGGATGACTTTAGCGAGGTTATAAAAAATCTAAAAACAGACGTGATAGGCATCTCCATCTCAAACCCCGATTTTAAAATAGCAAAAGAAGCCATAAAAATCATAAAAAAAATAAAGCCATCAGTTATAATAGTTGTCGGCGGGTTAAACCCGACCATTTTCCCCGACACCTATAAAGATTTTGACGAAGTTGATTATGCAATAACCGGCGAAGGCGAAATAACCTTCCCGAAAATAATCCGGATCATAGAAGACGGCGGCACGCCTCTGGAAAAAATTAACAAAGGAGAAAAACCAAATTTAGATGAATTGTGCTGGGCCGACAGAGAACTTTTTGATTACTCTCGCGAATTAAGCTGCCACTATGTGCCAAACCAAAAACCGCCAACTGTAACAATGATTGCTGGACGTGGATGCATATATCAATGCACTTATTGCCAGCCGGCCGAAAGCTTGACCTATGGCAAACCCTATCGCATGAGAAGTCCGCAAAACGTAATCGCAGAACTCCGTATATTAAAAGACAAATTCAACTTTAACAGCATCACATTCTGGGACGACACCTTTACCTTGAATCCCAAATGGATTTTTGAATTTTGCGATCTTTACGAAAAAGAAAAATTTAACGCTACGATTGCGGCTTGCAGTAGAGCCGATATCATTTGCCGGAATGAAGATATGGTCAAACGTCTAAGCGAAATTGGTCTTGATTGGTTTATGATTGGCTTTGAAAGCGGCAGTCAAAGGATTTTAAACCTTATCAAAAAAGGGACCACAGTTGAACAACATTATAAATCAGCGGAAATATGCCGTAAATACGGTATAAAAATATTAGGCAGTTTTATGTTCGGACTCCCGACAGAAACTAAGAAAGAACAACTGGCGACCGCTAAATTAATAATGGATATAAAACCGGAACACTCAAGTCCTTTTTACTTTTTACCTATCAAGGGCACGGAAATCTACGATCTCTGTGTGGAAAAAAATCTTATTCCAGAAGGTTTCGACCCGTTTAATATCGAGAGAACCGGAGTATATAAGCCTAGAATTAAGGGGGTAGATTATAAATTTCTGAATAAGATAAGAATGAAAGTTACGGGAATAGAAAAAAGAACAATCCCCTATCGGCTCCTGGGGCTTATCCGCCATCCATCAAGAATAATCCCCGCCACAAAAAGAATTATCAGAACTTACGCCTTACGATAAGCCGCCTTTTTCTATACATTTTGGGAAAACCTTTCAGGGCGGCGTATCTGGACTTCATTCTAATTTTTACTGCGTTGTTAAGTTTATACCGCGTGATTGTCTTTATAAGATCCTTAAAAGCCCACCAAATACGAAACCAAACAATTGCCTTAAAATTTTTTAAACAAAACTTGACCGACATATTTTTGATCAAAGTAAAAATCTGATTGCGCCTACAAAGAAATGCAACCCAATCATTATTATGCGATGAGCCATGGCCAATGTGATAAACAACCGCAGATGTGATATACATACATCTAAAACCAGCCAGTTGGGCCCTGAAATTCAAGTCAACATCTTCGTAAAAAGCAAAAAAGTCTTCGTCAAAATAACCAATTTCATCAAACAACTTTTTTTTGTATAAAGCCGCAGCTCCACACGGGCCGAAAACCTCGATTTCTTCGTCAAATTCTTTAGAATCTTTTTGATGATGACCGCGCCTATAAGCCACGCCGTTTATATAAAGTCCGTCACCGGCGCTGTCAATGATGTCTCGCTGGTCAAAACATAAAATTTTGCTGGCAAAGAAATAATATTGCGGGTATTTCTCTGTGGCTAATTTTAAATTTTGAAGCCAATCCGGATGCGTCTCAGTGTCGTTATTCAAAAGCACTATCCATTCTCCCCTTGCCTTTTTTATACCGACATTGACCGCCTTTGAAAAGCCGACGTTGTCCGGTAGAGCGATAATTCGAACTTCGGGATAGTTTTCCCTAAGGAATTCCGTCGAACTATCTTGCGAGCCATTGTCAATCAAAATTATCTCAAAGTTTTTAAAACTCTGATTTCTTAATGAATCAAAGCAGGTTTTCAAATACTTTTTCCCATTCCAATTGGGAATAATTACGGAAATTTTCGGCTGGTTCATATTTTTATAACTCTTAATTCTACATACATCGTCCGTACTATGTTCCAAAAATATTTCATGAATAGTTTTTTCTTTAAAGGCAGGAAGCGAAGCCATCTGCTAGACCAAATATAGGCAATCTTGATGGTTTCGAAATTAGCCTTCAAGTCGTAATCAGGTAGTCCGAGATTTTTTATATTTGCTTTAGAAAAATAACGAAAGGTTTCTTCCGTAAAAAAAGACTTGTGGGTTGGGTCCTTAAAGGCTCCGATAGATTTAAAATAAGGCACTTTTATTTTGACCAGGGATCCATTTTTACAAACCCGATAAATTTCCTCCATAATTTTTACCGTGTCGTTAAGATGTTCCAAAACGTGCCCAGCGTAAACTTCTTTCACAGAATTGTCGGCAAGAGGAATTCCCTGGTTCAAATCCCAAACCAAGTCAACGCCATTCAATGATATTACATCAATATTCAAAAACCCCCTTAAAACTTTTTCGCCACCGCCAAGGTTTAATTTAACGTTCCTATAGTCTAGCGGTAATTTGTTTTTTTTCTGGTTCATAAATTATTTAGTATTCTTCGCAGAGTAGAAATGCTGGCTTCATAAGAATATCTTGCCTTTACTGTTTTCTGCCCTGCCTTTCCAATTTTTTTTAATAAATTACGATTATCATAAAGCATTTTTATTTTATGAACCCATTCTTCTGTCGTTTCAGATAAAAAGCCGTTTTTTCCGTCCTGGACCAAATAATTATTCTCGCCCACAGCAGAAATCACGACTGGCACGCCACAAGCCATATATTCTACGGCCTTAAAAGCACATTTGCCGCGATTCCATTCATTATCCTTAAGTGGCATTAAACCTATATCAAACTTCTGTATGATCGCCGGCACAACCCCCTCCCTACTCCAGTCTAAAGAATCCACGAATTCGACTTTCAGCCCGTCCATAGTGAAAAGATCGTAAACTTTTTGACAAGACAAAGAACCGACCAGAACTAAACTAAAGTTTATTTTTTGGTTTATCAGATCCCTAAAGACTGGCTTTAATATTTTGAGATTATTATAATGATCCACGGCATTGCCGACCCAACCAAGGATAATCTCTTTTTTACCTCTTCCGTATTCCTTTGAGAACCTTGAATAACACGCAAAATCAATACTGGTAGGAATAATACAAACATTTTTATTGTATTCCTTGGCCCAGTTCGCCAGGGAATGACTGCCAACTATAACAACGTTAGCCAGCTTAACTAAAATTTTAGTTTTCCATGGAGAGTGGAGGTAAACGGCGTCATCAAAATCAAAAATTATTTTTCTTCTAAAAAACAACTTATAACAAACAATCATTACAAAAAAATATTTGTTGTATATCGCTCTCTGTAGAAAAATAACGTCTTTTTGTTTAATCTTTGAAAAAATTAACAAATAACGCCACAATAGTTTAACTTTGCGCCTTAAAGAGCTTTGGGAAACCAAAGACAATGATGGTTCATAGACAATTGCCTGAATTCCCTGACGATTAAGGTTCTCCGCCACTAAAAACGCTCTCTGCCTAGAACTGCCGGCGCTACGATCTCCTTTTGTAAAAAAATTAACAATCATCTATGTAAAAAATCTATAATTTTTCTAGCCCTTTTAGCCCAGTCGTATTTTTTAATGTCTTCCAACGCTTGGTTAGCAACTTCTACCATCGCAGTTTCATTACGAAGAGCAATTTTTATTGTTTCCGCTAGTTCGGCGGATTTGTCCGCTACTACCAACACGGCATTTTCTTCGTTTAAAATTTCTCGGATTGAGGGCAAATCGGAGGCGACAATCGGCCGGTCCGCCGCCATATATTCAAACAGCTTCATCGGCGAGGTATAGAACTTGGAAATCTCTTCTTGGGCGGAATTAGGCAGTACCAAAACGTCGGCCGCTTTCAGATAGAGCGGAATTTGACTATGCGGTTTTTTCCCCAAGATTAAAATGTTTTCTTCGTCGCCGTATTTTTCTTGAAACTTTTTTACGTCCTCCTCCAGTCCGCCCACAAAAACCGTCAGAATATCTTGGCCCAATTCCCGCGCCGCTTGCGCCAAAATATCCGCTCCCTTCCAGGCATAAAGATGACCGGCGTATAGAACAATCTTTTTATCCTCCGGCAATTCCAACCTGGCTCTGGCTTCTTGTTTAGTGAGAGCGATGTCAAATTTGGCCAGATCTACCCCGTCCGGCGCCACTAAAATTTTGTCGGCTTTCACGCCCTCATCTATCAATTTTTCTTTCAAATAATTGTTGATTGTTACCAATGTTTTGGCTTGTCGCCATATTTTTTTGTGCCCGGATTTGATTTTGGCGGGCAAACGATGAATTTCCAAATGGTAATTTCTAAAAAAGCGACCCGCTCTTTGTTCCCGAGAATAAAGAGCGTCGTATTCTTTGCCGGCCAGATAAATTTTAGCTGCCAGCAAAAAAGTCGTTGTCGCCAGCCAAAAAGGAAATCGGCCCAACAACTTATCCGCGAAAATCAAATCCAGCGTCGGCAATTTTTTTATGGTAAAATTTCGTTTTACGCCGTAATAAACAAAGGGGTCGTCTTTAACGGAGTTAAATCGCCGCGGAGTTAGCAAAACAACTTCCGCTCCCTGATCGGCAAAAGCCTCGCATGTTTTCATAATTTGAATGCCATGCGCTTTTTCCGTGGGAATTCTTGAGTTGGCCAGATAAATCAGTTTCATTCTTGTCTTTCTCCCAAACGACAACATCTTTTACAGACGGGAGTTAAATTGTTTTGTAAAAGTTTAAGCCTGAATTCTCTCATCTCTCGCCCGTTCCAAATTTCCTCAAAATCTTGCTCCAGCAGGCTGCCGAAGGTTTTTTTGATAAACGGACAAAAAATAATTTCTCCTTGAGCGTTAATTCTTGGAGCCAACATATCCTTGCAGCGCAATTTGACTCCCTGGCGCAAAAGCCCGTTGAAATAGAGCTTGGGGTGGCGATAAAAAATAGTCGGCTGAATCAAAACGTTCAACCCCTTGATTTTCTTGAGCTCTTCCAAAATCTCCGTCAACTTGCTTAACTTGAAAGAATACGCGTCATTTTCCTGACAGTCAATCGCCAAATCCGATTCTCCCAAATCAAGCATCGCCCTGGCGTGCTCGGCGTCTTTGGGAGTGGCAATCATTTCAAACTGCAAACTGTAGTCGGAGATTCCTTCTTCTTTCAACAATCGCGCCACTTCCGCCAATCGGTCGATGTTCTCTTCCATAATAACCGAATTCACGGTTAAGCTGAAATCATTCTTGGTCAAAGCAAGCGCTTCCATCAATTTGTCAAAGGCATAAGCTTGGCCCCGGATTTGATTGTGCAATTCTTTGGGTCCGTCCAAAGAAAAACCCAAACCGGTGATGTTTTTGCAGTGCCGCAATTGATTGATATTTTGCTTGTTAATCAAAGTTCCGTTGGTTTGCAGATAAACCTTGATGCCCAGATCGCCCAAATAATCAATAATTTCAAAAATGTCGGGCCGCATAAAAACTTCCGCCCCGATTAAAGAAACTTTATTTATTTTTTGTTCCGCTTGTAACCGCTTAAAAATTTCCTTTATTTTCTCCAAAGACAAATCTTCTTTGCCCAAAGCGCGCTCCTGTTTTTGATAGCACATCCGGCAATCAAGATTGCATTTGGTCGTCGGCTCAAAAGTCACGTGCCGAGGCGAGAGCACTCGCCCCTCTTTCTCCAAAAATTTTAGGTTTTTTATTTCTTGTCGCCCGATAAAAAAATTGCGCGTATTTTTAAACGGTTGATATAGGCATGTTTTTTTTAAGATTCTTCTCATTTTTGGCATAAGATTATTTTATAATTGTCAAAAAATAACCGATTGGACAAGGCGATTTTTTTCTTAACTTTTTAGGGATAAGCTTATCAAAGATTAGCGCTAAGGAATAAACTACCAACCTAATAAAATTAAACAACCAACAAGGATGCAGAAGGTAGGCTGCGGCAGTAAATCTTTCGCCGATTCTAACAATCTTTATACTACTAAAACCCGCTGTTTTTAAATCTTTCATCAGGCCGTCATAGCCGTACCTTAGATAATCGTGAGGTTCCGCAACTTCATTTGCTAAAAACAGAGACGACATAAAAAATCTACCACTGGGTCTTAAGATCCTATGAATTTCTGAAAAGAGCTCTTTCGACTCTCGTGCAAGATTAACGGCGTTAAACAAAAACGCGTTTTCAATCGTTTCGTCTTCAAACGGCAGGGGCTGGTTAAAATCTATAACTTTATCCGGTTTATGGCCGGCGTAAAAATCGGTTTTTGTCACTTTCAAGCCCTTCGGCAAATAACGTTGGTAGCTGGCGCCCGCTCCGGCCGCCAGATCCAAAACCTCGCCCGCAAGACTATGGCAATGTTTTTCCACCTGCCAGTTAAAAAGAATGCGGTAGATGCTTTTACCCTTGAAAACCTGTTGGATAAAGTCTAGTGTTTTAACCATTTTTTTATCTTTTCGTAATTATCAATCACCCCGGATGTTTTGCCCTTGAATTGAACGAAGCTGGTGCTGGAATCAATGGAGTTTCTTTTCAAGCGAAATGGATCACTGTTTTTATCAACCAAGCCTTCATTGACCGTCACCGCCGCTTGCCAATTATTTTTCTTTAGATACCCGACCACCAGATCGTTGAATTTGCCCCAAGGATAGGCTAAAATATCGGCTTGGCCTCCGGCCAACGCTCTGACTTTTTCCCGCGCCTCGGTTAATTCCTGCTCCATCTTCTCCGGCGAAACTTCGTTCAGAAAACAATGGCTGGCGGTGTGCGGCATAAATTCCACCAGGCCGCTGTCCGTCATTTCTTTGATCTGTTCAATCGTTAAGATCGGCAACGTAACGCCTTGCGAATTGGTCATGGTCCGACCGATAAAGTCAGTGGCCAGAAAAATCGTCGCCGGAAAATTGTATTTTTTGAGCAGGGGAAAGACGTTGGTGAAATTATCCAAATAGCCATCGTCAAAAGTCAGGCAAACATAGTCGTCAATTTTTTTCCCCCGAGTTACCAGCTCTGCCAACCTAGAAAGCTTTATTACTTTAAACTTATTTTTTTCCAAATAATTAAGTTGCCTGGCAAATTCTTCCGGTTTAACCGTGAAAAAAGTTCTGTTGACGTCAATTGAATGATACATCAAGACACTGGCCTTGTCTTTGGGCCTTGATGAAAACAGGTCCAGAACGAAAAAAAGCAAATTTTTGAAAAATATTTTCATTTCAAGTTGGCAACCAACATCTCTATGGTTTGATTAAGACTATGTCTGGTTTCTACTATCGCTCTTAATTTTTTGCCCAGATTTTCCTGGTCCGCTCTCCCCAAAATAGCCGCCGTCTTTCCCGCCAAATCTTGGGCATCAGTTTCTTTGAAAAACAGTTCCTGGGGCAAAACTCCGCCATAGGACTTGTTACTCGCCAAAACCAAAGTTTGGCAGGCCATCGCTTCCAGGGTGGTTTTGTCCAGCGAGCCGGAATTGGTTAGGTTGATAAAAATCTCGCTCTGGTTGTAAATCGGCGGAGTCTGGTTGTGTGATACTCCCGGTAAAAATTTTACCTTGCCTTTTTCTCGCAATTCCTTCGCTTGAGCTTTCAATTCTCTCAAATAATTTTGATCGTCGGCATCTCCGACAATTCTCAAAAAGAAATCCACTCCTTGCTCATCCAAAATCTTGGCCGCCTCCAGCAAAACTTCTACGTTTTTGATTGGAGAAATTCTGCCCAGATACAGCAACGAGCTTTTTTCTTTGGCTGTCTCTTCGCGCCGTTTAAATTGTCCGGTGTCTATCCCGGCCGGCATGGCCAGAGTCTTTTTGCGCCCAGAAGCAAACGAAAAGGGCGACGTATAGAAAATTTTATCAGCCAACAAAAAGGCCAATCTCGCCAGAGCGCCTCCGGCCTGGTGGTTGTACCAAAGATAGATTTTTTTGCCCGCCAGCTTCCAGAAAAACGCTCCCAAAATAACATAGATTTTATTCATATGCACGAAAACCGTGTTGTATTGTTCGCGTTCTCGCCAAATATATTTGAAAAATTTTCGCAGGTATTTTATTTTTGATGCTCCGGCTTCTTTTCCCAAGCTCAAAACCGAAACGTTGCCCGGAAGATCGTGCCTTCCTTCCCACAGACAAATCACCGTTATTTGATCGAATTTTTCGGCCAAGCTTAAAATCCAGCCGTGAAAAAATCCCAGCACCGAATCATCTCTATCCACTTTTTGGGTTATAATTAAAAGTTTTCTCATGCCGCTTGTTCCCAACTTTTTTTATAGACTGCCAATATCTGCTCTTTGGTCGGTAGGCTTCTCGCCGTCTCCTGGGCCGACTCGCCCAACCATTGCCTTAACTTGCTATCGGCAACCAGCCTTTCCATGGAGCGAACCAGCGCCGCCTTCTCACCCACCGGCGTGATTAGGCCGTTCACCTCGTTTTTTATCAATTCCCCCGCCGACCCCATGTCGGTAACAATCATCGGCAGGCCGCAACTTAAGGCTTCGGCAACAACCAACGGCCAGCCTTCGTAATTGGAGGTTAGCAAAAACACATCCGCTTGTTGATAAAATTTTTCCAAATTAGTCTGCCACCCCCAAAATTTAACCTGGCTGTCAATTTTTAATCTTAGAGTTTCGGCTTTGAGCTCTTGTTCCAGCGGACCCGCGCCCACGATCCAAAGTTCGGCCTGCGGCCGTTTTTTCGCCAGCTCGGCCAAAGCTTCCAACTGCAAGCTGATATTTTTTACTCTGACCAGACGCCCAACCGTTAAAAACACAAACCGATTGCCGGTTCCGCGGTTTGAGTCACGGTTTTGAGTTTTAAGTTTTGGCCCTTGAGTTAAAATGTCGGGATAGACCGGCACAACCGTAATTTTGTTCTTATTAATTCCCAATTGCCTGATCAAACTTTCTTCCGCTCTTTGACTGACGACTCTAACGCCGTCGGCTTTTTTTATTAAAAATTTGCCCAATAGATAAAGCATCCGGTTATAGCAAGATTCTTGCCGGAAATAGGGCGAGAGAAAATCGGTATGCAATTGAATTTGCAGCTTGACGCCAAATTTCTTTTTTAGGCGCCAACCCAGCAGGGCCGTAAAAAAAGGGTCTTGGGTGGTTACCAGCCAGCTGCCCGGCTCTTCGGCCAAAATTCTTCTGGCTTTTTTGTAACCCTTGGCCAAGCTTGCTCTTTTATTTTTCCCGCCTGAACCCGAAACAAACAGGTGGCCGTCTTTGATTTCCCGTTCCGGACCGAAAACAACCACGTGATATTTGGCGACCAAGCCGGCATATTCTTTTTGCCGCTTGAAGCTAGGGGAATTCTCGTCCAATATTTTTTTGTCCAGCGCGATGCTTAGAATTTTCATTATCTAAAAACAAACTTGGATTTTATTCTTAATAAAAAAGCGGTTTTTTTGACAACGTCTTGAACGCGGAGCGGCAGGTAAAGAATCGCGCGGTGAATTATCATCAGCAATAAATTGCGAAGCGCCACTAGCGGATGCCGGCGTAAATTGGTTTTAATGGCAAAACAATAGTTAATCGGCAAAGTCGCCTCTCTGTCCATTTTGGCATAGAGCCGACGAAATTCCAGCGGAGTCATTTGAGCGAAAGTGAAGTCGTTCAGAGTGTATTTGTCGCTCAATTCATTCCAGTCTTTCGGCTTGGTTATCTTTTTTTGTCGGAGAAGCTCGTCGTAGAAAACCGAACCGGGGATGGGGAAAAATTTGGAGCGGATAACCCGATCCGGCTTGGCTGTTTTTAAAAAACTTATTGTCTGGAGAAAATCTTCTTTTTTTTCTCCGGGCAAACCCACCAAAATACTGGATTCGCAAGTAATCCCCGCCGCCTTGGTCATTTGGACCGAGGCGAGATTTTGCGCCCGGCTTGTCCGTTTGTTCATTAGCCCCAAAACTCTGTCCGAACCGGACTCGTGACCATAGACGGCTCGGACGCAACCGGCCTGGCGAAACAGCTTAAGCAGTTCTTGGTCAATCGTGTCCACCCTTAAATTAATCGCGAATTTTATTTTTTTATTCAGTCCCTCTTCAATCAACAGCCGGCAAATTTTGATCATGTTATCCCGGTCAATTGAAAAAATGTCTTCAGCAAAAAGAATTCCTTCCACCCCGAAATTATCAATCAAATATTTAATATTGCCAACAACATATTGCGGAGAATGAAAACGTAAAAAACGTCCTTTGTTGGAGCGCACAATTTGCGAGCTCTGGCAAAACTTGCAGGTGAAGGGGCAACCTCGGGCGGCCAAGATGGTTGTGCCCACCAAATGAAAGCCTCTGATTAAAACGGAGGTAGGTTTGAAATAAAAATCCTTATCCAGCAAGTGGTACGCGGGATAGGGCAATTCGTCCAAGTTCGGCCAAACCGCTCGCGCCGGAGTGGCTTTGATCTCTTTTCCTTGGCGATGAAAAATGCCTTCAATTTCCGCTAGAGGTTTTTTATCGGCCAAATCCAGCATGGTCAACTCGCCTTCTCCCTTGCAAACAATATCAACAGCCGGACATTCTTCAAGGCAAAGCTCCGGTTCCGCCGTCGGGTGCGGCCCGCCAATAATTATTTTTATTGAAGAATCAAGCCCTTTGATTGCTTTGGCGGTCGCGTAAGCATCCATAATCAACGGCGTCGTGGCGGTGATGCCCACCAACTCCGGCCTAAATTCCGCCAGCTCTTTGAGCATTTGTTTGTCCACCCAAGCCAGCTGTTCGGGGGTTCTTTTGCGCACGCCGGAAAGCAAGCGTCGCTCCAAAATTTTGACTTGGTGCCCCTCTTTTTCCAAGACAGCGGCCAAATAACAAAGACCCAGCGGCGGCCATTTGGCGGCAATGTCATTCTCCCAATAGCTGGGCTGGCTTAAGGGATTGATCAGCAAGACTCTCATGAAATTAGAGTTTTGAAAATATTTACAGTCTCTTCAAATTGCTTTTTCAAATTAAAAAACTTGGCTTTTTCTTCTTGGTTGATTTTTATTTTCTCGGCCAAAGACCGATCGTTCAAAATTCGCAAGATCGCTTCCTGGAGTTTTTGCGCATCATTAAAAGGGACCAAAATCCCCGTTTGGCCGTCTTCTATCACCTCGGGGTTGCCTCCCTTGCGAGAAACCACCACCGGCACGCCCGCGGCCAGGCATTCAAGTAAAACATGCGACATTCCCTCATAGCCGGAATAGAGAACCAAAACTTCGGCTGCTTTTAAAAAATAAGGGATATCTTCTTGCTTGACCCGACCTAAAAAAACTACGGTTTGGTCCAGCTTGTTTTCTCTCACCAAGCCTTCCAGCCTCTCCAAAAAATATCCTTGGCCAGCGACCAAATATTTAATCTCGGGAATTTCTTTTTTAATCGCCGGCAAAATCTCAACCACCCGGTCAATTCCTTTCCAAGCGGCCAATCTGGCGATAGTTAAAACTAAGCGATCGCTTTCTTCAAGACCCAGTTTTCTCTTGGCTTCCGCCGGCGTTAAATTGATTTGGTATTTTTTTTGGTTAATGGCGTTATGGACAACCTTGATTCTTCCCGGAGGCACGCCCCAGCCGGCAATTACCTTTTTAAAATAGTTACTGGGAGCGATAACCGTCCTGGCCCGGCGGGCATAAAAGGATTGCAACTTTTTCAACAGTTTTATTTTTAAGCCGTAATTTTTGATCTGAAAAACATCTATGTCTTCTTTGGGGTCAATCAAATTATTACGGATTGAATATTCCCAGGCAAAATCTCCGACGATTTTCATCACCGAAGGCTTGCGTAAAATAAAATTAGCCAAGGTCCCGGGCAGACCGTAATCATTAATAAACAAAAGATCGCAGCCCCGACCAAAAATCAAAATTTTCCCAACAAAGACCAGCAAGCTGGCCGGCAAAAACTTGTAGCGAGAAACCCTCTTAATCAC
>JAKAHB010000027.1 GCA_021815315.1 bacterium | reverse complement strand
CAACGTGCGCAATAACAGAAAAATGGCGATGGCAAACACTAGCGGCAGGTACTCCTGACGGGGACCAAACAGGGATCTTATTTTGTCGTTGATAAAAACATTAATCACCGAAGAAACCCGCTCTTGCCCCGTTAATTCCAGTCCATATTCCTGGTTGATTTGTCGCTTCAATTCTGTTATTTGTCCGTTCAGTTGCTGGCGCACTCTTTTATCCGCAAGAGCCTTGGTATCAATTTTCTGCTGCTGGACAAGCAATTGGTAAATAAAGTCATCAACCGAAAGATCCAAGGACAGATTTTTCGCTTCCTGGCCCATAATGATGTCCAGAATAAAAGTCCCTACCGCCCCAGTTGTTTTGTCGCCGCCAAGAGGCTGGAATTGGCCCGCCTGCGAAAGGTTGATGTTGGCCAGATAGTAGAAGACCGAAATGATTATCGCCAGCCCCATAAAGAAAGTCGGCAAACTGACCCTAAAAATTTTTCTGATAGAAACCTTGAAACTGGCATCTTTTTCCCTCAATCCATGGCCGTGCGCGGCAAAAAACAGCAGCCCGGCCAGTAAACACAGCGGCCAGATGTAGGGTTGGTTCCAGAAGAAGGCGAAAAAAGGCAAAACCGCCGCCAAGGAAAAGGCCAGTGATAACTTTTTTGAGTCGGTAATCAGCCACCCCAAACCGGAAAAAATCCCGCTAAGCGCGGCGAAAATTCCTGATAACCAATATCTCTGCCAACCGTCGCCGTTAAAACCAGAATTGAAACCGCGATAAAGCGACCAAACGAACAACCAAGAAGACGCCAAGATAAGCAAGCTTAAAATGTAAGGGAAAAATTTTTTAAACACAGACGATATGCCACCTCCCGAGTCGGATCTTAAACCGACACTTGGGATTCAGTTTTTTAGTTTTGACATTTGAGACTATCTTTTAGTACCCTTCTAATTTTCTCACGTTGTGATGCTGACGAATTCGTTCTAGGGCCTTGGCTTCAATCTGGCGGATTCTTTCACGCGTTACGCCAAATTCCTGGCCAACTTCCTCAAGCGTATGCGTGATCCCATCGGTTAAACCAAAGCGCATCTTGAGGATTCTTTGTTCGCGCGGTGATAAATCAATCAAAATTTCCCGCAACTGTCTTTTAAGCAATTTTCGAGCCGCCGCCTGAGAAGGCAAGATGGTTTTTTCATCTTCGATAAACTCGCCCAGGGTGGAATCTTCCTCGCCCTCGCCTACCGGCGCTTCCAGAGAAATTGTTTCCTGGGAGATTTTCATTATTTGCCGCACCTTGGACACGTCAACGCCCATTTCCGCCGCCACCTCTTCGGGCAAGGGCTCCCGACCCAAATCCTGCAGAAGGCGGCGCTTAACTTGAGTATATTTTGAGATGGTTTCTACCATGTGCACCGGGATCCTGATTGTTCTGGCTTGGTCGGCCAAAGCGCGAGTAATCGCCTGACGAATCCACCAGGTAGCATAGGTGGAAAATTTATAACCGCGATGATAATCAAACTTTTCAACGGCTTTAAACAGACCAATATTTCCTTCTTGAATCAAATCCAGCAATGTCAAATTGGCGCTCCGGCCGACGTAACGCTTGGCGATAGAAACCACCAGTCTCAAGTTAGCGTTGGTTAAACGTTGTTTGGCCAATTCGTCTCCCGCTTCTATCCGTTTTGCCAAGTCAACTTCTTCCTGGCTGTTCAGCAGGGAAACCCGGCCGATTTCTCTCAAATACATCTGGACCGAATCAAGCACGTGCGCGTCTTCAAATTTAAGAAATTTTTTATCAATTTTTACTTCCGGCTGGCCCTTTTCCAACAAGTTTCCGGCCTCCATCAATTTAACGTTGGCTTGCTCCAGGGCGTCGTAAAGTCTTTCCAGCCCTTCAATGTCCCGCTCAACTTGAGGAATAAAGTGAATGATCTCGCTCTCGGTCAAAAAGCCGCGCTGGCGTCCTCTCTCTACCAGCCGGTTAATCAGCTCGTCGGTAACCAACGACTTTTTCTTTCTTTTCTTCTTGGGAGCGGCGGCTCCAGTTTTCTTTTTCGCGGTCTTTTTGACAACCGGCTTCTTTTTCGGGGGCTTTACCCGCTTTTTGGGTTTTTGAGATTTTTTTTCCTTAGTCGCGGATTTTTTTCCGGCCTTCTTCTTTTTTACCGGTTTGGCCTTCTTGACAGCTGTTTTTTTCTTAATCATTGCTCTCTAGATTATTTAATTCCTCTAATAAATTTTGCAATTTAGTCAGTTTTTCCCTGTCTATCTTCCCGCCTTCGCGTCCTTTTATTTCCTCGCTTAGGACCCCAATTTCTTTTTTTAAGTTTAGCTTCTTGAGCTCCAAAAGGCAAGCTTCCGCCTCTTTTTGGTCCACGACCATCTCCTCGCCCTCAAAGCATAAACGTTGGGCTAATTTCTTTTCTGTTTCGTTTTCCAGTTTGGCAAACAGTTTTTTTTCGTCCTGGCCAACGACGATAAAAACCTTTAATATTTCCTTGATCGGCCCTTGACAATATTTTTCAATGTCCGGGCCGAATTGGTCGGCCTTTTTTTGAATCAAAATGTACGCAGCCAAAGATTCCTGTAACCTTTCTCCCCTGGTTTTCATGCCGGCTTGGAGATTATTGCCGAGGGCCGGATGCGAACCGTCTTTTTCTTTGACAACCTTGCTCAAGGCTTCATGAAGAAATTTTTCGTTAACCCCCAAAATTCCCGCTAACTTCGCCAGCCAATGCGCGCGCTCAATGGCATTGGACATCTTTTTGATGAAAGGCAGGGCCTCGGCCGTTAGATTTCTTTTGCCTTGAGCCGTGGCTGTGTCATACTCTTTTTTAGACCGCTCTAGCAAAAAGTCCATAAAAGGCAAAGCTTGTCCTACTTTTTTACTCCAGGCCTCGGGGTTATCTTTCACCATGTCAGCCGGGTCTTTGCTTTCTCCCAGGGGAACAATGCTGACGGCAAAATCCTCAGGAAAAGCCAGGCTAACCGCTTTTTTGGTAGCGTTAAAGCCGGCTGAATCAGAATCAAAGGCCAAAATCAGATTGTTGGTATAACGCCTGATAATTTTTAGTTGTTGGGTGGTTAAAGCCGTGCCCGAAGTCGCCACCGTTTCAATAAACCCTTCTTGTTGGGAAGCAATTACGTCCATGTTTCCTTCAACCAGGAGGCAACGGTCATTTTTGCGAATAGCAGTTTTGGCGTTATGCAGGCCATAAAGCATTTTGCTCTTATCGTAAATTTCGGTTTGCGGAGTATTAATATATTTGCCCTGCTTGTCGTCTTTAGCGCCGAAGATACGGCCGGCAAAACCCACCACCGACCCGTGACCGTCAAACAGCGGAAACATGATCCGCGAACGAAAACGATCATACATCCCCCGCCCGCCATCTTTTTCTATGGCCAGCCCCGCCCCGACGATGTTTTTTTGACTATGATTTTTTTTTACCAAAAAAGAGATTAGGCTGTCCCAACTTTCCGGCGCAAAACCCAAACGCCATTCCAAAATTGTTTTTTCCTTCAAGCCGCGAGAACGCAGATATTCCAACGCTTTCTGCCCGTTACTGCTGGCCTGCAACTGCTTGGCGAAAAAACGAGTGGCCAACTCGCAAATTTCCAGAAGTTCCGCTCTATGACTGGGAGCTTGTTTCTCT
>JAKAHB010000016.1 GCA_021815315.1 bacterium | reverse complement strand
TTGGGCAAATAAAGCGGATGGATGCTAGTGGCAATATCTTCTGGTTAATAGGAGCCGGCGGGCAGAAGTATCTTTTAAGACTTTCTCCGGCGGAAGAGCCGCGTTATCGTAGCCCCGAAGAAATTTCCGCCGAAGTGGAACTGCTTGATTATTTGGTGGAAAATAATTTTCCGGTGGAAAAACCTATTAAAGACAAAAACGGTCAGGCAGTAATTACCTTTGGCAAGCACGCCGGTTATTTAAGAAAATATACCGAGGGTGTGTTTGAAGAAAACCCGAGTTTGGCGAAAATAGAAAAATTCGGTCGTCTTTTGGGCAGATTTCATTTAGCGGTTGAGAATTTTAAAACTAAAAATAATCGCGAGCATATTTGGGACCTGAAAGAAACGAAAAAAAATTTTATTGACGACAAGACTCTTATTCTAGAAAGCAATTTCACCGATAAAGAAAAATTTGTCAAAGTGTTTGAAAGGGAAATAAACGCCTTGGATTTTCCCGACGAATTGCCGCAAGGCACAATCCATGAAGATCTGGGCACTCGCCACGTTTTGTGGGAGAAAGAAGAAATTGTTTCGGTTATTGATTTTGACCGCTGTTATTACGGCAAACTTGTGTTGGACCTAGGGCAAGCTTGTCGCGGCTGGTGCCTTGAAAACGACCAGCGCTGGAACAACGGCAAGTTTAAGGCCTTGATTGGCGGCTACCGGGAGAAGAGAGAACTTGCGCCGTTGGAAAAAACATGTTTGGCTGACGCCATAAAATTTGGCATTTTGGAGCGGAGTCTGTCATTTTGTCTGCGTTCTATTTCGGGGCAGAAAAGTCTTGAAGAATATGCCCGCCAAAGCCTGTTTAATTTAACTCAAGAACTGGAGAACAATCGTCGGTTGATAAACGACATTCTAAATCAAAACTAAAATGGCGGAATTCCCCCCAAAAATTGAGCGCCCGGAGACAGAGGAAACGGCAACGGAAATATATCTAAAAAGTCAAAACCCAAAATTGTGGGAAGAATTGGTCGGTTTGCCGGAAGACGAGCAATTTAACCGGTGGCTCGCGCTGACGCAAAGACATTTGAGGGCCTTTCGGGAAGGCGAAGCGGAGACGGAAGAATTTACGCAAGATGAGTTGGCCCTACTTTTTTTGAATCATCTTCAGGCCGCGAGTCTTCCGCGACTCAACGCCGATTTGCCGCAACGCGGATTTTTAATTTCTGCCGAACAACCTAAAGAGAAAATCTATCGGCTGGGCAATTTCGTTAATCTAATAAAAGCCGAAGCTGAAAATCAGTCGGAAAAAGAAAAGCAGTTTTGCGTTTTAATCACGGGCATCGGAACTTCCGGCAAGGCTACCGTGCGGAGTGTTTTGACCGGCGAGCTTTCTCAAAAATGCCCCGACAAAAAAATAATTTCTTGGGATAGAGACTATCAAAAAAAATTTCCTCCGACTTGGGCGGGAGATATTGAGCTGGTAGAAGACGTGCACGGTTTGGATCTTGATGAAGACGGCGAACTGGCCAGATTTGACGGCGCGGAAGGAACAAAAAACGGGTTTGACTTGGTTGTTTATGTTCTGCCTCCGGCGGCAACTTTCAAGCGGAACCTGGCAGAAAGAGGAAAAGGTTGGCTGAAAGCGGGGATAATAGATTTAACAGCCCCGGAAGAACCAGCGGCGCCAAAGCAAGAAATGATTGAGCGGACGGCCGAAAAATTGCAAGGCGCCTACGATAATGCCGGCTTATGGCTTCGGGAACAATTGAAGTCTTTGAAAATATTAAAAGAGAGAGGAGTTGAAATCGCTGTTATTGACCCGACGGAAATCTTAAGAAAACTTTATGGGCGAGGAGAAACCCCGGAAAGCTCGGAATCTGTTTTCGACAATTTTTTAAGAGAGTTGCGGGGATAAACCGATATTGCCTTTTTGTTTTCTTTTTGCTATAAAGAATCATCATACAACAGCAAGAAGAAGGGGAGGTGGAGGAATGATCATACTGGAGGTCAACGACGAGAGGGGTAGCTTTGCTGTGGTGGAGAGCAGCGGAAGGATCGAGCTCATCATTCACGATCACGATTTGGGCGAGCAAATGCCTACCTTGCTTTGCCGGTCCGACAATCCGCTGGCCTCTTCGGTGGTTTCGTTACTGCGGGAGGCGGCGCTTAAGGAGGGGCGGCTGATTTTTTGTTATTTCCCAGAAATTCTTGACAAAAGGAGATAAACCGGCGGCGATTCAGCCGCCTTTTTTGTTCCTTTATGGTGTCGCTGTGGATAACTTCATTGAAGCTCGGCCTTGAGAGGTGAGGTTTTGTTGCTTGACAAAATAATATTTAGATGATATAATGCCATAAAATGTAGTATCTTGGCAAAAGCGGAGAAAAAAGGAGGAGACGGTGTTTTACCTTCATCTATTAACGGCAAGGGCGATCCTTTTCGTGTCCTTGCTGATACTCCTGGGGGTGGCGATAAATGCCGCAGGTTCGGGATTTCGTCCCGAAACCTGCTCCTTCATCGGGGGCACCCTGTTCCTGGTGGCCTTTATCCCCTATAACATCCACCTGGCTCGGGGCGGCGAGTCCGTCTGGGTCAGTTGGTTGGTCTGGTGTCTGCTAGACACCAGCACCTTGGCTGGCATGTTGGCCAAGGAGGCGGCCAATTGGCAGATCATCGCGGCCGTTATTGGCGGCTGGATCACCTTCGGCTTCGTCGTCAACCAAGGCAGGCCCCAGTGGGGAGACCGGGAAAAGGTGGAAAAAAGAGACAAGCTCTGTCTGGCGGGAGCTGCCGTGGGCTTTGTTCTGTGGCTGGCTGCTGACGCCTCTTGGGGCATCACGGCCTTCATGGCCACCCTGCTTATTGGTTCCTGGCCGATTGTCCAGGAAACCTGGAAGCACCCGGGGCAGGAGAGTTTTCTCGCCTGGTGCCTGTTCCTTACCTCCTGCGTTTTCACCGTCGCGGGCATCGCGGCAGAAAAAACGTGGACATTGGCTAACGCCGCTCAGCCGCTCGCCTTTCTGGCGGTTGAGACCGTCGTGGTCTTCGTCCTGATAGCTGCCCCGCGGCGGCCAGACCAAATCCCGGACTAGTCCGCCGCTGCCAAATTCTGCGGCCAAGCGCACGTGCGCTTGGCCGCTTTTTCTTTTCTTGGACCTGTTTTTTTGGTATAATGGGCGCAAGTTGTAAAAATCATTCTTATGGAAAAACGAACCTTCAAGCAGTCGATTATTTCCTCTATCTTTTTTGCCCTCATTGCTCTGGCGGCTTTGGCGATTTATTTGACAGTTCATAAAAATCCCACCTGTTCCGACGGCATTCAAAATCAAGGCGAGGTGGCGGTTGACTGTGGCGGCCCGTGCGCGCCCTGCGAATTTCAAACAATAAAAGCGTTAAAAAACGATTGGGCGAAATTCTTTCTGATAGAAAACAAGGTCTACGACGCGGTTGCTTTGGTGGAAAACGAAAACCCCAACTACGGCCTGGGAGAAATAAGCTACACCTTTTCTCTCTATGATGCGGCCAACCGGGTGGTAGGCAGAAAAGAAGGAAAAACTTTTATCCTGCCCAATCAAAAAAAATATATCGTAGAAGCGCGAATTAACGCTTTGACGGACGTGGTTAGAATTGAAATGACCTTGGGCAAAGCGAATTGGGTAAAGCTGACTGATTTTCAAGGAGCGGGCCTGCTGATTCGCGATAAAAAATTTGATAACAGCGGCACCGGCAATGGCGCGGAAAAGGCCAGGGCGGTGGGTGTCGTTAAAAATACTAGCCCCTACGACTGGGCTCGTGTGCCGGTGGCGGTGGTGCTTTACGGGCAGGATCGCCAGATAATCGGCGTTGGCTCAACAGAAATTTATTCTCTTTTAAGCGGAGAAGAAAGGGAATTTGTTGTCAGCTGGTTCAACGAGCAAAAACAGCCGGTGCAAGACAGCGAAATGGTGGCGGACACCAATGTCTTTTCCGATGATAATTTTATGAAAAGATACGGCGGCGGAGAAAAGTTTCAGCAATTTTGAAGATAAAAACATTTTTCTTGGACGAGGGATTAAATTATGCCTTGGCTCCGTTTTTTTAAAAACGACAACTGGATTATTTTCGGGTCGGTTTTTTTGCTTTCTGGCTTTGGGCTTTTCGGCATTTTAAGCGCGACTTTTGGCAAATATCAATTGGTCTATTTCTACAGACAGCTGGCGTTCCTTTTGGCTTCGCTAGTTGTTTTTTTTGCCGTGCGTTTGATTAACTGGAGATTTTTCAAAAACGAAGGCAAAACCCTTTTGGTTTTCTATATTATTTCTTCGGTTTCTTTGGCGGGGCTGATCCTCACCGGCAAGGCGATTCGGGGGGCGGCCAGCTGGTACAAAGTGGGCTCTTTGGGTTTTGAGCCGGTGGAAATCGTTAAAATTATTTTAGTTTTGCTTTTGGCAAAATATTTCTCTTTGCGGCACGTTGAAATATTCAGAGCCAGACACGTTGTCGCCTCTTTTGTCTATGCCGCTTTGCCGTTGGTCCTGGTGCTGTTGCAGCCGGATTTGGGTTCGGCCATTATTCTGTTGGGAATTTGGCTGGGGATGGTTCTTCTGGCGGGCATTAAATTGCGGCACTTGGCCACAGTCGCCGTTTTGGGAATTTTGGCGGCGTCTTTGGCTTGGGTTTTTGTTTTGCATCCCTATCAAAAACAGAGAATTTCCAGTTTTTTAAATCCGGAGAGAGACCCCCGCGGTTCCAGCTACAATTTGCAACAATCCTTGATTAGTGTCGGTTCGGGCGGTTTTTGGGGCAAGGGTCTTGGCCGGGGGAGTCAAACGCAAATGGGATTTTTGCCGGAAAACCATTCCGATTTTATTTTTGCTTCCGTTTCCGAAGAGCTCGGCTTTATGGGCGCCTCAATAATAATTTTTCTTTACGCGGTGTTTGTTTTGTCTTTGGGTTGGGTCGGCCGCAAGTTGCCGGATAATTTTTCGCGTCTGGCCACGCTTGGTTTCGCCGTTATGTTTTTGATTGAGTTCGCCATCAACGCTGGCATGAATATCGGTCTTTTGCCGGTAACCGGCACGCCTTTGCCGTTTTTAAGCTACGGGGGAAGCAACCTGCTCTCAAGTTTTATCGCCCTGGGGATTATCAGCGGCCTGGCCAGGGGCGGGTAGTTTTACCGGGATCGCTAGCCTTGGGAGAAATTATCCATGGGCATTGACAAAAATATAAAAAGGGTATATAATCAAGAAACCAAACTGGTTCCCTAAAAATTTAACCTGGAGGCCCGGTCATGTTAAGAGTGAGCTTTATCTGCTTCGTCGGCGCCTTTGTCGGCGCCCTGGTCGCCCTGCAGATCGGCGGGGCGCTGTGGTGGGTCGGCGCTATAGCCGGCGCCTTCGTCGCCTACCTGGGCTACGAACTGAAGCCTCTGGCCTTAGCGGCCAGGGAGGCAACCGCCTCAACGGCCGTTGCCCTGGCGGGCGTCAAGAACTGGCGCTTACCCGACAAGGAGCGGTGGCAGAGGTTTTGGCGGAAGCTCTGGCTGGCCTGGAGCGGGGCGGCGCTTCTGTGGCTCACCCTTTCCAGTTGGCTCTTCCTGGCGCTAGGCCTTGGTGCTGCTACTAGCTACTTCATGGTTTCGTGGGAGTGGGCTGATTCTGTGAGGTGTGGGGCGGCATTTGCCTTGGGCACCTTTATTTTTACGATCATGGGGATGACCGAAGGCCTTGAGCCGGCAGAGTCCTTCCGCCAAGACATGAAGAAGCTCCTCCTCTGGGGCAACCCGCTGACGGTCACCTGCTACCTCCTCAAGGCCTGTTTCTACCTCCTCCGCGCCTTGCCCTGGATGGCCGTGTTCTGGACGGCGGTTTTCTTCCGCCTCATCCATTCCGAGGTCCGTCTGGTCTGCGCCCTGGACGCCGCGTTGGGAGCGGCCATTGGATTTTTCGCTGGCAACGCCCTCGTCGGGGGGCTAGCCGGCAGTGCCCTGGGCCTCATCCATTTTCACCTGGCCTGCCGTTTCCGGCGGGTCCGGGCGGTCTAGCCCCGGTCTTTGGGGAAGCCAAGCTTCCTCGGGCCGGCTCGCCTGGCGAGCCGGCCCTTTTTTTATGGTTGAATTTTTGTTATATTTTAATTAACGTTTAGCCGGTGATTTTCAATTAAGCTTCCAAAGATGTTCGGCCTCAAATTCTTTAATCGGGTTATCTCTTGCTCAATTCATCTGACGGTTTTTTTGGTCCCTCTTTTTTTTCTGCCCTTTACTTTTGAATACTTTGAATTCAACAAACAGCATTTGCTGTTTGTTTTGGTTTCTTTGGGGCTGTTGGCTTGGGCGGCCAAAATGGTTTTTGCCAGAAAGAAACTTTCTTGGCGTCAGACTCCCTTGGGAATTCCCTTGCTTCTTTTTTTGGCGGTGACCTTTCTCTCCGCGCTTTTTGCCGTGGATAAAAGCAGCGCGTTTTTGGGTTATTACGGCCGATTTTCCGATAGCTGGTTGCAGCTGTTTTTTCTAGTGTCTTTGGCATGGCTTACAATCAACAACCGTCTAAAGCCCCTGCGTTTGGAAAAAATCTTGGCGACTTTTTTGTGGTCGGGCGCGCTGGCCCTGGCTCTTTCTTGGGTGGCGATAATCGGACTTTTCCGTCACTGGTCTTTTTTGTCCGCTTCTTTGAAGGCGGGAATTTTTACTCCGGTCGGGGCGTCCTTTGAGGCGCTGGCAATCTTTGCCGCTTGCTTTGCTGTTTTGTCACTGGCTCTGTTCTATTTCTATGACAAAAAGCCGGAAGAAAAATCGTCCCCCTTGGTCTTTGGAAAAACTTTTTTAATGATTTTTTTATTGTTGGCGCTAGGACTGGTTTTTTTTGTTAATTTTCTCGGCGCTTGGGCCGTTCTGCTTTCTTGCCTTATTTTGCTGATCAGTTTTTTGCTAGTTAGCCAGAATTATTTTGTTGAGCGGTCGGGCAAGAGAAAGTTTTATAAAATTCCATGGCTGGCTTCTCTGCTGTTTGTTTTTGGAGGAGCTTCTTTGCTGCTGACTTTAAACCCGACAAAAAATCTGATTCCCCGAGAAGTTCTTTTAAATTGGGAAGACTCTTTAACCGTGGCCGCCAAACAATTGCCCAAGAGTCCTTTTTTGGGAGTTGGCCCGGGCAACTACACCTATGCCTTTTCTTTCTCTCGACCGGAATTATTAAACCGGGAAAATGTTTGGCAAGTCAGATTTGACCGGTCCGGAAACAATCTTTTGGAAATCGTTTCTACTTACGGGGTCCTGGGGGCGGGAGCTTATGCTCTTTTAATCATTACTTTCATTTTTGTCTTCTTGCGTCTGACACCGCGTTTTTTCAGAGAAGAAAAACAGCGTTATCTGGCGATATTTTTTGCTTGGCTGGCTTTTCTTTTGGCGCAATTTTTTTATCCCCAGAACACGGTTTTGGGCTTTTCTTTTTGGCTTTTTATTACCTTGGGAATATTGGCCTGGAAAAAGATTTCTTCGAAAAGCGTCTTTGCCGCGCGTGAATTTTCTTTTCAAAGAAAACCGGAATGGGGAGCCGTTTTGGCGGGGTTATTTTTTATTGGTTGTTTGATTTGGCTGGGGCTGGCTTTTTTCTTGGCGCGATATTATTGGGGCGATTTTAAATACGCGCGACTGCTGCGTTCCCAAGCCAAAGGAGAGGTTGCTCTGAACCTGGCCGATAAAGCGGTTGCCCTGGCTCCTTGGCAAGCAAAGTATTGGGCAGCCAGAGCAAAAACCTATCTGGCCCAGGTTGATGCCATGGTGTCCAGCCAACAAATCAATAAAAAAGAAGACTCGGATAAACTGGCTAGCTATATTGATGTCGCGATCAAAAGCGGTCAAGAGGCAACTAGGCTCACGCCACGCGACGCTTTGGTTTGGGCGAGTTTAGGCGAAGTCTATAAAGATATAAAAGGATTGGCCAGCGGTTCGGATGTCTGGCTGCAGGAAGCGTTTAAAAAAGCCGCCGAGATCGAGCCAGCCAACCCGATCTTTGCCTTGGAAGCCGGGAAAGCCTACCTGGCCAGTGTGACCGGAACTCAATATGCCAAGGACAGCCAGGAATTGAAGCAGGCGGAAAATTACTTGCAAAAAGCGATTGCCCTAAAAAGCGAATACAAAGAAGCTCGCCTCTATTTATCCATGGTGAGAGAGGAGCAGGAAAATATCCCGGCCGCCATTGCGCTCTTGGGAAGCTTGATTGATGATTATCCGCAATATGTTGATGCCTACTTTCAACTGGGAAGAATCTACTTCAACCAAAACAAAGTTGAGCTGGCGATTGAACAATTCAAAAAAGCAATTGAGCTTGAACCCAACCACTCCAATGCCCGGTATAGCCTCGGCGTTGCTTACCTGGCCAGACAGCAAAACATTTTGGCCCTTGAACAATTTAAAAAAGTTCTGGAATTAAACCCGGGCAATAGAGACGTGTTGGACAAGATTGGGGAAATAGAAAGTATCGTGCGCCGATAAAATAAATTCAAATTATAATTTAAAGACTCTAATGAAAAAAGAAAACTTGATCATCCTGGCGCTAGTCGCCTTTGTCGTTGTGGGCGGTTTGATTTCCTTCTTGCGAGGGTATCAAAAAAATGCCTGGATCTGTGAAAACGGCCGGTGGGTAAAGCACGGCAACCCCAAAACGATTATGCCCGACAAAGCTTGCGGGACGGCAACGGTCCAGCCGCAAATGGTAGAAATATCTTTATATTTTAACAACAGCCGTTTTGATAAAGCCTATGCTTGCGAAAAAACGGCGGCGGTTAGACGCCAGGTGGAGGATTCCTCTCGGCCCGAAGAAGCTGCTCTTTTGCTGCTGCTAGTCGGTCCGACCGCGGAAGAAAAAACAAACGGCTATTTTAGCAGTCTTGTTCCGGGGCTTGCTTTAAACAGTCTAGAAATTGACAACAATATTGCTCGAGCCGATTTTAACGAGGTTCTAAAAGAAAAAGCGGAAGGCTCTTGCGGTTTGGTCGCCGCGGAAAGCCAAATTGTCCAAACTCTGAAACAATTTTCCGCGGTTAAAAAAGTAGTGATCACCGTCGCGGGGAAAGAGCTGGGCAGTTTTTGACAAGAGATTATTAAATCAAAATTATTAATTAAACATAAAATTATGACTGACAAAAAATCATTTTCGTCGGAAGAGGCAAAAAATATCGGCGAACAGCTGGGGGTTGATTGGGGCAAGTTTGATATTGAGCAATTTAGAATGGGCCTAGGCGTGGAATTGGAACACGGTACGATTGAGGCTGGCACCAATGTTACCAACGACGACCCGCTTTTGACTGGCAAAATCGCCTTGGCGCATTTAAACGAGTTTCCCGATTATTACACTCGTTTGGCGCAGATGGAAAAAGAGGCGGAAGATTATCGAAACTCTCAAAACTAAACCATGCCCGCGGCCGTTACTCATATCGCGATAGCCGAAAAAGTTTTTGCTGAATTTTTTTCTGGCCAAGAAAAGAGCGATTTTATGATTGGGCTGCTTTTCCCGGATATTCGCTATTTGGCCGGGCTTAAAAAAGAGGAGACGCATCTGCCCGGAGTTAAGTTGGCTGATTGCCGCGAAGACCACGCTTTTTGGGCCGGTTTTAAATTTCATTCTTTAACCGATACTTTGCTGGATAATTTTATTCTTGGTCGTTCCTGCGATGAAGCCGAGTACGAAGAGCTTACCGCTTTAAAATATTTGCAAGACGAATTATTGTATGACAAAGTGCCGGACTGGAGGGAGATTGGGAAAATGCTGGATAAAATTCTGCCGGAAGAAAACCTTTTCGCGGTCAACCCAAAAGACGTGGTCCGCTGGCACGATATCTTAAAAAAATATTTAGGCGAAAAGCCGACTGACCAGGCCAGGGAGAAAATTATTCCCGAGATAATCGGTCATAATTCCCAAGCGGTTGAACGGTTCATGCGCTCCAATCAAAAAATAGAAGCGTTTCGGGGCGACAAAGAATTAACGGACAAGCTGTTGTTTTTTTACGATCATTTTGAAGAACTGTTGAAAAAAGGTGTTTGACAACAAAGCCTGGGAGCTTATAATAATAAGTAAGAAATTAAAATCTGATTGCCCGTAATGCTGGAAATAGGAATCAAGACCGAGGGCAAAGAAAATAAGCTGATTTTGGCCATAGAAGAAGAAGCGCTTCGCCACGGAGACGACTTCTTGTTGTTGCTTGACAAATTTTTAAAAAAGAGTAAAGTTAACTTTATCACGTTAGAGAGTCTAGAAATATTAAAAGGTGGCGAAAATTTGGGCATAACAAGCCGTCGAATCATTGAGACGGCTATAACTGTTTTAAATACCTCCATAAAACAGGTTCGCCATTCTACCTGATATAATTTTGACCTCGTTTCTTCGCTAAAAAATTAATTATCCAATAACCCAAAAATCCTTGGGCCTATTTTGTTTACGGGCGGCTGTTTGCTTGCGCGCAGACTTATAAACATATGAAGGAAAAACTTTTTTCAAAATACCCTTCAGCTGTTGAGTTACCTTATTTGATTGAGGTTCAGCTGGATTCCTATAATTGGTTTCTGCAAGAAGGGTTAAAGCAATTGTTTGAAGAAAGTTCTCCGATCCGTGACTGGAGCGGCCGTGATTTGGAATTATATTTCGGTAAATACTATTTGGACGAACCCAAATACGACGAGGTTGAAGCCAAAAAACAAAACGCTTCCTACGAGGCGCCTCTGCGAGTTGAAGTTCGCTTGGTCAATAAAAAAACGGGGGAGATTAAGGAATCAGAAATCTATCTGGGAGAATTCCCCTTGATGACCAGTCGCGGTACTTTTGTGGTTAACGGAGTGGAAAGAGTCGTGGTGTCGCAGTTGATTCGTTCTCCGGGCGCTTTTTTCACTATGAACCGTTTGCGCGGCAAGAAACTTTTTGGCGCTAAAATTATTCCCAATCGTGGCGCCTGGTTGGAATTTGAAACCGATGCCGACAATGTCATTTTCGTCAAAATAGACCGCAAAAGGAAGGTGCCGGTAACCGCTTTCTTGCGGGCTTTTGGCTTGGGCGAGGACGAAAAAATTCTGGAAGCGTTCAAGGACGTTGATACCAACGAAGAAAAAAAACACCTGGAAGCTACCCTGAAAAAAGATGTTTCTCACAATCAGGCCGAAGGCTTCATTGAAATCTATCGTCGTATCCGCCCGGGCGACCTGGCCACGGCCGATAACGCCCAACAGCTGGTGGAATCAATGTTCTTCAATTTTGAAAGATATGATTTGGCTCAAGTGGGACGCTGGAAATTTAACCAAAGACTGAATTTAAAAATCCCCGTTGATAAAGAGCACCGGACTTTGTCGTTGGCGGATATCATTGAGGTGGTGAAAGAAATTATCCGCTTAAACAACAACCCCGAGGCTCAACCGGACGATATTGACCACCTAGGCAATCGTCGGGTCCGGTCTTTTGGCGAACTGTTGCAAAATAAACTTAGGGTGGGAATGGCGCGGATGGAAAGAATTATTCGCGACCGCATGACCACCTTTGACTTGGCGACCGCCGCTCCGGCGCAACTGATCAACGCCCGTCCATTTATGGCCGCGCTGAAGGAGTTTTTTACTACTTCGCAACTTTCTCAGTTTATGGACCAGGTTAACCCTCTTTCCGAACTGGAACATAAACGCCGTATTTCTTCAATGGGCCCTGGAGGGTTAACTCGCGAGCGCGCCGGTTTTGAAGTTCGTGACGTGCATACGACCTACTATGGCCGCATTTGCCCCATCCAAACTCCGGAAGGTCCCAATATTGGTTTAGTCGGGCACCTGGCTTCCTATGCCAAAGTCAATGAATTTGGCTTCTTGGAGACTCCTTATCGTAAAGTAAAAAACGGCAAAGTATTGGAAGAGATTGTCTATTTAAACGCTTTTGAAGAACAGCGGGTCAATATTGCTCATGCCGGCGCGCCGGTTGATGCGGAGGGCAAACTTGAAAACGAAAGAGTGCAAGCCAGAGTCAAGGGCCAAGCTTCTCTGACCAAAAGAGAAAAAATAGATTATATGGATGTTTCTCCTCAGCAATTTATTTCGGTAGCCACTTCGCTGATTCCCTTTTTGGAACACGATGATGCCAACCGCGCTTTAATGGGTTCCAATATGCAACGCCAGTCCGTCTGTTGCATTAAGCCGCAAGCGCCGTTGGTTGGCACCGGCGCGGAGAAACGAGCTGCCTTTGATTCGGGCCAGTTGGTGATAGCCGCGGAAGACGGCGTTGTGGAGGAAGTGGATTCCGACCACATTAGAATAAAACCGGACCGGGAGGATAAAACTCTAAAAGGCAAAGAAAAACAGAGAGGTTATTATCATCTCAATACTTTTGTTCGTACCAACCAATTTACCTCTGTTAATCAGCGACCCTTGGTGGAAGCCGGGCAAAAAGTCAAAAAAGGCGACGTTTTGGCCGACGGAGCGGCTACCGACCAGGGTCGTTTGGCTCTTGGTCAAAACTTGCTGGTGGCTTTTATGTCTTGGCGTGGTTCTAATTTCGAAGACGCTATCATTCTTTCCGAACGTCTGGTGAAGGACGATCGCTTCACCTCTATCCACATTGAGGACTTTACCTGCGATGTGCGGGAAACCAAGCTTGGTCCGGAAGTAACCACTCCGGATATTCCCAATGTCGGCGAAGAAAGATTAAAAGACTTGGACGAAGAAGGCATTATCCGCATTGGCGCCGAAGTCGGTCCCAATGATATTTTAGTTGGAAAAATTTCGCCTAAAGGAGAAGCGGACTTAACGGCGGAAGAGAGATTGTTACGCGCTATTTTTGGCGAAAAAGCTCGCGACGTTAAAGACACTTCCTTGCGAGTTCCGCACGGCAAAAGAGGCCGAGTGGTGGGTATTCGTATTTTTTCAAGAGACCAGGGCGATAAATTATCCGCGGGGGTAATTAAAAGCATCCAGGTGGAAGTGGCCGAATTGCGTCGCGTGATGGTCGGCGATAAACTGGCCGGACGTCACGGTAACAAAGGGGTTATTTCCAAAGTTTTGCCGGAAGAAGATATGCCTTATTTGCCTGACGGCACGCCAGTGGATATTATTTTAAACCCCTTGGGCGTGGCTTCTCGGATGAACATCGGACAGATATTGGAAACTCATTTGGGCTGGGCCGCTCGTGAATTGGGCTACCTAGCAATGTGCCCGGCCTTGGCTGGCCCCGACGAAGAAGACATTAAAGAAGAATTGCAAAAGGCTAATTTGCCCGAAGACGGCAAAATGCGTTTGTTTGATGGCCGGACCGGCGAAAAATTCAGCGAAAAATCAACCGTGGGCATGATTTATATAATGAAACTGCATCACTTGGTGGAAGACAAAATCCACATGCGCTCTATCGGCCCCTATTCTTTAATCACCCAGCAACCGCTGGGCGGCAAGGCGCAGTTTGGCGGACAAAGATTTGGAGAAATGGAAGTTTGGGCTTTGGAAGGTTATGGCGCTTCGCATACTTTGCAGGAAATGTTGACGATAAAATCGGACGACGTGGTTGGCCGCGCCAATGCCTATGACGCGATTATTCGCGGTCAGGAAATCAAGGCTCCCAACCTGCCTGCCTCGTTCAATGTTTTGGTTTCCGAGCTCAAAGCTCTGGGGCTGGACGTTGAGTTAACCGGTTCAAGGAAGGTCGAAGACGATGACGAAAATAGCGAAAGAAAAAATAAGAAATAATCCCCAACAATAATATGAGCGTCAAAGTTACAGATTTCGATTCCATCAAATTGAAGCTGGCCGCGCCAGAAGAAATTTTAGCTTGGTCTCATGGCGAAGTAACGAAACCGGAAACCATCAACTACCGAACGCAGAAACCGGAAAAAGACGGGCTTTTTTGCGAACGTATTTTCGGTCCGGAAAAAGACTGGGAATGTTATTGCGGTAAATATAGACGCATTCGCTACAAAGGCATTGTCTGCGACAAATGCGGAGTGGAAGTCACTCGCTCCATTGTGCGCCGTGAGCGCATGGGCCATATCAAATTGGCTTCGCCCGTTTCTCATATTTGGTTTATCAGAAGCGTTCCTTCCCGCATGGGTTTGGTTTTGGACATGTCCCACCAAGAGATGGAAAGGGTAATTTATTTTACCTCATATTTGGTTATCAGCGTTGACGAAGAAGCTCGAGCCAAAGCCATGGAAGAAGTAGAAAGGGAGTACAAATTAAAATCCAAAGAACAAAAAGGGGAAGAATTGCAGGAACTGAAAGAAAATCGCGACAAAACAATTGCCGAACTCAAAGCCTTGCGTCCGTTTGCCACGCTCTCGGAAAATGAATATTTTGACTTGAGTATGCGTTTTGGCCAGGTTTTTGAAGCCGGGATTGGAGCCGAAGCCGTGCGCGCGATGCTTGAAAAAATAGATTTGGGAGTGCTGGCGGCTGAGATTAAAGAGAAGCTGAAAAAAGCTAGCGATTTGAACAGAAAAAAGTTAATCAAGCGCCTGCGAGTGGTTGAAGGTTTACAACGAGCTGGTTTGCGGCCGGAATGGATGATCATGACCGTCTTGCCGGTATTGCCGCCAGATTTGCGCCCGATGGTCGCTTTGGACGGCGGTCGTTACGCTACTTCAGACTTAAACGACCTTTATCGTCGGGTTATCAACCGCAACAACCGTTTAAAAAAATTAGTTGAGCTCAAGGCTCCGGAAGTTATTTGCCGCAATGAAAAACGCATGTTGCAAGAAGCGGTGGATGCTTTGATTGACAACTCGGCGCGCCGCGGTCAGGGCCCGGTGATGGCCGCCACTGGTCAAAAACGTCAGTTAAAATCTCTGGCGGATATGCTGAAAGGCAAACAAGGACGTTTTCGCCAGAACTTGCTGGGTAAGCGCGTAGACTACTCGGGACGCTCGGTAATTGTGGTGGGGCCGGAATTAAAACTCTATCAATGCGGTTTGCCCAAACGCATGGCCTTGGAACTCTTTAAGCCGTTTGTAATCCAGCAATTGGTAGCTAGAGAATTAGCGCACAATATCAGGGGCGCTGGCAGATTGATTGAGCAAGAAACGGATGAAGTCTGGGCTATTTTGGAAGAAGTGATTACTGGTAAATACGTCTTGCTTAACCGCGCTCCAACCCTGCACCGCTTGGGCATCCAAGCCTTTCAGCCGGTATTGATTGAAGGCTCGGCCATCCAATTGCATCCTTTAGTTTGTACCGCTTTTAACGCCGACTTTGACGGTGACCAGATGGCCGTGCATGTTCCTTTAACAGCGGAGGCGCAGAAAGAAGCCGGCGAAATAATGCTTTCATCCGGAAACTTGTTAAAACCGGCGACCGGTCAGCCGATTGTAACCCCGACCCAAGACATCATCTTGGGCTGTTATTGGATGACTAACATCATTGAAGGAGCGATGGGCGAGGGTAGGATTTTCGCCTCTCCGGATGACGCCGTTTTGGCTTATCAATTTCGCGAGCTGGACTTAAAAGCTAAAATTTACTTATCGTTAAGTTCGGTTGCGCCTAAAAAAGTAAAAGAGGAAGAAAGAGGGGAGACTCAAAGCCCGGCTCTGTTCGCCACTTGCGCTGGTCGTATTATTTTCAATCGTATTTTTCCCGAAAGCGTGGGTTACTATATTAATCGCCCGATGACCAAAAAAGCGTTGCTAGCGGTAGTGGCGGAACTGATTGAGCAATCCGGCGTTAAAGAAGCAGCTAGAATTTTGGATGAAATAAAGAAGACGGGCTATGAATTTGCCACTCGCTCCGGTCTTTCCTGGGGGATGGACGACCTCAAGACTCCTCTGGAAAAAACAGCTGTTTTGGTTGAATCGGAAAAAGAGGTTGAAGAAGTTCACGGTCAATATCTAGACGGTCTTTTAACCAAAGAAGAGAGGAGATCGCGAATTATTGAAATTTGGAGCCGGACCAAAGAAGAGGTCGCCAAGCTGGCGGTTGACGCTTTGGATAAAAAGGGCTCGGTCTTTAACATCATCAGCTCCGGCGCTCGCGGTTCAATGGCCCAAATTTCTCAAATGGTCGGGATGAAAGGCTTGGTGGTAAACCCGTCGGGAGAAATTATTGAGTTGCCGATTAAAAGTTCATTCAAGGAAGGTTTTAACGTGCTGGAATATTTTATCTCCACTCACGGCGCGCGAAAAGGAACTTCAGACACCGCCTTGAGGACATCTTCAGCCGGCTATCTGACTCGCCGTTTGGTTGATGTGGCTCAAGATGTCGTGGTGCGCGAAGAAGACTGCGGCAATAAAGAAGGGATTTTTGTCTATCGGGAAGACGGGAAAGAGCTGAACCGATCTCTGGCTTCGCGGATTATCGGGCGAACCATTTTGGATGAATTTCCCGGCATAATCAAAAAGAATGAGCTCATTGACAAAAAAGCGGCCGAAGCAATTGACTCTTTGGGAGTTGATAAAGTTCAGGTCCGTTCGGTCATCACCTGCAAAACTAAGTATGGCGTTTGTCAAAAATGCTACGGTTGGGATTTGGGCAATAACCAGCTTGTTAAACTGGGAGAGGCTGTGGGGATTGTTACCGCCCAAGCCATCGGTGAACCGGGAACGCAGTTGACCATGAGAACTTTCCATACCGGCGGCGTGGCTGGTG
>JAKAHB010000015.1 GCA_021815315.1 bacterium | reverse complement strand
TGGCGAGGTGTGCGCCCGACGGTCAGAGGTTCGGCGATGAATCCGGTTGACCATCCGCATGGTGGAGGCGAAGGTCGTGCTCCTATCGGTTTGCGTCGAGGGCCAAAGACCCCTTGGGGCAAACAAGCCTTTGAGGTTAAGACGAGAAGAAAAAAGAAACCAAGCGGTCGTTTTATCCTGAAGAGAAGAAAACCTAAGAAAAAATAAGATTTCGGTGCCGTAGGCATCAAACTAAAGAAAAAATATGGCGAGAAGTTTAAAAAAAGGACCATACGTCTATCCCAAGTTATTGAAAAAAATTGCCGCCTTAAAGGTTGGAGATAAAACCATTATCAAAACTTGGGCTCGAAGCAGCGCTATTTCACCGGAAATGGTCAGCTTTACTTTCGGGGTGCACAATGGCAAGGAGCACGTTCCGGTTTTTGTCACCGAGGATATGGTCGGCCATAAATTAGGCGAATTTTCTCCGACCAGAAAGTTTGTCAGGCACGGCGGAAAGATCCAAAAAGAGATGGAAGCCAAAAAAGCCCAAGGCGCCAAGAAATAAATAAAAAAATAATCAGTTAGAAACAGAAGATAACAAAAACCATGGCAGAAGCGATTCAAATAAAAGCAAAATTAGGGCACGTAAGAATCTCACCCAGAAAAGTCAGACTGGTGGTTGATTTGGTGCGCAATTTGGAAGCCGAGGCGGCCTTGGTTCAGTTAAAGTTTAATAAAAAAGAAGCCGCTCAACCGTTGCTAAGACTTTTAAATTCCGCCTTGGCTAATGCCAAGAACAATTTTAGCCTGGAAAAAGAAGCTCTTTTTATTGATAAAATTTTTGTTAACGCCGGCCCCACCCTGAAGAGATGGTTGCCTCGCGCCATGGGTCGCGCTACTCAACTGCGCAAACGGACTTGCCAAGTAGAATTAATCTTGGGGCAAAAAGAAGGAGTTGCGGTTAAGGCCGAAAAGAAGAAAACGAATGAACCAGAAATCGCGCGCGATAAATTAAAAGAAGAAAAACCAGCGGAAGCCATAACATCGGCAGACGAGCAAAAATCGGAACACCCGCAGAAAGAAAAAAGACCGCACGGCGCTTCCGGTTCGGCTAAATATAGAAATTTTTCCCGACAACCGGCCGTAACTAGCGATAAAAAAGTATTCAGAAGAAAGAGCATCTAAACTTATGGGACACAAAGTTAATCCAACTGTATTTCGTATTGGGCAGACCACGGATTGGAAATCACGCTGGTTTTCTAAGCGGAATTATAATATTTTTTTGGGGCAGGATTTGACTATCCGCGAATGGTTGCAAAAAAAGCTTGCCAAGGCCGGACTGGACCGGGTTGAAATTGAGCGTTCGGCCAACCAAATCAACGCGATTATTTTCACCGCTCGCCCTGGGTTAATTATCGGTCGCGGTGGCGCCGGAGTGGAAGCTCTTAGAAAAGAACTGCAAAAGAAGCTTAACAAAATCAGCCGCGGCCAACAGACGCCGGAAGTCAAGCTTTCAATAGAGGAGATAAGAGATGCCAACAGCAGAGCGGCGGTTGTCGCCGGGATGATTGCCGAACAGATTGAAAAAAGAATGCCTTATCGTCGAGTGCTGAAACAATTTTTGGAAAAGATATCCCAGACAAAAGGTGTTCAGGGGGTAAAAATTGTTTTAGGCGGCCGACTGGATGGAGCGGAAATTTCTCGCCGAGAATGGCTGTCCAAAGGCAAAATTCCTTTGCAGACCTTAAGAGCCGATATTGACTACGCCACCGCTACGGCCTTTACTACCTACGGGACCGTGGGGATTAAGGTTTGGATTTACAAAGGCGAAATCTTTGAAAAGAAAAAAGAAGAGCCAAAAGACGGAACAGCTAAATAACAGATATGTTAACACCCAAAAAGACAAAACACAGAAAATCTTTTAAAGGCAGATCCAGAGGCGTGGCCAATCGCGGCACGACGTTGGCTTTTGGCAGTTTCGGTTTAAAGGCCATGGGGACTCGTTGGGTTAGCTCGCGCCAGATTGAAGCGGCTCGTCGAGCCATGTCCAGATACGTGCAACGCGGAGGCAAAATTTGGATCAGAATTTTTCCCGATAAGCCGGTAACCAAGAAAGGAGCAGAAGTGCCGATGGGAGGAGGCAAGGGAGCGGTTGATCATTTTGTTTTTCCGATTACTCCCGGGCGTGTGATTTTTGAGATGGAAGGCGTAGCCGAAGAAGCCGCTCGTGAAGCGATGAGAAGGGCGTCCCATAAATTGCCGATAAAAACCAAATTTATCAAGAAAGAAAAGTAAGAAAAAGAGAACTTGGAAGCGGAAACCTATGAAAACTCAAGAATTAAAAAATTTATCCACCAAAGAACTGAAAAACTTGTCGCAGGAATCGGCGGACAAGCTGCGGACTTTGCGTTTTGAAATGGCGGTTAAAAAACTCCGCGATTCCAGCGAATTAAGAAAATTACGCAAAATCATCGCCAGAGTCTCAACTTTGCTGGAGCAACGCTCTCCGGAGACGGAAAAGTCTTTAAATAATTAGCCAGAATTATGACTGAATCAAAATTGCCAAAAGAAAAATCTTTCAAGAAGCGTCTGACAGGAACGGTGCTTTCGGATAAGATGGATAAAACCGTGGTGGTGGCGGTGAGCACGTTGAAAGAGCACAAAAAATACAAAAAACGTTATCGTTCAACCGTCAAATACAAAGCCCATGACGAACAGAACCGCTATAAAATAGGAGACAAGGTGGAAATAATTGAATGTCGGCCGTTGAGCAAAGATAAAAAATGGAGGGTCATTTACGGCGAAACAGCTGGCGCGGAGGTGGTAGCCACGGAAGAAACGGAAGCGTAAGATCAGTTTAAACTCATTTAAAAAAATGAAAATCAAAAAAGGCGATCAAGTAAAAATGTTATCCGGCAAAGACAAAAACAAGGAAGGTAAAGTATTGAATGTTTTGCCGTCAACCAACAAAATTGTGGTGGAAGGTTTGAATTTGCTGAAGAAACATCAACGCGCCAAGAAGCAGGGAGAAAAAGGCCAGGTGGTGGAAGTCCCCAGGGCCGTAGCCGCCGCCAAGACAATGCTGATTTGTTCAGCCTGCAACAAGCCGACCAGGGTTGGCTTTCGTTCCAACGAGGCCGGTAGAAAGGTGAGAATTTGCAAAAAATGTAATCAGGAAAACTAAAATGACTTTAAAAGAGAAATACAGAAAACAAATAATCCCCGCCCTGAAAGAAAAGTCCGGCTACAGAAATAACTTGGAAATCCCTCGCTTGGTAAAGGTGGTAATAAATACTGGCGTTGGCAAATATCGCGAAGACAACGGCGCTTTACAGGATATTGAAAATGATTTAACTTTGATTTGCGGTCAAAAAGCGGTTAAAACTTTCGCCAAAAAAGCGATCGCCGCTTTTAAGACCAGAAAGGGTTCGCACGTCGGTTTCAAGGTTACTTTGCGAGGCGATCGAATGTATGACTTTGTTTCCCGTTTGATTAACCTGGCGCTACCCAGAACCCGTGATTTTCGTGGTATTGACCCCAAGGCGGCCGATTGGGCGGGAAATTTGTCGGTGGCGATAAAAGAGCAGATTGTTTTTCCGGAAATTTCTCACGAGAATGTCAGATTGATTTTTGGGCTGGAAGCGGTTTTGGTCACCAGCGCCAAAACAAAAGAAGAGGCCTTAGAGTTGTTCAGACTGCTGGGTTTCCCGTTAAAAGGTTTAATGAATAAAGATCAAAATAAATAATAAATTTGTATGGCCACAGAAGCACAAATCGCTAAATCAAAAAAGAAACCGAAATTTTCAACCAGAATCACCAAGAGGTGCTTTCGTTGTGGCCGTAAGCGCGCCTTTATGAGAGACTTCGATCTTTGCCGCGTCTGTTTCAGGGAATTGGCCAACAAGGGAGAAATTCCCGGTATTAAAAAATCATCTTGGTAAAAATATATGGATCATATCGCTAACCTGCTAGTCCAAATTAAAAACGCTCAAGCGGTAGGCCACGAAACCGTGGTTACTCCGTTTTCAAAAATAAAATTTGAATTGGCGCAGATTTTGCAAAAAAACAATTTTATAACCAGCGTTAAACAGGATGAGCAGAAAGACACAAAGGTTATAGTTATAAATTTGAAATACAGCAATGGCCGTTCGGCCATATCTGGCGCGAGGAGAGTCAGCCGATCCGGTTGTCGCACGTATAGCGGTAGCAAAGACTTAAAGTCGGTCAAACAAGGGCACGGCATCGCGATTGTTTCTTCTTCCAAGGGCTTGTTAACAAATAAAGAAGCCAAAGAGCAAAAAGTTGGAGGAGAAGTGTTGTGCGAGATATGGTAAAGAGGCAGCGGATTGCCAGGCGCTAGGCGCGAATCGCAAAACAATTTGCGAGCCGCGGCCAGCGACGGATAAAAAAACAATATGATACAACCAGGATCAAAATTAAAAGTTGCCGATAACAGCGGAGCTAAAATGCTCCAGTGTTTTAAGGTGCTTGGCGGGTCAAAAAGACGTTACGCCGGTTTGGGTGACATTATCGTTGCTTCGGTTAAATCAGCCGAACCCAGGAAGCAAGTTAAAAAAGGTGAAGTAGTAAAAGCGGTGATTGTCAGACAGAAAAAAGCTTTCCGCCGTCCGGATGGGTCTTATATTCGTTTTGACGAGAACGCGGCCGTGGTCATTGACGCCAACAAAGAGCCCAAGGGCGGAAGAATCTTCGGGCCGGTGGCTCGCGAGTTGAAAGAAAAAGGTTATGATAAAATTGTTTCTTTGGCCCCTGACGTTTTGTAAGAAAGGATAAATTAATTATTTTACGTTTATGTCCAGAATCGGTAAAAATCCAATTGCTATCCCTCAAGGAGTCCAGGTTCGGCTGGAGGATGGTGTTTTGATTGCCAAAGGACCGAAAGGAGAATTGAGCCTGGCGACTAACCCCGCTTTGATTTTTGAAATTTCCGAAAAGGAGATTGCGGTTAAACCAAAAACCCAGGATAAAGAAGCTTCAGCTTTGTGGGGACTTTTTCGTACTTTGGCGGCTAATCTGGTAGAAGGAGTTGAGAAGGGTTTTTCTAAAAACTTGGAATTTCAGGGGGTGGGTTTTAAGGCTCAAGTCCAGGGAGACAAGTTGGTTTTAGAATTGGGATTCTCTCACCCTGTGGTAGTGGAAGCTCAAAAAGGAATAAGTTATGCGGTTGAAAAGAACGTAATCTCGGTGCTGGGGATTGACAAACAACTGGTTGGTCAAGAAGCGGCTAGAATCAGAGCCTTAAAGAAGCCAGAGCCGTATAAGGGGTCGGGCATTCGTTATCAAGGTGAAATTATCAAGAGAAAAACCGGTAAAAAGACCGCTTCTGGAGGTTAAAGCTGGCTAACCAAAAATAAAAATCATGGAAAACAAAAAAAATAAAAAAGAGCAAAGAGAATCCAGGCATAAAAGAGTCCGGGCAAAAATTCAGGGAACTGCGGTTCGCCCCCGATTGTCCGTTTTTCGTAGCAATGTTTGCCTGTATTTGCAGTTGATTGACGATTTGACCGGCAAAACTTTGGCTGCTTTAAGCGACAAAAAGGTAGCGGGAAAAACCAAAACCGACCGAGCCCTGGCGGCCGGAGAGCAGTTGGCCAAAATGGCGGCTGGTTTAAAAATAACAGAGGTCGTTTTTGATCGCGGCGGTTATCGTTTTCACGGCCGGGTAAAGGCTGTGGCCGAGGGGATTAAAAAAGGCGGCCTCAAGATTTAAGAGCTAACAAATATGGCAAATAATTTTAATCAGAGAACGACAAGAAAAGAAAAACCCGAGTTTGAGCAAAAACTTTTGGGCGTTGATCGCGTGGTGCGCGTAGTAGCCGGCGGTCGTCGTTTTAGTTTTCGCGCCGTGATGGTTATAGGCGATAGAAACGGCCGAGTTGGCGTGGGAGTCGCCAAAGGCCCCGATGTTTCGCAAGCGGTGGAAAAGGCGGTAGCGGATGCTAAAAAAAGCATGATTAAAATCAAAATAACCAATGGAACGATCAAGCACGAAGTGGATGCCAAGTACGGCGCGGCCAGAGTTGTTCTAAAATCGGCTAAAATTGGTAAAGGTTTGGTTGCCGGCGGAGCAGTGCGCATTATCTGTGAATTGGTCGGGATAGAAAATTTGACTGGCAAAATCGTAAGTCGAAGTTCCAACAAATTAAACAACGCTAGAGCGACTCTTAAGGCTTTAGAAAAATTAGTTTAGCCGCTAAACCCTAGTGGCCGGACCCTAGACCCTAAACATATATGCAATTACACGAAATTAAAAAACCGAATAATCTTAAAAAAAGAACGCGAGTTGGACGTGGCGGTAAAAAAGGTACCTATTCTGGCCGTGGTATGAAAGGCCAAAATTCTCGCGCCGGTTCCAGCCGGCGTCCGGCTTGGCGAGACGCGCTCAAGAGTTTGCCCAAAAGACGCGGTTATCAATTCGCCCCGGTTTCGGTCAAAACCTTTGCGGTCAATCTGGCGGTATTGGAGAAAGGATTTAATGACGGCGATACTGTAAATTACGCCAAGCTGGAGGAAAAAAGACTGATCAGGGTCAGAAAAAGCAGAAAAGAACCGATAAAAATTCTGGGTTCCGGCCAACTGACAAAAAAACTAATCATTGAAAAATTGATGGTTTCTGCCAGCGCGGCAAAAAAGATTGAGCAAGCGGGCGGAAAGATTATCGGCGGTGCGGCCTAAGCCATAAAATTACTATTGCTAGCGACAAAGTAATCGGCGCCAGCAATTAGCCAAAATATGAATAAGTTGCTGCAAATTTTCAGAATTAGAGAAATTAGAAACAAAGTCTTTTATGTTTTGGCTATTTTAGTGGTTTTCCGCGTGGCGGCGAATATCCCCATTCCTGGGATTGACGCCTTAAAGCTAAAGAGCTTTTTTGAGACCAACCAATTTTTGGGCTTGCTGAATCTTTTCAGTGGTGGCGCCCTAAGCCATCTTTCTCTAATTATGTTGGGTCTTAGCCCCTACATCACGGCAGTCATTGTGATGCAGCTTTTGACAATGATTTTCCCCAAGATGGAACAGCTTTATAAGGAAGAAGGGGAAAGGGGCAGACAAAAATTTAATCAATATGGCAGATTATTGACTGTGCCTTTTGCCCTCTTGCAGGGTTATGGGATGTTAGCCCTTTTCCGCAATCAAGGCGTTGTTGTTATTTCTTCTTTTTTTGAGACCATGTTAATCCTGGTGACCATAACGGCCGGAACGGTTTTTCTGATGTGGTTGGGGGAACTAATTTCTGAAAAGGGAATTGGTAACGGCGTTTCGCTCTTAATTTTTGCCGGGATTGTGGCCGGATTCCCCACTCATCTGCGACAAACCTTGGCCACCTACGACCCTTCTCAAATTCCATCCTATATCGGATTTCTGGCGATCGCCTTGTTGGTAATCGTGGGGGTGATAATCATCACCGAGGGGCGTCGCAATATCCCCGTTTCTTACGCCAAGCGAGTGCGAGGCAATAAAGTCTATGGCGGGGTTTCCACCTATTTACCACTCAACGTTAACCCGGCTGGTGTAATCCCGATTATCTTTGCTATTTCTTTTTTGATGTTTCCGGGAATGATTGGCGGATTTTTGCAACACTCAAGCACCCCCTGGTTGGCGTCCGCCGCCAGCTTTTTAGTGGGGCTTTTTAATAAACAGGGATTAACCTATATCGTCGTCTATTTCGTGTTAGTGGTTTTATTTACTTACCTCTACACGGCAGTTACCTTTGACCCCAAAAATGTTTCCGAGAACTTGCAACGCATGGGAGGCTTTGTGCCCGGAATCAGGCCTGGTAAGCCAACATCGGATTTTCTTTTCTTTATCTTAAATCGGGTGCTTTTGATTGGAGCTCTTTTCTTGGGCTTGGTGGCGGTGATCCCGACTATCGTGCAGAATATGACCGGAATTACTAGCTTTGCCGTTGGCGGAACCTCGGTTTTAATCGTTGTCTCGGTGGTTCTTGAAACAATGAGACAAGTAGAGTCGCAATTAACGATGCGAGATTACGACGGATTCTAGAAAGGGTTGAGGCTCTT
Source organism: bacterium (assembly GCA_021815315.1). Classification (GTDB taxonomy): domain Bacteria; phylum Patescibacteriota; class Minisyncoccia; order Portnoybacterales; family JAKAHB01; genus JAKAHB01. The sequence continues at coordinate 8,878 of JAKAHB010000015.1, read as the reverse complement.
TTAAAACCCGCTCTGGCGCTGTGCCGGGCGGGTTTTTTGGTCGCTGAATCAGCCTTGTCTTTTCGGCGGCCTTGTTTTAAAATGTAACTGTTATTTGATAATTAATTTCGGACTGGTTTTAACGTGCTTATGGCTGCGATTAAAATATTTTTGCTCTTTGGTCGTTCCGGTTGCGGCAAAGGGACCCAAGCGAAATTGTTGGCGGAAAAATATACCTTGCCGGTTTATGGCAGTGGCAGCTTGTTGCGTGAACGAGCGGCCAAAGACGACTTTTCCGGTCGTAAATTAAAAGAGTTTTTGCTGCGCGGTGTTTTGGCTCCGACTTCGTTAATCTATAAGGAGTGGGCCAATAAATTTGATGTTTTTAAAGAGGATCCGAGTTTTGTGGGCATGATTATTGACGGTAGCCCCAGAAAATGGATTGAGGCGGAACTTTTAAGCCAGGCCTTTGAATGGTATGAGTGGCCCGACAGCTATTGTATCTTGTTGGACATCTCTCGGCCGGAAGCGGAAAATCGCTTAGCAAAAAGAAGAATTTGTAAAAGTTGTAAAAATATTATTCCCTATACCAGCGAGTCAAAAGTTTTGGAAAAATGTGATAAATGCGGAGGGGAATTAGGGCGCCGTCCGGATGATACAGACGAGGCGATCAAAGAGAGAATGGAGTATTTTGAGAAAGAAGTGGTTCCGATGATTGAATACTATCGCCAGAGGAAACAATTAATCGTGGTCAACGGCGAGCAAGCGATTGATAAAGTTTTTGCGGACATTGTTGAGGCGGTGGAAAACAAGAGCTAAATTTTTAAGTATATGGTTACTATCAAAACAGAAAAAGAGATAGCCAAAATGCGCGCGGGGGGCAAAATTTTAGCGCAGACCCTGCAAGCGGTCGCCAAGATTGTTAAGCCCGGTCTCAAGACGGAAAAATTGAACGACTTGGCCACGGAAATAATTTTGCAAGCCGGAGCGATGCCGGCCTTCCTGGGCTATGATGGTTTTCCGGCTTCAATTTGCGTTTCTATCAATGATGAAGTGGTGCATGGCGTGCCGGGCGAGATAAAATTAAAAGAAGGAGACATTGTGGGGTTGGATTTGGGTGTTTTGTTCCCTCCCGAAAACTGCCGCGCTTGTTCAATGGTCGGCGGCTGTGGCAGCGAGCCGGGGATGTTCACCGATGCCGCCATTACTGTTTTAGTGGGCAAGGTTAAACCCGAGGCCGAACGCTTGGTTAAGGCGGCTAAAAAGTCCTTGGATCTGGCGATTGCTCAAATCAAGCCCGGGGCGCGTTTGGGCGAGATTGGTTTTGCTATTCAACAATACGCGGAGGCGGAGGGTTTCGCCGTGGTTAAAGAGCTCGTGGGGCACGGGGTGGGCCATGAATTGCACGAAGAGCCGCAAGTTTTAAACTACGGGTCAAAAAAAGAGGGCCTTATCTTAAAACAAGGAATGACTTTGGCCATTGAGCCGATGTTAACCAGCGGTGATTGGCAAGTTAAAAGGAACAAAAGCGGCGTCTATGTTACCAAAGACGGTTCGCTTTCTTCTCACTTTGAGCATACCGTGGCGGTAACCGAAAAAGGGTGCGAAATTTTGACGGAAGCTTAAAGCGGGATCCTAGCCGATGTTTTCTTTGAGGAAATAGGCGGGGGATAAGGCTAGATTCATCTTTCACCCGATTTGTTTTTTCCACGCATATGCGTGGAAAAAACAAATCGGGTGAAATGAAAAGGCTAAAGAATCTCAAGTAAATCTATTTGATCTATGGCTAAACCCATGCCCGATGTTACCTCCAAACTCAAACTAGTTCGTGACGAGGTGATTGCTTGCCAAAAATGCTCTCTCTATCAAACGCGCCAAAATCCCGTGGTGGGGACAGGCAATCATCACGCCAAAATCATGTTCGTGGGTGAAGCGCCGGGAGCGCAAGAAGATAAAACCGCTCATCCTTTTTGCGGTGCTTCGGGAAAGTTTCTTGACGAATTGCTAAATCACGCGGGCGTCAGAAGAGAAGATGTCTATATCGCCAATCTACTCAAATGTCGTCCGCCCGGCAACAGAGACCCGGAATTTCAGGAGATTGAAACTTGCACCGGCTATCTGCAAAGACAAATTACAGCCATTAACCCTAGTGCGCTCTGCTCTTTAGGCCGCCATTCCATGTCTTATTTAATGCAAAAACTTGGGTTGGGCGACAAATTAAAATCTATCAGCCAAATCCACGGCCAGGTTTTTGTTGCCAGGGAGTGGCTGCCGGGAATAAAATTTATTCCCTTCTATCACCCGGCTGTGGCGGTGTATAATAGCGGAATGAAAGAAGCCCTAAAGAAAGATTTTGAGGTTTTAAAAAAGCTGGATTTAGTGCTATAATAAAGGAAAATCTATTATTTAAGGGCATTAATCAGTGGTTAATCGTCAAGCCTCTTTTGAGTTTTGACTTTTGATTTTTGAACTTTTGATTCTCCCATGTTTTTATCTGTCATTATCCCTTCTTACAACGAAGAAAAAAGAATCGGCAAGACCTTGCTGGCGGTTGATCATTATTTGGCCAAGCAAAAATTTGATTACGAAATTTTAGTGGTGATTGACGGCGCCGCCGACAAAACCGCCGAGGTGGTCAACAATTTCCGCCAAATGGTGTGTAACCTGCGCTTGATTGATAACAAGCAAAATCACGGCAAGGGCTGGGTGGTTCGTCAGGGGATGCTTGAGGCTCACGGAGAAATTCGATTGTTTATGGATGCCGATAATGCTACCACCTTGGATCATTTTGATAAAATGTTACCTCTGTTTCGCGAAGGCTATGACGTCGTGATCGGCAGCCGCGATTCCAAGGATGCCAGGGGGGCCAGACAAGCCGTGCCTCAATCATTTCTCAAAAGACTTCTGGGGAATATGGGCAATATTTTGATTCAAATTTTTGCTGTTCCCGGCATCTGGGACACCCAATGCGGTTTTAAGGCTTTTACGGCTCAAGCCGCCAAGGCTGTTTTTTCCAAAACCAGAATTGATCGTTGGGGCATGGATATTGAATTTTTGGCGCTGGCCAGGAAATTAAATTTTAAAATCGGCAAAATTCCGGTTTATTGGATAAATGACGCCGCCAGCCACGTGAAATTAAGCAGTTATTTGAGCGTCTTTAAGGAGTTGTTTCAAGTCTGGTGGTGGATGCTGACGGATAGCTACGGGATTAAAAAATTAAGAAAATGAATTTTGTTCACAAAAGCTCAAAGAACAATTTGACTCTAATTCTATGCCTGATAAACAACTAGTGCCCGATGTTCCGGCTTCCGAACTGCGATTTGACCCCGTTTCCCAGGGTTGGGTGGTCATCGCCACCGGACGGGCCAAAAAACCGGAGCAGTTTGTCAAACCCAAAGAAGAAAGTCATGGCGTTGGGGAGGAGGACCCTTGTTTTTTTTGTGACCTTAAAACCCAACTTCCACCCAAATTGTTAAAAGGTGAAGGCGATAACTGGAAAATTGCGGTTGTGCCCAACAAGTATCCGGCCTTCACTTGTTGTTTTTCTCTGGATGAGCAGGAAATCGGACCTTACAAAAAAATAAATGGGCTGGGTTTTCACGAGGTGGTGATCACGCGCGACCACCAAAAGCATATCGGGCAATTTACCGTTGAAGAGGTAAAAGAATTGGTGGATGTCTATCAAGAACGGTATTTGGAATTAATGAAGGAAAAGTTTATTAATTACATCTCCATTTTCCACAATCACGGATACGCGGCGGGAGCCTCTGTTGCTCATCCTCATTCGCAAATTATTGCCACCCCGGTTATTGATCCGGGCTTGTCGGACAGCCTGGATGGATCGGAAAAATATTTTCATCAGCACGAACGTTGCATCCATTGCGACATGATAGCGGAAGACCTGAAAGATGGCCGACGGATTATTTTTGAAAATGAAAAATTTGTCGCCCTTTGCCCTTTTGCCTCAAAAGTCGCTTTTGAAATGAGAATTTACCCTAAAGAGCATCACGCTTTTTTTGAACAACTGGGGAACGAAGAAAAGGCGCAATTTGCCGAGGCCTTGTCGGCGGCGATGAAGATGATTGATGCGGCATTGCAAGACCCGCCTTATAATTTTTTTATTCATACCGCGCCTTGCAATGGTAAAGAATACGAACACTACCATTGGCACTGGGAGTGTTTTCCCAAAACTTCTGTTTGGGCTGGGTTTGAACTGTCCACCGGGATTGAGATTTCTGTTATTGAGCCAGAAAAAGCCGCCGAATTTCTAAGGAGTAAGAGAGAAGACCGATTTTGAATATGATTACCCAGCTTTTAAATTTTATCGGCTCAACCATTGTTAGCGTCATTGCGGCGGGCGGTTATTGGGGAATTTTGGTATTGATGACGCTGGAAAGCGCCGCCATTCCAGTCCCTTCGGAGGTTATTATGCCTTTTTCTGGTTACCTGATAACGATGGGCAAGTTGGCTTTTTGGCCGGTAGTCTTTTGGGCTTCAATGGGTAATCTAATTGGGTCTTTAATTGCTTATGGGGTTGGTTTCTTGGGTGGCAGGCCATTTTTAAACAGGTGGGGAAAATATGTTCTTATCAGCCGCAAAGATCTGGATAAAACGGATGCCATATTTGAAAAATACGGAGCCGTAGCGGTTTTTTTTGGGCGGTTGCTGCCGGTTATTCGTACCTTCATTTCTCTTCCGGCTGGAGTGGCTAGAATGAATTTGGGAAGATTTATTTTTTACAGTTTTGCTGGCTCTTTGCCCTGGAATGCCGCCTTGGCTTATCTGGGCATTAAGCTGGGAAGCCATTGGAAAAATCTGGGAGTCTATTTCCATAAGTTTGATGTCTTGGTTGTCGTCATAGTTTTGGTGGCAATTATCTGGTGGGTAAAAAGACATTTTAAACATAACGTTTAGTTATAGAATTTATGAATAAAAAATATTTTATTGCTAACTGGAAAATGAATCCGAAAACCTTGGTTGAGGCTGAGAGTTTGTTGACGATGTATGGGGAAGCGGCCAAGGGGGTAAACAATAAGAAAATCGCGATTGGGATAGCCGCGCCTTTTTTATGTTTGGAAAGTTTAATCAAAAAAAATAAATCCGGCCAAATTGAATTTGGGGCGCAGAATTGTTTTTGGGAGAGAGAAGGCGCTTTCACGGGCGAAATTTCTCCTTTAATGCTAAAAAATATGGGGTGTTCCTTCGTGATTTTAGGCCATTCGGAGCGGCGAAAACTAGGGGAAACAGATGAAATGATAAACCAAAAAATTAAAGCGGCTCTCAAAGAAAGACTAAAGGTTGTCTTATGCGTCGGTGAATCCGAGGTTCTGCCAGATGGCAAGGAGGGGTATTTGGAAATCAAAGAAAAATTTTTAACTGCTCTGCGGGGGGTCAGTTCTTCTGGAATGAGTAACATTGTTATTGTCTACGAACCGGTTTGGGCTATTAGCACTAATCCCGGAGCGCGGGCGGATTCTTCCGATAATGCTCTAAGTTCAATTCTTTATTTGCGTAAGTTGGCAGGAGAGTTATTTGGCCGCCAAGCGGCTCAAGAAACGGAGATTCTTTATGGCGGTAGCGTGGATGCCAAAAATATCGCTGGTTATTTTTCGCAGAAAGGCATTGACGGAGTGCTGGTGGGAAAGGCGTCTTTAAACGGCAGCGAAGTTATCAAGATGATAAAAGAGGCCCAAAACTGATATTATTTTTTTAAACTTATTTTCGTTTGAAATCAAACCCGATGCCGTTGCGCAAACTTCAAGACTTGGAGGTCGCCCAAAAAACCGTTTTGACGCGGGTTGATTTTAACGTGGCCTGGGACGAACAAGGCAACATAACAGAAACCTATCGGATTAAGGCGGCCTGGCCGACGATTGACTATTTAGTCGGGCAAGGGGCAAAAGTTGTTTTGCTGTCGCATCTAAGCGGCAAGAACGGTTTCGGCCAAGGTGGGCCGCGAAGTTTGGAAACAATAGCAAAAAAGGCGAGCGAAATCTTTGGACGGGAGATAAAATTTTGTCCTCAAGTAAAAGGAGCGGAAGCCAAAAAGTGTGTTGAAGAAGCGGGCTGGGGAGAAATAATCATGCTGGAAAACCTAAGAACGGAAAGTGGCGAGGAAAAAGGCGATCGGGGATTTGCCGAGCAGCTGGCGGAACTGGGGGATGTTTATGTCAACGATGCTTTCGGGACTTGTCACCGCGCTCACGCTTCCATGGTTTTGCTCCCCCAGCTTTTGCCTTCGGCCGCCGGATTGCTTATCCAAAAAGAAATAAGGTGGTTGGAAGAAATCCTGGAAAAAGTAGCCGATCTGACGGTTGTTTTGGGCGGGGCTAAAATTTCCACCAAGATAAAATTTATCAATAAATTTTTAAACGAGGCCGAAGCGGTAATCATCGGGGGGGCCTTGGCGAACAATCTTTTGAAATTCAAGGGCCTGGCCGTCGGAGCTTCGCTTGTGGAAAAAGGACTGGGGCTGGGAGACCTTGAGGGATTGGATTTAGCCAACCCCAAACTGCATTTGCCGGTGGACGCGGTGGCGGCACGGGACATCCAAGGGAACGGGCGGGTCGTGAAGGCCGTCGGGAACATTGATGGAGATGAGATTATTTTGGATATTGGGCCGGAAACAAGGGAAATATTTTCTAAAATTATCGCTAACGCCAAAGGTCTTGTTTGGAACGGCCCAATGGGATTTTTTGAAAATGATGATTTTTTCGCGGGAACAAAAACAGTAGCGGAGGCCATTGTAGCCAATAAAGGATTTTCGGTGGCGGGAGGGGGAGAAACGGTTCTTTGTCTTGATCGCCTCGGGTTGCTTGGTAAATTCAATTACGTTTCTACCGGAGGAGGGGCGATGATGGATTTTTTATCTGGCGATAGTTTGCCCGGATTGCAAGCTTTGGGGTATGGGGGCCTGGCTGGTTAAGTTTAAGCGGATTCTTTTATAGCTTTAGATCATTAAATATTTGTTCAAAAAAATAATGCCTAAACAATTTTTTTCAAACAGAGAAGAATCTTTTTCGCAAAAAAAAGAATTATTACCAGAGTTGAACCTGGCCGCTAAAAAGAAAAAATCTTTGGCGGTAAGGTTTTGCGAGGGTGTTATTTCTGTCGTTCTGTTTTTAATTTTTTTCCTGGTGCCGCTGTTTGCGGTCGGAACGACTGCTCAAGGAACGGCTTTTGAAAAATTTTCTCTGTTTTCCGTCTTGATACTCTTTGGATTAATTGCCTGGATGACCAGAGGCATTATTGTTGGCCGGGTTAGCCTGAAAAGATCTTTTTGGGATTGGCCTGTTTTGCTTTTTCTGGGAGCAGTAATTCTTTCAACAATTTTTTCTGTCAATAAAAATGGCAGCCTTTTTGGTTCTTTTGGGGCGCCGGGGAAAAGCTTAATCGGAATTTTTTCTTTAATCATCTTTATTTATTTTTTGGTTAATAACTTTAATCGCAAACGTCGCGGTTTGGCCTTGCTTGGCCTGGGCCTCGCCAATTTCATATTTTTGATTTTTTCTTTCGGCGTCCAATTTTCTTTTTTGGCGGCAAAAATCAAATTTTTTGCAAACTACAATCCCTTGGGGTCAACGGGTAACGCGAGTATTTTTATTTCCGCCTTGATCCCGCTTCTGATTATTGGGATCTTAGGTGTAAAAACGATTTGGCAAACAAAAGTATGGCGAGAGTTTTTCAAGCTTTTTTTCGGTGTCACTTTGACGGCAGATTTAATTTTTTTGTTTATGTCCAGCCCTTTTATTTTTTGGCCAGCTCCTATCTTGGGGGTACTGGTGCTTTTAATCTTTTTGGTTTCTCGGGTAATAAAAATCGATAATTCCGGCCTGTCTTGGCCGATTGCCACTTTTTTAATCCTGATTTTTTTCTACGTGGTGGGCGGGATTCCCTCGCTGGCCCTAAAAGCGCCGGCAGAAGTCAGTCTTTCAAGCGATTTTTCTTGGCAAATTGCAAAAAATAGCCTGAAGGATAATTTATTATTTGGAAGCGGCTTGTCAACTTTCAAATATGATTTTGCCAAGTTTAAACCGCAGAATTTTAATGACAATGCCGTTTGGAATGTTTATTTTGATTCGGCTCGGGGCTTGTTTTTTGAAGTGCTGGCTACCATGGGCATTGTGGGCGCCCTAACCCTAATTTTGTTATTAGCCGGACTGGCGTTTATCTCTATTTTTGTTCTAATCAAGGCGCAAAAAATGTCCGACAAGTTATTTTTAGCAGGAGGCGTTGGAGCTTTGGCCGTTCTTGGTATTTCGGCGTTTGTTTCTGTTTTTGACTCCGTCTCGCTTTTATTAGGGGGGCTTTTTGTGGGGCTTCTTTACGCGTCGGTGCTAAATAGCCAAGGATTTAATTTCCCCAGGACCAATTTAAGCCTGAAAGCTTCACCGCAAAACGCTATTATTTTGGCAAGCGTGTTTTTGTTTGTGAGCGCCGGAGTGGTCGTTTTCTTTGCCCTGTTAACCAGGTCTCTGGTCGCTGATTTCTATGTTAAAAAGGCGACTACCGCCGATACGGCGCAAGAAGCCGTTGGCTGGACAACTAACGCGATTCGTTTAGTTGATTATCAACCGCTTTATTACGCTCGCCAGGGCCAATATTATATGCTTCTGGCCAATGAAGAAGTGTCCAAAAGCAAAGACGGAGGCCTTGACCGGGTCAAGACGTTATCCTATTTGCAAGCGGCTATCTCGGCGGCGCGACGTTCTTTGGACCTAGCGCCCAATGACGTGGAAACTGTTCATGTTTTAGCCTCAATCTATGAAAACGCGACTTTGTACGTCAGTGACGCCGGCAGTCTGGCCGAAAACTTTTACAAAAGAATGAACGAGTTGGAACCCAACAACCCCGCGCCCTATATTCGTTTGGGCGTTTCTTTGGTAACACCGCTAAATCT
>JAKAHB010000014.1 GCA_021815315.1 bacterium | reverse complement strand
TCCGATCTCAATGAGGGAAAGTTTTTAAAATTATCAAGCCAGGGGATGGGGACGTTGTTGATTCCTTCAATGTCTCCCTTGTTTAGGGCGCCCAGCAGCTGGTCTTGATTCCCAAAGAATTGGAACTGAATTGTTTTTAGAAAAGCTTTTTCTCCGAAGTAATTATTGTTGGCTTTTAGCGTTAGCGAAGTAACGGTGCCGTCTTTGTCTTTTTGCAATTCAGAAAAAATATAGGGACCGCAACTAATCGGTCTCAAATTAAGCTCGTTTAAGGGGAATTGGCTGGCGGAAGAATCTTGCCAAATCTTTTTGGGCAAAATGCCGAAAGTAAGATTTTGCAAGAAAGGGGCGTAGTAGTTTTTCAGTTTAAAGCGCAGGCTGTAGTCATTGAGCTTCTCTACTTCGATGCCGGAAAGGTTGGGACGGAGGGGGCTTTTGAAAGCCGGATCCTGGATGAGCTGAATAGTGAAAAGAACATCGTCGGCCGTCAGTTTAGCGCCGTCGGACCAGGCGACGTTCTTTCTGACAAAAACGTCAATAATTTTACCAAAGTCGCCGACATTATAACTTTCGGCCAGATCTCCTTCCAGGTTGCCGTCGCGGTTGTATTTGAACAGGGAAGAAAACGTTAATTTGACCAGGTCGCGATCAACATCGTTGCTGGGGGCCAGCACCGGATTTATATAGCGCGGATAGCCGATGGCCCCTTCAATATACTGGCCGCCGCTGCTTGGTTCAAGGACCGTTCCTGCCAGATAATAACCGTGCAAAAGAACGCTATTGGCGATAATGATTAAAATCGTTAAGGCGGAAACCAGAATTTGTTCCTGGCGGTTGAGAGTTTTAAAAATTTGACTCCACTGGTAACGGGTAGGCCAGGGGATGTTTTTGATAAAAGCGAAAAACGACCTTCCAGCCCAAAAGGGAGGCTTTTTATCTTCTTGAGAGCCTTGCTCTTTTCGATAACGCCTAAAAAACTCGTCTAGATTTCCTCGTGGAGTACTAATGGTTTTTTACTTTAGAAGATTAATCACGCCCAGAAGAATAAAAACGACGGCCAAGACAACGGAGGCCCAGTAGAGATATTTTTCAACCCCCCTTTTTTTGTAATAGGTGGCCGAAGAACCGCCAGTGATAGCCGAAGCCCCGGCTCCTCTTTGCTGTAGTAAAATTGAAACAATCAAAAGTCCTGAAACCGCGAGTTGAGCGATTGGTAAAAATTTGTTCATAAATTAAGCTTAGCGGATAATCCCGTTGAGTACCCCCAAAACGGCGCCGGCAATCAACAGATTGGCCCAAGAACCGGTGAACGTCAGCCCGGGGACATATTTGGCGATTAACAGCAAAGCAATGGCGTTAAGCGCGATGCGAATAATGATTTTTAGCATGCAAAAGCGGAACTTATTGCTTCTATCAACTTAGCATATTTAGTGTCGCGAGTCAATCTAAACTTTAGCCACTAGCCACTAGACCCTAGTGGCTAAAGTTCGTAGTTTTCGGTGATAGGCGATAGCAAACCGGTGCGCTTCGTCACGGGCGTGCATCAAGACATTGGCGACGATTGGCGGGAGAGAACTTAACTTGATTGATTTTTTGGAAAAAGGAGAATAAAGCCGTTCCTCTTTTTTGGCTAGCCCCAGAAAAGGGAGGCCGGTTTTTTTTAAGATTTTGCCGACAACCGACAGCTGGCCCTTTCCTCCGTCGAGCAAAATCAAATCGGGTTGGGGCCAGTCGGAATGATTAAGGCGACGAGCGATAATTTCCGCCTGCATTTTGGGATCATCGGCTTGGAAAACAGTTTTTATCTTAAAAAGCCGATATTGGCTTTTTTGTGGCTTATTATTTTTAAAAACGACAAGAGAACCGGTGGCAGACCGGCCTTGAAGATTGGAAATGTCGTAGGTTTCCAGACGGTCGGATTGGCCTTGATAAATTTTAAGCAGCTCCAACACCAATAAAACCTCACTTGGCAGGGAACGCGACCCGGCGGGAAGGCTCGTTTTTCGCAGACACCAGCCCGGACAATTACCCAGGGCGTATTGCAAGCAGGCTTTTTTGGGCAAAGCGCGGCAAGTGCGGAAAGGAGCGATTTTTCGAACCTGCCTTAAAAACAATTTTAATTCTTTGCCGTTGACGAAGGGGCCAAGAGGCTGATGGCGGGAAGCCGATGGCAAAGAACCCTGGTGGGTTACAAATACGCGTGGAAATTTTTCGTCTGTTATGGCTACCCAAAAATAACTTTTGTCGTCTTTGCGTTGCACATTGAATTTCGGCTGATATTTTTTGATGAGTTGGTCTTCCAAAATCAGCGCCTCTTTCCCGTTGCCGGTGATAAGGCTGTCAATGTCTGAAACTTGCCCCAACATACTTTCTTTGAATAAGTCCGATGGTTTCTGAAAATGTGAAATGACCCGCCTTTTTAGATTTACGGCTTTGCCGATATACAAAATTTCTCCACGGCTGTTTTTGAAGATGTAAACCCCGGGAGAAGAAGGAAGAGGCGCTAGAATTTTTTGGATTGACTTTTTCATAATGATTTGGCATAGTATCATATTTTTTTGGGGCAGGCAATCTCTCGGAGCTGTCTTTGGCCGCCCCTTTTAATTTTTGGGGTTTGCGTGTATAATAATCTGGTTAAAATTATGGCCTCCGCTGGCCGACCCAACGGTTGGAAGTACAACCAATTAAAAAAATAAGATGCCAAACGACTTCATCAAAATTCACGGCGCCAAAGTCCATAATCTCAAAAATATCAGTTTGGACTTGCCCAAAAACAAATTGGTGGTTATTACTGGGCTTTCGGGTTCTGGCAAATCTTCCTTAGCTTTTGACACTTTATACGCCGAAGGCCAGCGCCGTTACGTTGAAAGCCTGTCGGCCTACGCCCGACAATTTTTAGGCGTGATGGACAAACCGGATGTGGAATCAATCACGGGACTTTCACCAGCCATTGCCATCGATCAAAAATCCGTTTCCAAAAATCCACGTTCAACCGTGGGGACGATTACCGAAATCTACGATTACTTGCGGCTGCTTTACGCGCGTGTCGGCCAACCCTTTTGCCCGCGATGCGGCAAACCGGTGGAGCGTCAGAGCGCGACTCAAATTGTTGACCAAATTATAAAAAAAGGAAAAGGCCGTTTGGCGATAATTTTGGCGCCGTTGGTCCGCGGTCGTAAAGGCGAGCATCGCGCCTATCTGGAACAAGCCCAAAAAGCCGGTTTTTTGCGAGTGCGGGTTGATGGCCAAACCTATTTGGTTGAGGAGGCGCTGGAATTGACTTTGGACAAAAAGAAAAAACACGAGATTGAAGCGGTGGTGGATCGGGTAGAAGCGTTAGTCGAAGAACGATCAAGAATTGTTGATTCGGTTGAAACGGCGTTAAAACTGGGCAACGGGTTTGTCCTCTTAATCTTTGAGAACGAAAACAAGAAAGACGAGATTTGGTTTTCGGAGCACTTTGCCTGCAAAGACTGTGGAGTCAATTTGCCCCAGCTGGAACCGCGATTGTTTTCTTTCAACAGTCCCTTCGGCGCTTGCCCCGATTGCCAAGGTATCGGTTCCAAACAGGAAATTGACCCGGGACTGTTAATCCCCAATACCCGCTTAAGCCTGGCCGAAGGCGCGATCAAGCCTTGGGCTGGCGCTTCGCATCGGGTTGGCCGCCAAGGATATTATTATTTCAAGCTGGAAGAGCTGGCTCAAAAATACAACTTTTCTTTGCGCAAGCCGGTCAATAAACTGCCTCAAGAAATTGTTGATAAAATTATCTATGGCGACGGCCAAAATTTTGAAGGTGTTATCCCTAATCTGCAACGGCGTTGGAAAGAAACGGACTCGCTGTGGACACGGGCGGAAATTGAAAAATATATGGTGATAAAAACCTGCCCCTCCTGTCGGGGAAGGCGGTTGCGCCCGGAGGCCTTGGCGGTGATGGTGGCAGGTCTGGCCATTGATGAGATTGTTTCTCGGAGCGTTGAAGAGAATAAGAGGTTGCTGAAGAAAATAATAGAAAACAAAGCTTTGAAAGCGAGCAAGAAAAAAATCGCTCAGCCGATTATCAAAGAAATTTTAAACCGGCTGGAATTTTTAACGGATGTGGGACTGGGATATTTAAGCTTGGATCGTTCAGCCGTCACCTTGTCTGGCGGCGAAGCGCAGAGGATAAGACTGGCAACGCAAATCGGTTCGGGCCTGACCGGTGTTTTGTATATTTTGGATGAGCCTTCCATCGGCTTGCACCAGCGTGACGTGAGCCGCTTGATTAAGACTTTGAAATATTTGCGCGACTTGGGCAACACGGTGGTGGTGGTGGAGCATGACGATCAAACTATTTTAGCGGCCGATTGGGTGGTGGAAATTGGCCCTGGGGCGGGGGAACACGGCGGACAGGCGGTTTTTTTGGGGACGCCTCAACAGTTGAAAAAAGCCAACACCCTGACCGGCAAATACCTAAGCGGCAAATTGAAGGTTGATGGCGAGTTCAAAAAAGAGCGTCAAGCCGGCAAAAATTTTTTGGAAATTATCGGCGCGGCCGAACACAATTTAAAAAATATCAACGTTAAGATCCCGCTGGCCAGGTTTGTCGGCGTGTCCGGAGTTTCTGGTTCCGGCAAAAGCACTTTAATCAACGATATCTTGGCCAAGGCTTTGTTGCGCAAATTCTATCGGGCTAAAGACGAGCCGGGCCAATATAAAGAAATCAAAGGAGTGGAGAATCTGGACAAAGTAGTAGTGATAGACCAGTCGCCGATTGGCCGCACGCCGCGTTCTAACCCAGCCACCTATACCGGCGCTTTTACCATTGTGCGTGACTTGTTCGCCCAAACTCAAGAAGCTCGCTTGCGCGGGTACAAAGTCGGACGTTTCAGTTTCAATGTCAAAGGCGGGCGGTGCGAAGCTTGCCAGGGTGAGGGTCTAAAAAAAATAGAGATGTATTTCTTGCCCGACGTCTACGTTGAATGCGAAGAGTGTCACGGCCGGCGTTATAACAAAGAAGCTTTGGAAATTGAATATCGCGGCAAAAACATTGCCGAAGTTTTAGCGATGTCGGTTGAAGAGGCTTTGGATTTTTTCCGCAACATTCCGGCGTTGAAACAAAAATTAAAAACTATCTTTGATGTCGGCCTGGGCTATGTCAAGTTAGGACAGCCAGCCAATACCCTGTCCGGCGGTGAAGCGCAAAGAATCAAGCTGGCCACGGAGCTGGCCAAAAAAGCCACTGGCAAAACTTTGTATATCTTAGACGAGCCGACTACCGGATTGCATTTTGACGATATAAAAAAATTATTGGGAGTGTTGCACCGCTTGGTGGCGCGGGGTAATACTGTTTTAGTGATTGAACATAATCCGGCAGTTTTAAAAACGGCCGATTGGCTGATTGACTTGGGGCCGGAGGGCGGGAACAAAGGCGGCAAAATCGTGGACGAGGGCACTCCGGCACAAATCAAAAAAAATAGACGGAGCTATACGGGAAAGTGGCTGTGAAAAACAAAATCCGCCCAAGGCGGATAGCAATAAAAAGGGCGGCGCGGAGAGGGGATTTGAACCCGAACTGGGGTTATGAGCCCTTTTGCCCGCCTTGGGTTCTCCGCGCCTGTAGTTTATTAGAGCTTAGACGTTATTCTTTTTGGTGTCAATCCATCGCCAGGAAGATTTGTCTCAATTCTTGTTTTTTATTTTCTAACACGAGCAATTTTTAAAGTCAAAACGAAAAACAACTTGACAGCGTTTTTTGTTCGGCTAAAATTAGCTTAGCACTCATGGGTCGACAGTGCTAATTGGCCGAGAACCGATAACCCATCGCGAATGGTCAAAAAACTTTTTTCAAATTTTGGAAACAGGCGGACGCTTGTTCCAGCATTTGCGCGAAGCATTAAAATTAAAAAATCCAAGATACAAACTATGAACATAAAACCTTTAGCGGACAGGGTTTTGATTGAACCCGTCAAAAGAGAAGAAAAAACGGAGTTTGGCATTGTTTTGCCAGACACTATTGACCGGGAAAAACCGGAGCAGGGCAAAGTGGTTGCCATCGGTGAAGGAAAAAAAGACAAAGATGGAAAATTGACGCCCTTGAGCGTAAAAAAGGGCGACTTGGTGCTTTTTACCAAATATGGCCCCAGTAACATTAAGGTTGATGGAAAAGAATACTTAATTGCCAAGGAAGAAGACATTTTGGCGATTATTGAAAAATAAACCGGTTTGTAGCAGGTGATGAGCGGCAGGTGGTTTGACCACTTTCTGCGCGCTACCTTCTACTTCCTAACACTATGGCAAAGCAAATAAAGTTTTCAGAAGCGGCCAGGTCTAAAATGAAAGCCGGCGTGGATAAGCTGGCCAATGCGGTCAAGGTGACTGTCGGCCCCAAAGGCCGGAACGTTGTTTTGGACAAAGGTTATGGCGCGCCCACGATTACCAACGATGGCGTTTCCATCGCTAAGGAAATTGAGTTGGAAGATAAGTTTGAAAACATTGGTGCTGAAATCATCAAAGAAGTAGCCAGCAAAACCAATGATGTGGCCGGAGATGGCACTACCACGGCGACCATTTTGGCTCAAGCCATTATCGCCGAAGGCTTAAAAAATGTAACAGCCGGCGCTAATCCACTTTCTTTGAAGAGAGGGCTGGAAAAAGGAGCCGAGGCAATCGTTGGAGCGCTTAAAAAACTGGCCAAGCCGATAAAGAACAAGGAAGAATTAGCGCACGTAGCGACCATCTCGGCCGAAGACGCGGAATTGGGCAAAATGTTGGCCGATGTTTACGATGAAGTCGGCAAAGACGGCGTGGTAACCATTGAAGAAGCCCAAACCCTAGGCGTTTCCAAGGAAATGGTCAAGGGGATGCAGTTTGACAAGGGTTATGTTTCCGCCTACATGATTACCAATATGGAAAAAATGCTGGCCGAATATTCCGATCCCCACATCTTGATTACCGACAAGAAAATTTCTTCCGTTTCGGAAATTGTGCCGGTGCTGGAGGCCTTGGCTAAACAGGGACGCAAGGAATTAGTTATCATTACCGAAGATGTGGACGGCGAAGCGTTAGCCACTTTGGTGGTTAATAAACTGCGAGGCACTTTTAATACTTTGGCCATCAAAGCCCCCGGCTTTGGCGATCGACGCAAAGAGATGTTGCAGGATATTGCCATTTTGACGGGCGGCACGGTGATTTCCGAAGAAACCGGACACAAGCTGGAAAGCATCACTCTTGAGATGCTAGGTTCTGCCGGCAAGGTGATTGCCAGCAAGGAAAACACCACAATTGTTGACGGCAAAGGTAAAAAGAGCGCGGTTGAAGCCAGAATCAATCAAATCAAAGCTCAAATGGAACAAACTGATTCCGAATTTGATCGCGAAAAACTGGAAGAAAGATTGGCCAAACTCACGGGTGGTGTGGCGGTGATTAAAGTCGGCGCCGCGACCGAAGTGGAAATGAAAGCCAAGAAAGATAAACTGGACGATGCTAAATCGGCGACCAAGGCCGCTATGGAAGAGGGTATTGTCCCCGGCGGCGGCGTGGCTTTAATTCGTTGCTTGAAGGCTTTGGATGAAGTGAAGTCCAAAGGCGATGTTAAAACCGGTTTGAACATCTTAAGGCGGGCCTTGGAGGAGCCGTTGCGCCAAATCGCGGAGAACGCCGGCAAAGATGGTTCGGTGGTGACCGAAGCAGTCAAAAAGATGGCAACTTTTGAAGGTTACAACGCGGCCGAAGACAAGTATGAAGATTTGTTAAAAGCCGGCGTGATTGACCCGGCCAAGGTGGTGCGTTCCGCGTTGCAAAACGCTGTTTCCGCCGCGGCCATGTTTTTAACTACCGAAGTGGTGATTACTGACATTCCCGAAAAGAAAGACCATTGCGCGTCTTGCAATTCCGGGGCCTCGGGCATGGGCGGCATGGACATGGGGATGTAACACAAGAGACGCGAAAACGGAGCGGTCACAGAAAAACCAGGCCTTCCAAAGGCCTGGTTTTTCTGTGACTAGAAAATTGCAAAAAATTAAACTTCTTGTTATTATCAGCCCAGAGAACATAACGGCGAGGGGAGGGCGCCATGAAAAAATTCGTAGGAAAAATAGTTGGCCACACCGATCAATACCAAGTGGGGTATGAAGTGACGGTGCGCGCCCACGACGAAGACGAGGCGCGGCGGTTGTTCCAAAGAGAAATAGAGGGAGCAGCTTGTCTTTATCGGCTGCTTCTCAAGGCCTGCTGCGTGAATTTATGGCTGGAGAGTTTCTGGCCGCTTTAACCCGCCACTCTGTGGCGGGCTTTGCTTTTTGCGGTAAGCGAGTTAAAATTAAAACAAGAGAAACAATTATCAGAAGGCAAAGACAATGGAAGAAAAACCCCCTGGTTTAAATGTTCCCCAAGCGCCAGCTTCTCTTGAAGGGTCGTCCAAAAGAGAAACAGCGAGACTGGAAGCCCGAATATTAGAATTGGAAAAAGCTCTTGAGGCCAAAGAAAAAGAAATCGCCAAGATGAAAGAGCTGGTTGTTATTGACGACCTTACCCAGATAAGAAACCGTCGGGGTTTTTCCGCCGAAGCAGAACGGCTGACGCAAAAAATGGCGGAGGATGCGAAAATTCCCGTTGAAAGACGGAGAAACGGCAAACTGGAAAATCTGACTTTTCTTTTTTTGGACCTGGATGATTTTAAACAGGTGAATGACCGGTTGGGGCATGCGGCTGGAGACGAGCTTCTGAAAAAATGCGCTCAAATGCTTTCTGAAAATACTCGAGACCTAGATGTCGTGGCCAGAATCAGCGGTGACGAATTCGGAATAATTTTAATTGATGCCGAGACCGAAACGGCAACCGATGTCGCCGCTAAATTGCAAGAGCAATTTTTGGAGATAGAGATAATGGGCAAAAGGGTCAAAGAACTTTTTCCCGATGTTAAAACGGGCTTGAGTATTGGGATGGCTTCGGTGAAAGAGGAGGGAAGAGAAAATGTTTTTAATCCCGACCAATTGATGAATTTGGCCGATCGGGCGATGTATCAAACAAAGAAAGCGAGAAAATAAGATAAAATTATTTTATGGCAGCGCAATTTGGAGAATTTGAAAAAGAGCACCAAAAAGCCCAAGAGAATATCAGGCTGGACGATTTTTTTAAAAAAGAGGAGCCTTTGGGCGGGGAAGAAAAGAGAGCTTTGAGTTCCGAGTTGGAAAGGAGAAAAATGGCGCTGACCAGAAAATTGGAAGCGGCCCGAGAAGAGGCTAAAAGAACAGGGAAGGAACTCAAGGGGGTTGAAGGCGCGGAAATCGTGGAGGTGGACACTTTTTCTTTATCCGATAAGGAGTTGGGTCTTTACCGGCTCTATTCTCGTCTAGAAAACGAAGAGCTGGCAAAAACAAAAGGGCCGGAAGAATTAATCAAAGATTATGCCAGCTTTGAAGGACTGGTTAAGGCCTATAGAGATTATCTGCGCGAAAACCACATTGAAGACGAATCAAGGAAACAGCTTCTGGCTTGGCTGATAAACCGCGCTATGTGGCTGCAGGTAAATTGCATTCGCCGTAGTAAGATTAAGCCGAGCTGGTAGGTGAAAGCAGAAAAACATACAGTATGTCTATTTACTTAGAAGTTTAAGGGCCGAAAGAAGATATATTGGTTGCGCTGAGGATTTAACAAAAAGAATTTTACAACATAACAAAGGATTGGTATTATCTACAAAGGCTTTTAGGCCCTGGAAACTGGTCTATTATGAGGCATTTTCTAATAAGGTTGACGCATTTAACAGGGAAAAACAATTAAAGAAAGAACTTACAAAGAAGCGTCATTTGCTGGAAAGATTAAAGAATTCTTTGAAAGAATAAAAAAGGGCTCGCCCGTAGGGCTACGCCCGAGGGAGAGGTCGCATAGAGGCCGAGTGCGCTCGCTTGGAAAGCGGGTATACCGCAAGGTATCGAGGGTTCGAATCCCTCCCTCTCCGCAGATTGAAACTTCGCAGAAAATTGCTAAGGCATTAGAGAAAATGATTTATAATAAAGCAAGGAATTCGCGCCAAGCAGCCGAAAGTGTAATCGCCGAGGCGCGAAAACAAACGGCAGAAATGATTTTTGCTTAAATTTATGAACATCTCAAACCTTATCATCTACTTTATCACTGGCGGATTATTTACCACGCTTATCGTGGCGCTTGAAGAAAGCGGGCAGCGAACTCTGTCTGGGCTTGCCACCCTTATCCCCATATTTACGCTTGTCGCGTATTTTTTTATCGGTCAAGCTCAAGGAAGCGAGGCGGTGAGTCAACACGCTAAGTGGGTGCTGGCAGGAACGCTTGTGTCGTGGGTGCCGTATATGCTTGCCGTCGCATATCTTTCGCCGAAAATTGGTTCTCACAACGCTATTCTTGTAGGACTGGCGGTGTTCTTCGTGCTTGCGTTAATTTATATCGCGGTGGCAAGCCATTTCGAGTTATTTCGATAATTTTTCCGAAAAAGCGTCCCCACAAGGGCGTGGTGAAGGTGGAGCCTTACTCAAAAAAGTTCAAACTTCGTTCAAAAAACACCGCTAGATTGATCAAAAAGATACTTGAGCTGGGGATGCTTTTATAATAGAATAGGATTAAAATATGCAATCAAACAAAGAATTAGGCGCCCATGCCTTGCTTGTCGCTCCAGACGGGAAAATTCTCTTAGTTTTGAAAGGTTCTGATTATACCTACGACCGGAACAATGCTGGTAAGGTTTCTATGTTCGGAGGCCGGATAGAAAGTGGGGAAGATGTTTTGACCGGACTCAGGCGGGAGCTGTCGGAGGAATTGGGGCTGGAGATCAGTCCGGACCGAGCCCGGGAATTGAATGTATATCAGAAAACCAAAGAGCTGGACGGTGCGGATGTTGAGGTGCACATATTCGTTGTTAGCGGGATAGACCCGGCTGCGATACACTTGCAAGCAGAGGGCTCGGATATAGAGACCCCCGACGTGAACGAAAAGATCATCTCTGGCACGGCCGAGGAGCTCTTATTGAGAGCAGACCTTACACGTATTACGAGAATGGCGATAGAGGATTTTATAACGAGCACTTAAATAGATGCCCGCGACTTTACCTAATAAGATATTGATAATCGGCACAATCAGAAAAGACGAGTCTATCTTATTACGTAAGAAATTCGCCAATTCGGAGCCGTATAAAGAGACCTGGTATTCTTTTGGTTGTGAATTTGTATCGGGCGAAGATCCAGCGGATACTTTTTCGAAATACATCAATGATTCTCTCGGGATTGCCATATTGTCTAAGAAACATTTATCATGGGATACGGAGATTAAGACAGATCATGACGGACTGGCGAAACAATTCGTTTATCTAGAGCTGGAAGCTAACTACGTTTCGGGTGAGATGCAAATACCGGATGGGCTGGAAAAAGTTGAGTTCGTGGCGATTGATGATCTGCCGGACCTGGACATAGTTCCTCCTTCCGTCAAAATGTTCAGGCGGATCGGATATTTAGAGTAAGCGGATTAAAGAAACGAGCGAAATTTGAGTTCAAACCTCGGGCTCTAACCTTGGGACATCGTTACCGCCATTTTTTAGTATCGAGCAACCTGGTTGTCTTGAAAAATAAGTAGAAATAGCAAAAGATGAAGAATAATTTTGAAGATAGGCTAGAATCATTCAATAATAATGTCCGGCCAGAAGGCTGGCGAATGGATATATTGTCAAAGGGCGACAGCCTTGTTTTTAGAAATGGGCTTAGGTATCTCGAAGACGGAGAAGATTTTCTCTTGGCTATTTGTTTGAACAATGGATATTATAAACGGGAAAATATCTATAGGATGATTAAGTTCGCGCTTAATTTTTCAAAACGCGTCCAAGTTTTCACTACGGATGGCCCCGCCAAGCATAATCATTTCGCCCTGGGAGAATCCGAAACAAAAGCTGCTAGAGAAACCCGTTTAGACAGAAATCATCTGAGGAACCTTTGCGGGGGGGGCTTGAACGAATAAATGCCGACCTGCCAGCAAGCGCTAAGCGGTCGCTAACATTTCTTGAATGGGACGCGATTTACCAAGACAAAGCCTATCGGGACTCTTACGTGGAAATAAAAAAACTTTACGAAACCAACGAGCAGTTTAAAAAAGACGTTCAGGGAAATTCGCGCCAGGTTTTAATGAACCGCATCGGCCTGCAATCTCGGGTTGAAGAGGTTTTGTCCGTTGGCATAGAATATGTTCTTGAAGAACTTTCATTTATGTTGGCCTATAATGATCTAGACCCGAAGACAAAGCCGATAGCAGACCATGGGAAAACAAAATTTGTTTATATTTATTATGAGCCTTGGAATGTTTTTGAAAAATGCGTTAATGGCGAATATGGAAATGCCCCAAAGGAAGGAATTGGTTTTGTGATAGCAAAAATTGTCGATCTAGGGAATTAGAATAAGTCTTGATAGATTATGAATGATTATCCCATTATCGGAATGAGTTCTGGCAATAGCTTCCGTTTGTGTTAGAATAAAGCAAAAGTAGTTCTTATAAATTTTTAATCTTTTAAACATGAAAAAAGTTTTTATCATCCCAATCGTTATTTTAGGGATTTTGGTTTTGGGATTTTTGGGCTGGCAATTTTTATTAAAAAAGAGCCCGGAGGGCGGAGCTTGCAAAATTGAGAAAAACTGCCAAGCAGGATTAAAGTGCCTTAATAATACTTGCTCTTCGGGGAAGGCGGGTTCGGTTTGCTTGAACAAAACGGGTTGTCTTACTCCTTTCTGCGTGAGCGGTAAGTGTACGGAAGGGAAGAAAGACGATGTTTGCTTAACTTATAAAGACTGCGAAAAAGGATTATTCTGTAAGAGCAAAGTATGTTCCGCCCCTCCTTCTTACGCCCAATATTTTAGCAAAGTTGTTATCTCCAGGATGAAACCGGGAATGCCGCCGAACGCAAACAACATCCCCGTGCCAACGACCGAATTTAAAACGACCGATGCCATTGAAATTGACTTTGTCGGCGTAAAGCCCGCGACCAAAGGCGAAATCTATTACGAAGCGGTGAACTTGGTTACAGGAGAAGTCGTGTTTTCTTCCTCGGGCTACAAACAAAAACTGGAAGGAAGAGACACGGGAACCGGTTCGGATTTACCCCGAGTGACTGGAAAAGGAGATTTTGATTTGAATGTCTACTATAACAATGAAATGGTTTATACGGCCGCGATAAAAGTTACCGAGTAAACAGCTAAAAATTCCAATCAACCAAAAAGACGCCTCTTGCGGGGGCGTCTTTTTGGTTGAGGTTTAATTGACGAAAGTCAACGCGGTGCCTCGTTTTTCCGCTCGGCCAGTGCGGCCGATGCGATGGATGTAATCTTCATAGGTGGCTGGAAGATCAAAGTTGATAACATGGCTGACGTTGGGGATGTCCAACCCGCGAGCGGCGACGTCGGTCGCTACCAAAATGTCAACAATGTTTTCTTTGAACATTTTGAGCGCGCGCTGTCTTTTATTATGCGGTTTGTCTCCGTGGATGCATTCGGACTTAAAGCCTCGCTGGTATAATCCCCTGGAAAGTCTGTCCGCGCCGTGTTTGGTGCGGGTGAAGACCAAAACTTTTTCAAACTGGGATTGGACAAGCAGTTTATGCAGCACCTCGACTTTGTCTCCGCCGGCGGCCACGCGGACGATATCTTGGTCAATCAGTTTGGACGTTTCCACGGTCGCGATGGAAATCAGCTTGGGATTGGTTAAAAATTTTCTGGCCAGGCTTTCCACTTCTTTGGAAAAAGTAGCCGAGAACAACATCGTTTGTCTTTTTTTTGCCACCAGCGACAACAGCAAGGTCACATCGTGGACAAAGCCCATGTCCAGCATCCGGTCGGCTTCGTCCAAAACCACGCTGCCAAACCGAGACAAATCAAGAACTTTGCGGTCAATCAAATCTTTCAGTCTCCCGGGCGTTCCAACCACCACGTGGTGGCGCATTCTCAGTTTGGCGATCTGTCGGCGAATATCGGCGCCGCCAACGACAACGACGGAAAAAATGTTGAGTTGTCGAGAAAGCGCCAGGAGCTCCTCTTGGATTTGGGTCGCCAATTCCCTGGTGGGAACGACAACTAGCGCTTTTTCTTGGGGGTCGGTTAATATTTTGTTAATCAGCGGAATCAAAAAAGCCGCGGTTTTTCCGGTTCCGGTGTTAGCCAAGCCGATAACATCATGCCCGGCCAGCAGAGGGGAGATGGCTTGGTCCTGAATGGGCGTGGGGATGGTGAACCCGCGGCTGGCGATGGATTGTTTGAGCGCGTCGTGGATGGCCAAACCGCTGAAAGGGTGTTGAGGCTTGAAGGCTTCAGTAGGCTTTATCGCCTCCGCCTTACTGATAAAACGGCTGATGTTTATCGCATCGCCGGAAAATCGTTTTTTTGCGGGCCGGGAAGCGCTAAAAGACTTTCTTCTCCGGCCGGAATTGGCGCGAGAATATCTCGCGTTAGCTTTGTTATACATTGGTTATTGACATAAAAATCGAGTATACCACTTGCTTTTTGTTTTGTCAATCAGGCTGGATAAAAAAAGCCCCGAGGAAAACCCGGGGCAAGAAGCCAGGCAAGAAACCCAGCGATCTTATCGGCCGATATTTTTCAACTCCCGGTAGACGCTTTCCCACGTCCCAGCAGCCTGTTCCCAGCGTATTTCTTCGGGCGGAGAAGTGGGGGAACCACTGTAAATGAGATAGACGCTACCTTCCTTCACTTTGATGCCCTGAAAGACGCCTCCGAGGCCAGATTTTTCGAACGCGTTCCTTGCTTTTTCGTAGAAAACCTCCAATAGCCTCATGCTCTTTTCTCCTTTGTATCCGGTGTGCCTAGCCTTAACGATTTACCTGCATTAAAGCAGCCTTTTGAGTCAATGTCCACAGTTGATAAAAAAAGCCCGCGGTGGCGGGCGACGGCCAACAAGAAAGCAGCCTCAAAGAGGGATCTTTAAAGCTATTTTTTAAGCAATTCCTCGTCTTTGATAATTTTTTTGGCGACGATGAAGATAATCAAGGCCAAGAAAAAGAAGTTAATCAATTCTCCCAAAAACGCTCCCCAGCGCAAGGAAATGGGGCCGATATTTAAAACCGCTTCTTTCCACCCCCCGGCGACCCAAGGAGAGATAATCGGCATTAAGATATTGTCCACCAGTGATTTAATCAAGTTGGTGCTGGCGTTGCCGATAACAAAAGCGACTGCCAAGGCGATTACTTTGAATTCCTTTAAAAACGACAAGAAGTCTTTGACCATAAATATTTTTTATAATTATCTTTCTATATTATAATACGGTCAGAGCTTTAATACAAAATTGGCTTGAACAAACCTGGCAAACAAAGAAAAATTATGCTCAACGGGCAAGAAGTCGCCTATGAGCTGAAAAAAAGCCGCCGGGCCGGAAATTTACGTATTTCTGTCGGTTGCGACGCCAACTTGGCGGTAACCGCGCCCTGGTTTGTCCCGTCGGGAACGGCGGAAAATTTTCTGCGGCAAAAAGCGGACTGGATTTTGAGCAAGCTTGATTATTGGCAAAAACGCCAGCCGTTAATCAAGTTAACAGGAGGCGGGTTGGATTACAAACGGAATAAAACCGCGGCTCGTCGTTTGGTTGTCTCTGAAGTGGCGCGCTGGAACGGTTTTTATCACTTTAGTTATCGCCGCATCTCTATCCGCAATCAAAAAACTCGTTGGGGGAGCTGTTCGCAAAAGGGCAATTTGAATTTTAACTATAAAATAATCTATTTGCCCAAACCGCTGCGGGATTATTTGGTCGTGCACGAACTTTGTCACTTGCGCCAGCCCAACCACTCCAAAAGATTCTGGGACTTGGTCGCCGAGACGATTCCCGATCACAAAGAGCGAAAAAAAGAATTGAAGAAAATAATTTTTTAAAATGCTTGTTATTTTTTTACTATCGCTGGCTTTTTTATTGTTGCTTTCTTCCATCTTTTTTTCGGCGCTGTTTATTTCTTCCGCCTGGAGCGTGATGGTAAAAAACGAAGCGCCTTTCGTGCCGCTGGGCAAAGAAGCCCTGGAGGCCGTTGTTGAACACCTGGGCCTGGGGGAGAGGAGCGTTTTTTTTGATCTTGGCTGTGGGGACGGGAGAATTCTTTTGGCGGTCGCTAAAAAATATCCGGGGGCGGAATTTATTGGCGTGGAAAGATCCCTTTTGCCTTTTTTGTTGGCCAAAACAAGAACATTTTTTTGGGGAAGAGGAAGAAACATTAAAGTCGTCAGAAAAAATATTTTTGAAATTGACCCTTCTTCCGCCACTCACATTTTTTGCTATTTGTTTCCGGAGCAAACAAAAAAATTATTGCCGCGTCTTCAACAAAACCTGCGGCCGGGAACAAAGGTTATTGTTTGCGACTTTTGTTTTTCGGAAAAAGATCCGGACCAAGTCATTGATCTATCGGCTCTGGCCGCTCCTTGGTCATTGAAGCACAAACTCTATATTTATAACTTTTGATTTTATCAAGCAAGATTCAACGGAATAGGGGGCGTTGCTTGGCCTCCAGAACTTGAATTTTATCGGGTTTTTGTTATGGTTACTATGTTTGGAATTGTCAGAAGAACAAAAATAGAATTGGTGGGGTGGCTGAGTGGACTAAGGCGACAGTCTTGAAAACTGTTGTTCCTTCACGGGGACCGTGGGTTCGAATCCCACCCCCACCGCACTTCGGCAAGCTCAGTGCAAGCCACAAGCTTAGCGCAAGCTGCAAGCTCCGTGCAAGCCGAAAGAACAAAATGCAAACGTGGTATGTGTATATGCTTCTTTGCGATCAGAAAACTTTTTACATTGGAATCAGTAATAATCCTAGAAGCAGATTGAAAGAACATAGACGGGGAAAATCTCTATTTACGAGAAAGTTTTCTGATTTGGTTCTTGTTTATTGTGAATATTATTTTAACAAGCAAGAGGCAGCTTTGCGCGAAAAACAAATAAAAGGATGGTCACGCGCAAAGAAGCAAATGTTTATTGACGGCAAGCTAGGGTACAATACTTGTACTGAGCTTGTCCGAAGTATCGGATAGCGGGGGATGACTAGCCCTGAGTTTACCGAAGGGAATCCCACCCCCACCGCCAGATTGACAAGTTTGGGCTTAGGCAAACTATTTGAAAAAAATTATGGGTAACGAATCCAAAGTTATCACCTTCGATGATTTTGAAAAAGTCGAGATTCGAGTTGGCAAAATTATCGAGATTTCCGATTTTCCAGAAGCTCGGAAGCCCGCCTATAAACTTAAGATCGATTTTGGTACTGAAACTGGTATCAGGAGATCGGAA
>JAKAHB010000013.1 GCA_021815315.1 bacterium | reverse complement strand
AAAATTATCATAACCCAAATTAAAGGCCTGGAAGCGCAGGGGTTTTTGCGCCGCTTCCGGCGTTGAGGCGGCGGGGACTTTCTCTAAAATAACATCCAGCAACGGGGTCAGGTCGCTAGTTTCCTCATCAAGGTTTAATTTAGCAAGGCCTTGTTTGGCGATGGCATAAACTGTCACAAAGTCTAGTTGTTCGTCGCTAGCGCCCAAGTCCAAAAATAATTCAAAGACCATTTCTTTGACCTCTTCCGGCCGCGCGGCCGGCTTATCTATCTTGTTGATAACCACAATCGGCTTTAAACCCAGTTCCAAGGATTTTTTGAGCACAAATTTAGTTTGGGGCATCGGCCCCTCTTGGGCATCCACCAAAAGCAGCACCGAATCAATGGAACGCAAAACTCTTTCCACCTCCGAACCAAAATCGGCATGGCCAGGAGTGTCCACGATGTTAATCTTCGTGCCTTTGTAAAGCACGGAAGTATTTTTTGAGTAAATCGTAATACCGCGCTCTCGCTCCAGGGCATTTGAGTCCATACTAACGCCTTCCTCGGCCATTCCGGTTTGGCGCATTAAAGCATCGGTTAAA
This sequence comes from bacterium, assembly GCA_021815315.1. Lineage (GTDB taxonomy): Bacteria > Patescibacteriota > Minisyncoccia > Portnoybacterales > JAKAHB01 > JAKAHB01. The sequence goes on along the minus strand of JAKAHB010000013.1, from coordinate 18,594 downwards.
GTTGTTTTGCCATGATCAACGTGAGCGATAATGGCAAGGTTGCGAATCTCCATAGATATTCACGGAAATTAAAAATCGCTCAAGCAAGCGACTCCAAAAGGGACGATAAAACTATCGCCTAAAATATAGTATAAAAATCCTCAACTGTCAAATAGCAGCAGCCGAAAGAAGTTTAATTTTTTATTTCTTTATAAATTTTTCTCAATAACGAATGGTGGTTTTCCAGGTGTTGAAGAATGGTTTCAATCTCCCTCTCTGCCTTAAGATTAATCTCCAAATCCGTTTCCGCTCGCACCTCGGCGTATTTTCCCTGCAAATTCTGGCCAACCATAATCAACGGCATCAAAAAAATCTGAATCATATTGGAAATAAAGAGCCAAAGGACAAAGGCCGGATAGGGATCAAACTTCAGCCCTGCCGGCGCGAAAACATTCCAAAGCAACCAAAAAGCAGTCCAAAAAAGAATTAGAAAGAAAAAACCAATCGTCCCCACTTTTTCACTGATAAAAACAGCGACCTTCTCCAGCCGGCTTAATCTTCTTCTGTATTCCAGGTTGACGTTGGAGATCGGCTTGCTTAATTTCTTTAACTCGTCAATTTTTAACGGTTTGTGCTTCATAATGTTTTTTATTTTTTATTGTATTATCTAATTATACCCAAATTGGCGGATAAAAAAAGTGCCGCGGCCTCCTGGCGCGGCACCACCCCATCCCTAGACAAGAGCCGCCTTTAAAAGGGGCCAGGCCAAAGTCGCCATGCCCAGAGCGCCAAAACGATCCAAGACGCCTCCATGCCCGGGGAAAAGCCCGCTGGTGAAAAGCCCCTCCCCCGAATCTTTGACTCCCTGGCTGCGCTTGAACTTGCTACCGGTAAAATCACCAAAAATGGCGAACCCGGCGATCGCCAGTCCCATCCCCAGTGAAGTCCACGGGGATATTCCCAACAATTGCGCGCCGTACCAAGAAGCCAGACCCGCCGCCACTAAGCCATAAAGAGCGCCGCCCCAGGTTTTTTTTGGGCTGGCTTTAGGGAAGATGCGGCGACGCATCGGAGCGCAAAAGTTTCCCAGCTGGCCGCCGAAATAAGCGGCGGTATCATTAGTGAAAACGATAACCGCCAAAAAGCCAGCCTCTTCAAGCGGTAACCAGCCCAGCAGCGCCACTCCGGTCATTTGGATAATTGCCACGTGGCTCCAGTTATTGGTCGGTTCTCTCTTGGCGACCTCCATAAAGCCCAGCAGGTAAACGGCCAGAGAGGCTGCCTTGGTTAGACCAAAGTAGACAATGCCAGCCAACGCCGGTAGCCACAATAAGATTAGAAATCTTTTGGCCAAGGTCCACCCCCAGTTTTTTAAGAACGCATCTTCACTTGCAAGAGTCTGCTACTTTGGATGATAACAAGGTCCAAACAACAAAGCAATGTTCTGCCAATCACGACTTTGTTGCGGCCTAAAAATCAAGTTCAGTCCCCCTCTAGCAACAAAAAGCCCGATTGCTCGGGCTTTTTGCGACTGAACGACTTCCAACTGGGATTATTTGCCGGAAGTGGCGGAGCTGCTGTTGGTTGTGTTACCAACGGCGTTATCGGTTGTTTCGTTATCGTCATGCATCATATTTTTATGCCTGCCATAACCGAATCCTTTGCCCGGCCCCATCATTCCCGAGTCTTGCATAATCTTTTGAGCCTCGGCGGTTTTGCCCTCGCTCATCAGTTGGTGCGCCTGGACCAATTTGTCAAAATTTTCTTGAGTGGCGTTTTGCCTCATTTGAGCGGCTCTTTGCTCCATTTCCGCTGCGCGTTGGAGCGTCAGCTTTTGCCAAGCTTGAAAATCTTTGTTAGCAAAGATTTGTTTCATTTCTTGCCCCCGATTGGTCCTGGCTTGGTCATTCTGGACCTGTTGGGTTTGGCCTTGTTGGCCAGCCGGAATTTGGCTTGCCCAAACGGAGGTCGCGCCCACTCCCGTCAAAAGTGTTAAGGTGGCGAGAGAAATTAGAACTTTGTTTTTGGTCATATTGTTTTGTGAATTTAATTATTTTTCGGGCCCTCTGGATATTTTTACGCAGTCAATTCTTTTTTCTTTCACCGCGCTCGCAAACAAAAAATGACCTAGCAACTGTTTTTGTGATGGTTTAACAATTAAGTAATACCCAATAAAAAAAGCCCGCGGATAACGCGAGCAGGGTGCTAGAAATCTTTTTTGGGATCCAACCTGATAGTGTAGCCCTCTACTTCCACCTTGAACGCCCGCCATCTCGAGCGCTCCTCTGGGATAGAAGCGGGAAAGGGGCCAATTTCCCCTCCGAAGTTCAAGGCCTCGCGCCAGCGCCTGGCCGCTTCATTGTCTTTTCCTTCTCCCACCAGAGTCGTAATTTCGGCTCGTATCTTCGCAACTCTTGCCAGGTATTGCGCGTGCTTCTCCGCCATCTCGTCCCAGGCCAGGCGCACCGCCTCTTCTGGAGAGCTGGCCGCGACGACTTTTATGGCGGTAGAAGAAGCCTCTCCGTAGTTGTCCCCGTGGTTCATCATCCGGCTCACAAGGGCGTTGCTGCTTAGGGCCAACACCAAAAAGAGTTCCGCTCTCTGTCCAGGTTCTTGGCTAGCCATTCTCCACCTCCAGGAGTGCGTTTTCTTCTCTTTTGAGCTTATAAAGAACAAAAGAGAAAGTCAACCTTCAAATAAACTAAAACCCCGCCGAAGCGGGGTTTTAGTTTATTCAAGTGATGTATTAAGCAACACGTGATACTTTGGTCGCGTTCGGACCCTTGGGGCCTTCAGCAACCTCGAATTCGACTTCGTCGCCTTCTTTCAGGTCATTGAACTCCACTCCTTGGAGTTCGTTTGAGTGAAAGAAAAGGTCTTTATCACCGCTTTCGCGAGCGATAAAACCGAATCCGCGATCAGTCAATCGAGCAATTTTCCCTTTTTCCATTGATTGTAAGTGTGTAAATTTGTTAAATGCTATTGGGTGTATTGTAGTGCAAAAAAAAGCTCGACTAGACTCTATTGCATACCACTTGTAGCCTCTTAAGTTAAACATAGCCATTGATTTTTGTCAATGGCTGCCCCTATTTTTTGATTTTGCCGGAAGCCAACGAAGTCAACCACAAGATAAAAGGGCGGCGAAGTTTTTCTATAGACCAATCGTCATTTTTAAAAAGAGGGGCTTTTTCAAGACGAAAACGAGAAAGCAAAGGCATCGTCGCCCAAAGATTTTTCGGGGACAATTTATTGTGCTCCAGTAAAAATTGCTGCTTTTTTGTTGTTTCCAATTTAAAGGGCTCTCTTATATCCTAACCCCCATCCTAACACGTCTTCCCCAAAAAAGCCAGCTGTCTTCCGTCGTTCTGCCAAGCCGCCAAATAAAAAGCCGCCGTTCGCTTTCGCTACTTGGCGGCTTGTTCTTGGCCAGCCCCCGGGCTAGCCTACAGCCCGAAGAGCCTCTTGATCTGGCCCATCTGGCAATAGTGCCCGCCATCGTACTTGGCGATGGCCTCGTCGTACTTCCGGCGGATGGATCCCGTCGGAGTAAAGGGCGGCTCTTCACCCCGCGCTCGTAGCTCCTTGACCAAGGCTTTCGCCTCGCCCAAGAAGTCCTGCCAGAAGGCTTGCTCCTCCCCCACCATAGCGGCGAAGGTCTCTTGGGTCATGGGCGTCCCCCGCTGGGGACCGACTTTGTAGCCATGGCACATTTTTTCCTCCTCCTGTTCGCAGTTAATAGCAAAGAGTATAACACAAAAGGACTGCCTGTCAAGATGGATTTTTCCTGCTAGCCGGATATTTTATTAACTTTACTTTTAATATCAGTTAAAATTCACCGTAAAGCTATACATGCCCATCGCGCAGAATCCCTGGATGTTCGTTCCGGCCGACTGCGCGGGCACATCAATCAGTGTTTCGCCGGATGGCGGAAGAATATCGCGGTAACCCAAGCTGGGGATGGTCAAAGACGACGAACAATCAAACGTCCCTTGAGTGTCCATCTTGATGGTCGTTGGGATGCCGGCTTTGGCGGCTGTTACTTTTGGTGAATACCCGCCTTTGGCTCTAATGACAATTATTTGTTTGCCGTTGCTTACGCTAACGTTGCTCGCGGGTTGTGGGCTGGCGGTACTTTTGAGGTTTGGAGCGGTGCCTTTCACAAAGAAGGTAATCGCGCCTATGATCAAAATACCAGCGACGACGATGGTAACAATTGTTGTTTTGGCAGTTGTTCGCATTTTATTGAATTTGCCTAGAAGCTAAACAGCGGCGGAATGGCCCCGGCAGCGACTAAAGCGTTAATCAAATTAAAAATTCCAAAAAATATCACAACCAGCCCGGCTGTTTTAAAAAATACTCCGGATTGGGCTTTTTTATGAAGGCCGAGCGAGCCAAAGCTTAAAAGCGCCAGCACCGGAAGCGTACCCAGCGCGAAGGTGAGCATAATTAGCGCGCCGGTCAGAAAATTTCCCGTGGTTAGCGCATAAATTTGCATAGATTGAGTGAATCCGCAAGGCAAGAAAAATGTTGCCACGCCAGTCAGAAAAGGCATCAGAGTGTGATTGATGTTTTTTAGTCCACGCGCGTGCTTGCCGATGAAGCTCGGCAAGGTCGGCTGTAATTTCTTTGCCCACGGGAAAATATCCAGCAGATTGACGCCCAAAATTAAAAGGATGATGGCGACAATAAGGCTGAAGACCAAAGTCCCAGTCGCGCCAAGTCGGAAAGCCGCTCCCAACGCCCCAATTACCCCGCCAAGAACAAAAAACGAAATTAAACGACCGATATGGAACAAAACCTGGGGCTTCACTTTGTCCCCCTCTTTCGCAAAATTAGCCGACAGAGAAAGCGCCAACCCGCCGACAATCGCCATGCACGTGGAAACAGAGGCGACAAAACCGATTATAAAGGCCGTACCGTAGCCAACGCGCGCCGTCGTGACCAAATTTACAAGGCCAAGTTTTTGTAAAATGATAAATAAAACGATGAACCCAACCGCAATCGGTATGGCCAGGTTAAAATCGCGCCAGTTCACGAAGTGTTTCTGCTTTTCAAGCGTGAGCGTATAGCCGTGGGGCTTTAAAATTTCGCTCAAATCAAGCGCCAGTTGTTCCGCTCCTTTGCCTTTAAACTCTCCGGTCACTTCAATCTTGGAGCGAGCCAGCGATGCTTTCACCTCGGACACTCCCGGTACTTCGCCAAGTTTGCTTTCGGCAAGCGCAACGCAAGCTCGGCAATGCATTCCCTTAACATAAAATTTGTACGTTTCCATATATTATGCCTTTCTTTGCCGCTAACTATAATTTTTTTGCTTTAAGCCTTAGGGAGTTACCAACAACCGACACGCTGGAAAGCGCCATGGCCAGCCCGGCAAAAACCGGTGACAGGAGCCAGCCCAAAAACGGATAGAGAATCCCGGCCGCGATCGGGATGCCGGCGAAATTATAAATAAAAGCCCAAAACAGATTTTGTTTGATCCCCCGCATGGTAAGCCGCGAAAGCCGAACCGCTTTGACGAGTTTTGAAACATCACCGCGCAGAAGCGTGATGCCGGCTGTCTCAATGGCCACGTCCGTGCCGGTGCTCATGGCAATGCCGACATCCGCCTGAGCCAGTGCCGGCGCGTCATTCACGCCATCTCCGGCCATGGCAACGGTGTGGCCGGCGGCCTGAAGTTCTCTAATTTTATTCAACTTGTCATCTGGCAATACTTCGGCAACCACTTCATCAATTCCTACTTCTTTGGCAATCGCGCGAGCCGTGTTTATATTGTCTCCGGTCAACATGATTGTTTTGATATTAAGTTTGTGAAGACTTTTAATAGCCTCCGCCGCTTCCAGCTTGATGGCGTCCGCGACCATAAATACGCCCAGCACTTCGTTTTTTGTCGCCAAAATAACGGGTGTTTTGCCTTGAGATGTTTCTGTTTCTAAATTTTTGACGTCAAACAAGAGCCCAAGATCGGCCATGAGCCCGGCATTTCCGGCAAAATACTCGGTGCCGTCAAGAACGCCTTTGAGCCCCTTCCCTTTGATAATTTCAAAGTTTTGAATATTTTCTGGCTTGATATTTCTTTGCCGTGCCTGCTCCAAGATCGCGCGCGCAATCGGATGTTCCGATTTATTTTCGAGGGAAGCCAAGACAAAAAGGAGTTTTTGTTTGTCTTGCTTTGAATAGTTTTTAATACTTACCAGTTCCGGTTTGCCCTTGGTAATTGTTCCGGTCTTGTCAATGACAATAGTGTCCACTTTCTGAAGATTCTCAAGCGTTGCCGCGTCTTTTATCAAAATTCCCTCGCGCGCTCCCTTGCCAACACCGACAATAATGGCCGTTGGAGTGGCCAAGCCCAGAGCGCAGGGGCAGGCAATAACCAAAATACCGACAAAGGCCGTAAGGCCGTAAGATAGCGCCTGGGAAAAACCTAGGCTTTGTGAACCGATAAAAAGCCAGATCCCCAGCGTGACAAAAGCTAGGACCAGCACCACGGGCACAAACACGCTGGAGATTTTGTCGGCTAAAGCCTGAATCGGGGCCTTGCTCTCCTGCGCCTCTTCAACCATTTTAATGATGTGGGCCAGCAGAGTTTCCGCGCCGACTTTGGTGGTCCGGAAGGTGAACGAACCGGTGGTGTTGATGGTGCCGGCAACGACCGTGTCTCCAACTTTTTTCTCCACGGGCATCGGCTCGCCGGTGACTAATGCCTCGTCAATAAAAGAACCGCCCTCAACAATAATGCCATCAACCGGGATATTCGCTCCCGGCTTCACAATGACAAAATCGTCATGAACCACTTGGCTGATGGGCACTTCTTGCTCTCGCCCGCCTTCCCCGTTTACTCCGTCCGGAGGAGACCCCTTTGAGTCGCGAATGACTAGGGCGGTTTTTGCCTGGAGATTAAGCAGCTTTTCAATGGCGTCCCCGGTTTTAAGTTTTGATCGAGCTTCCAGATATTTGCCCAGGGCGATAAAAGTGATAACAACAATGGTAACGTCGTAGTAAGCGTATTCAACATTTATAAAGGGCCGCAATGATTCTTCAAAAGCGGTGATAACAAAGCTATAAAGATAAGCCACCGATGTCCCAAGGCCAATCAGTGTGTCCATATTTGCTTTACCGTAGCGGAAAAAACGATACACCCCCCAAAGATACGGCTTGCCAACGACAAACAACGCGTAAGTGGCCATCAGGGGCAAAAGGTGATGGAAAAATTCCTTGAGAACATAACCGGGAGGAGCGAGATACTTAAACTGCGCGAGAATATCCCAGCCCATAATAAAAATGCTAAAAGCGGCAAGAGGAATCGCGGTCAAGACTTTCGTTCTCATCTCGGCAATTTCGGAAAGCTTCTCTTTCTTTGACTGATTTAATCCAAGGTGCGCGGCGTGCTCGTCGGCCGACATGCCCATTTCACTCGCGCTGGGCGTGGTCGGGGCGGCAAGCTCGTCGGGAATCTCTAGCGAATAACCCAGCGGCTCTATTTTCTTTGAAAGGTAATTGGGATTGGTTTTTAATTCATCAAAAGAAATCTTTACTGCCTCGGTACCATAGTTAACTTGCGCGGAATGGACACCCTCTGTTTTTTTGAAGGTTTTTTCAATGATGCTTCCGCACGAGGCGCAGTGCATCCCCTTCACTTTATAGGTTTGAGTCCGCATAAGCTTGTTTAAGGTTTATTTATTAAGCTATTTTCTTTTGAGTTTATAAACCTTGAGAATTTCTTCTTTGGCCTTGCTTGTCTGGCCGGACTTTATTTGCCTTAAGATGCAACTGCCCAAATGATTTTCCAGCAGTAAGTCTTCAATATTGGAAAGTCCTTGCTTGACCGCCGAAGTTTGAGTGATAACGTCAATGCAATAGGTATTTTTTCCGACCATTTCTTGAAGACCGCGCACTTGACCTTCTATGATTTTCAAACGCCGAACAAGCTGATTTTTATTTTTGTTGTTAGTGTCTTTCATGTGCGTATCATATACCCCCCTGGGGGTATATGTCAACTGTGGATAATTCAAACATTAATCAAGACAAAAAAGCGCCGTTTGAGGCGGCGCGAACTTCACGGTTACAACCCCTACGAAAGCTTTGATTTTCTGACTAAAAAGTAGCTGCTCGGCCCAAACCATAACGGAGCGAGAACTTTCTGCGTTAGTTTCTCCAGTTTAAGGAGGGCCGAGATGGGAAGAGCTTTTTTTAAAAAACCCGAACGAAAGTTTGAAACGCTAAGCATCTCAATCACCCGCAAGTTATTTGCTTCCAGCAGCTTCAAAATTGTTTTGGGATTATGGTTTAAAAATACATTATTGCCCTTGGTCGCGATGTTGATTGGGTCCGCGGAAAAAATATTCTGGCTGTTTTTCCCAAGCAACGCGCCCAATCTGTTTTTAAAATGAAGTTTGTTTGGTATTTCCAAAATAAGATAGCCTTCGGGTTTTAAGATCCGGCCTATTTCTTTAACAACAACAGCGGCATCAATAACATAATGAAAAGCGCGGAGGCACAAAGCCGCGTTAAAACTAGCATCGGGAAACGGCATCTTTTCAAGCGTGCCGACTACAAATTCAGCCTGGCTGGGGTGACTAATATCTTTTTTCGCTATTTCCAATTGCTGGCGCGAAGAGTCAAACAAAACAAACCTGTCCCAAGTGTTTTCATAAAGCGGCGCCATCCGCCCCTTTCCAGCCCCCACGTCGATAAACTTGTGATGAGGGCCCTTCACCAGAGAAAAAAGTCTGGAGACGGCGATTTTATCCGCCTGGTCTTCGTAGTCTCTCCCCTTCCAAAAATCAGAGTAGTCATAGCCGTCATAAGAGACGACGGGTTCGTTCTTGGGATTGTTGTCCTTTGTTGATTCGGTCATCACACTTCACAAAAAAAATAATAAAGAGGTTCTTTTGCGCCAACCTCCCTTTTTGGCGCTTTTGAGCCCGTTTTTCATTATACTAAAAAACCGTTCTTGGAGCAATTTCCGGCTCAAGACAAGTAAAATCACTCAATAAAAATATGCTCACCGGATTGCATGAGCACATTTTTGTCTGGTTGGCCCTGTGGGTTCAGAGCCTGATTGATTCAAAACTATAAAATAGACTAAAAACCGCATTTCTTTTTTGCTTCCCTGTAAATCGATTCTGCTCGCATCCTTAGAAATTTTTTGTAGTTGTTATTCCAGATCGGCGATGAAGATTCTGTTGGAATGAACTGCTGGCTGGCTGATTGATTAAATTCTTTATTCACCTCTTGTAACTTTTTAAAGTACCGGGAAGGGGGTGTATTAGCAATTCGCAAATTAGTTTTCTGAGATACCCAAGCTAAATTACACACGGAATCAATTAAAAGACGGCTGTTGCCACGCAATTTTCCTTTTAAGTAGTCTTTTGGAAAAATATGATGCTTATCGATACTTTTTATTGTTTTTTTTCTTTTCTGGATCCCCTTTATTTTCAAATCAATATTGGAATATAAATCAAGTGGTTTATATGATTGCAATAGCCCAAGAACGGCCTTTCCTAAGGCTGAACCCGGTGGCGATTCCATCAAGGTGTCGGCGTCAAATTGTGAACGATCCAGACCGAGTATACCTTTCATATCTTTTTCTCCACAAAGTATCTTATAATCAGACATACCCGTAGTAGACGCCTCACTACCATATCTACCATTAAAACATGCCCTCCAAAACCATCGTTTTATATATGTTACCTGAGAAGGAGACAAATCTTCTCGTGCTTTCTTCATAAAAAAAGCCGTTAGCGGAACAAGAAGAGGCGGATAGGGCAGAAGTTTAATAGGAATTTCTATGTCATCGGTTATAAATATGAGAGCATCCAAATATGCCCTTTCTGCTTTATTATAATCCTTAACTAGATGATCTGTTTTTAGAGACTCAAGTATTGTTTTGGGGTGGATATCGATACTATTATAAATAGCTATGGAACGAATAAGATTTTCACCCGTGAAATCCTCTGCTATAAAAGTTGCGTCCTCTAAAACTTTCTGTGTTGTTTCTACTTTGTCATAAAGATCAAATACGTTCAGGGAATATGTCTTTGCGGCTATTAAATTGATAAGAGTTAGGGGTGTTCCCTTGGCATTAAGGTATTGGAAGGTCTTGCTAACGACATCTAAATCAACTTTTGAATCAAACGTAAGCATGGGAACCTCATAATTCCTAAATAAGTCTAATTTCTCCAAGATGTCTTTTCTTATTTGCGATTTTTTTGGGTTTACATGCTCCGCATAAAATCTCATAAATTTATCGTTACTTCCTAGAACTTCGGCCGAGAAACAGGTACATTTTTTCTGGATTTTGGGATAAAATTTTTCATCTTCAACGGAAAAATAAATATCATATTGGTTTACTATCTTTTCCGGCATTTTAATTCCTTCCGGTCTCAACGCAAACAAAAGAGATGTTAATCTTTGCTGGCCATCTAATACATATTTTGAATGTCGCTTTGGCGAAAGTCCTTGTGGCGCAACGTCTCCTATAAAGCGATAAGCTTCGCCCAATTGGTCGGAGTCCCAAAGTAAAAATATTCCCATCGGTATTTGTTCATAAATACTGTTCAGCAAATCAACAACCTGATTTTTGGTCCAAATAAATTCTCTCTGAAATCGAGGCAAAACTAAGTCTGCCTCTGCCACAGATTTTAATAAATCAGATATTCTTATTGTGTCTGGCTTTAGTAATCCCTTCATTTCTTATGACTTATTTAGCGTTCCCAACCCAGATGGGCCGCTTTCACACCAAATCCCTGCTCGTCCTTCTCCAAAACTTTCGAACATTTGGCTGGGCGGAGGAATATAAATATCCTACCATGGTTTTGGATCAGATGAAATAATTACTGGCCAAGTACGAGCTTATAACCCCGAAATTGCCGCTTGTTTGCCCCTGTGGCGAGCCTGGTGGCCACAGCCCACCTACTTGACGATTTTTGGAAGTTTGGGAAAGCTTGCTTAATTAACGAAAACGCCCGGCTCACAGAATCAAGTATTTTCATTAAAAATTTTATTTATCCTTTTGTTTTTTTGGGATCTTGACCGTAAGTGTATTCCGTTTGGATAACACCATCTTTGCCGTGGACTACCACCTGTCCTAAGTCGGCATTTTTTGCCAACTGTTTTGCCAAACTTAAAGCAGCTGATTTATCTTCAAGAATTTTCACCGCTCTATCGGCTTTATTCTCTTTAACCTTCCAGTCGCCACCGCCTGATGGTAAGACATGATAAACTCTTCTTTTACTCATATTATTGATTAATTTTAATGAAAAGAGCGCCCAGGGCAGAAAATCTGCCCTGGGCATTTCCTTTATTTTTGATTCTGAGCTAATTGTTCCTGCAGGGAATGGATGACCACAGTATTGGCAATATTTTGCCATAAAACCTTGCTTTTACCGGTTTTATTTGGGTTACTATTATATTCCCTTGTGTGAGCTTCAAGGACTTGTCCGACAATCATAGAACCGTGCTTATCTAAGAATTTTTTTGGATTGACACTCCAGTCTATTTTGCTATTCTTTTCTTCCAATAAAAATCTCAGGGCTGCAAAAATTGGCATTGAAAATCCCTTGGAAAGACGGTATCTAACTGATTGATCTGTAAAGGGTAGTTTAATATTAACGGGTTTTCTATTGGTGCCTTTGCCTCGGTGGGTTTCAACTCCGTTAATATTGCCAAACTTTTTGATCCCAGCCTGCTTCGAGTAATCCTCAAACCTGGAATAAAGATGTTCGTACAATTCAACAATAGACGGCAAAATAGGGTAAAGCTTTTCGTATGTCGGCCTATTCTTTTTATTTAGCCACTTATTAAAGCAGGTGGAGATACCAGTATAAACAATCGTGGGCTGATTACTGTTGCTATAGAGATCTTTGTTTAAGGCAGTCATTAGGGCAATAAGTTCTTCAATCTGGAAGGTGGCTACGTCTTCTCCCTTATTTTCGTTCTCGAAGTAAATAACTTTGCTGCTATATTCACCGAGAGCCTGTTTTATACGCTCAAATTCGTTTTCCAGATTAGCGATTGATTTGTCGGTAACTTGAACGCTTGTGTTTCTTGCCCTGGCTAATTTAGTAGCGAATTCTTCCGCGCCTTCAATAATAGTAACGAATATTGGCAAATCAGCCAAAGATTCGTCATTCATTTTTTTCTTAAGAACGGCATACGTATGTCCGCCATCAACAAGACCACCTCGAGGTTCGCCGTCCTCATCTGCTCCAAAATCAATGATTATTTTTTTATCAGAATCATTGGAATTTGGAAAATATACTTTTTCGGCCGTCAGCAATAGTCCTCTGTTGCAATCCGTGAAATACTCCGGCTCGGTTTCCAATGTCTCAAACATCTGCTTACATGGCTTAGCATCAATATCCGGCTGTCTTGGATTTGGGGTTGTCGGTATGTTTACTGGCAGATCTTTGAGCAAAATAAAAAGGAAATGAGTCTTAATCGCCTCGTTCCCTTCTGGTTCGTAATAGTTTAATTTTCTGCTAATTGTGCGTGCTTGGGAGTAGTTAAACTCCAAGATTTGTTTTTCTTGTGACATAGTCTTGATGTTAAAATTAGTTAATCTTCCGCCCCCCAAAAGCAAGGTTGCTTTAGTTGACTTTGAATTCGCGGTAAGGTTACCTACAAATTCTGTTTCCATTTTACCAAAAAATTATTTTATATGTCAACAGTTATTTTTAGTATTATGCTATTTTCTGAAACACAAAAAGGTGCTCGTGCATTATTAATAAAAAATTAGCGGCCTTAGACTTATCTACCCAAAAGCCTGTTGCCTTGCAGTTAAACTGCCTTTTTATTATGTCCTCCTTTAAAAGAAAACCGGCTTTTAAAAAGCGAACCATGACCTTATAAGCCAATGGCTGATACATTTTATTTCGCCTGGTGTCACCCATTAAAATAGAACAAAATTTACCAGGTTTCAAAACTCTAAAAAACTCTCCTGCGACTTTTTCCATCTCATCGCAAAAAGCTTCGATATCGTGGATGTTTGACAGATCATCGACCAGCTTGCCTTCGCTATATTTTATGATATCTACGTAGGGAGGATGGGTTAGAACAAAATCAATCGAGTTTTCTTTTATTTTTTCAAGGTGGCGAGAATCCCACTTGAAGCCTCTTTGCCATGCTTTATTCCCCACTTCAAATTTGAGAGCCTTCTTTGTGCGGTCCAACGCTTGTTGGCTTACATCAGAATAAATAATATTCCTATTTAAAATTTTAGCTTCGATAGCAGTGGTTCCGCCACCGATCATGGAATCCAAAAGAACATCTCTCTCTTTTGAATAACGCAGAATCAAATTCCTAGCCACTTCAGGTGACCAATTCCCTCTCCAATCTGGAGCATGTGTTGCCCAATTACCCCGGCGAGGAAAGGCCCAGACCGTGGTACATTCTAGTTCGAAGTCATCAGGATGTAATTTTAATTCTGTATCTTTTTTGTTGTCATGATGAGTCACCATGTTAGTTTGTCCAAGGCGCCAGCCTCGAGCATGTTCAAATTAAGAACATACTCATTATGGTTATAAGTTTCTTCCAATGGCCTTTGAGCTGTGCGCCAACCCAAGCCATCGGTTATCCAAATAAAATCTATGTCTTGGGCCTAAAGTTCATCGTAAAGACTTCTGAATTCGCCACAAACAGCTTTTAGTTTAGAACCACCACCATTGAAAAAATTGGCCTCAAATAGCTTAGTCTCTTTATTTTTAGGGTTATGTACGGCGAAATCAAAACTCCTTTCCGATTTATCTATTTTTACATCCACGCCCCATTTGCTTTTTATGTTAGTGGCACGAGCCTGTGCCATATATTCAAATCCTTTTTTATCACAAAAATCGCTGATAAATGTTCCGACAATTTCTTCCATCAAAGAACCGCCCCGATTCTTTCGGCCATTGCTATCAAGACCGACTTCAACTCCCAGAACGTAATCAACCAAATTTTTAATGCCGTCCTTTTGGAATAAACGGGCAAGCCCAGATTTTTCTAGGAATTCATAGTATTTATCTGGATCTTGCTCTTTGCCGGAAAAATCAAAAAAGTCTGAGTTTTTAGTGATTTTATCAAACACCTCGAGCTTATTTTCTCTAACTGCCAAAAGCACCGGCAAAGCTTTAACAACATCCGGATTAGAGCTATAAAGTTTCTTGAATTCACCTTCGAGGTCGTCTTTTCCAAGAAGATAATTGAGCTTGTTGAGGATAATTTCTAAATCCGAACTGTTTGAAAAAACCTTCTTCCAATTTACAAAATAATCCCAGGTCTTAATCGAGCTTTTAAAAGTAGTTATTAAATTATCAAAATCTTTTTGCATATCTTATTCAGTAATTAGTTATTAAGACTTCGGTAATTTTTCCTCTACCCGAACCATCGGAATTTATAGCCCGACCAGCCTGAACCTTATTAACGCGTACCCCTTTGATTCCAGAGTATATTTTATTGATAAATGGGGTGTCGGAATTTGAAAGCATGACGAAACAGCCTCGCTTGTTTAATTCAATAAAAGTGTCGCGAAGCTCTACCTGCTCTTTGTCTAAAAATGTTTCGGTGGTATAAGAAGTGAAAGATGCCGTTTTGCTTACAGGGTAATAAGGTGGATCGAAATAAATAAAATCTCCTTTTTTAGCCTTCTTGAGAACCTCTTTATAATCCTGGTGTTTTATATCGATATTTTGAAGTGCCTTTGATACTTTCAGCAAATTATCCTCATCACAAATAAGAGGTTTGCTGTATCTACCAAACGGCACGTTAAATCCTCCCATGCTGTTCACACGATACATGCCGTTGAAACAGGTGCGGTTAAGAAAAATAAAGCGAGAGGCCACAGCAACATCGCTGAGCCTATTCGGGTCCTGGGCACGTATCTTTAAAAAGTATTTTTTATCAGTTTTGTGCTTTTTGAGAGAGACAATTAATTTTTCAAGGTTATTTTTTACGACGTTATACGTAATGACAAGCTCTTTATTTAAATCAGAGAGGGAACCTTCTTCCGGGAGCAAATCAAAGAAGACGGCACCACCTCCAACAAACGGTTCGAAGTAACTATTTTTTGTTGGGTCAAAACACTCTGGCGGATAAAAGTTCATTATTTTAAACTGTCCGAGAAGCTGGCGCTTACCGCCAACCCATTTAACAAACGGCTTCGGTTTTTCTGCGATAATACGTGCTGAATCATCTATCAGGTTTGATTTATCAGCAAGAGAAAAAACTCTGCGTGCAAAAATCGCATTTATATCGAACTTTTTTTGAATGGTTCGAATTGCCTGTTTTGCCGTCATAAAATGTTTTTACTTTTTGTTCGACTTGCCAGAAATATTGCTGGCATTTTCAATATAGCGCTTAGTGGTTTCTTGCTCGTATTCTAGCCCTTTTGGCCCTTATCGTCAAAAGGTGATTTTTTTCAAGGCTAGGATATTTGGTTCTAAAAACAAAAAATAGCACGTGAAGGTGCTATTTAGACAAGCTCCGGCTCTGAACTTGCCGAAGGGCTCCGCATCGTGGACGACGTTAGAACCTCTTTTATAAATAAGAAACCCGCCGCCGATTCAGCAGGCGGTGGGTTTCCGTTGCTGTTCGGGGGCGGGTTATCCAGAGACGCATTCGGTCAGACGGTTCTGACCCAGAATCTCGTAGACCTTCAGCAGATACTTCGGGTCAACGCGGTTCTGTCCCGGCTCGTCTCCTTTCGGGAGCCATTCCTGAATGTCCAGGGTGAGCCCGTACCACGTGCCGCCGCCCTGGTTGTCAGGACTGACCGCCTTAATACGGACAATCATTAGTTGGCCTTCCTGCTGAGGGATGGTCACTCGGTTCTCATCGCTGTGGACGAAAGCCAGGAGAGAGGCAAGGTTGTTGCCGGGGATGCCGTCAAACTTCGCAATCATGAGGAGCTCCTTTCGTTTACGCTGCACAGCAGCGTGTCGCGGAAACATTCCACGATAGGGAGATGATAGCACGTATATATAGTTATGTCAAGCACAAAGAGTTCTACTGCCCTACTTGGAGTAGCAAATAAAATGGTTCAAACAAAAAAGATTTTTACCGGCTCCGAGGGTGGGACTCGAACCCACGACCCAGCGATTAACAGTCGCTTGCTCTACCGACTGAGCTACCTCGGAATAAATTTTTTAATAGATTGTCTACCCTGATAGCTTTTTAATTGTTTTTCTCTTCTCAAGGCTTCCTCTCTTGTTGAAAAGCTCTCTTGATAAATTAAATCCCAGTCGCCATCAAATCTCGCCGTATAACCCTTCTTAAATTCTTTGTCGTTGTGCCATCTTATTCTTTGCCTCAAATTTTTTGTTTGACCTATATAGAACTTCCTGTGCTTCTTGTTGTAAATTACGTAAACAAAATATTTCATGACGACACAAACAAAACGCTTGCTCTACCTCCGCCAACTGGCGGATGAGCTACCTCGGAAAACATGCTTTGATTTTAAACTTGCAAGTTAGGCCACGACTTTTGTTATTTCCAATTCCGTGAAGAGCTGGCGATGGCCCTTTTTAACGCTATATCTTTTTTTGGCTTTATATTTTATCAACTGCACTTTTTTGGCCTTGCCATGGCTCAAAACGGTCGCTTCAACTTTAGCGCTCGCGACTAACGGCTGGCCAATGGCCACTTTTTTATCATCGGCCACCAATAAAACCTCGTCAAAAGACATCTTAGCGCCCTCGGCCAATTCCAGTTTTTCAACTTTTATTTTCTTGCCGGTTTCAACTTTATACTGTTTTCCTCCAGTTTTTATGACTGCGAACATAATTTTAAGTTCTTATTAATTCTCAAATTAAGACGCCATAAAATGGCGTTTTCTGCTGGATCGTTACCTGCAACCAGTATAAGAATAAAACGGGAAAAAGTCAACTTCCCGGCCAAACGAGAGGCAAAGGACGGACTTCACGAATTAAAAAGCGCCCGCGCGATGTGTCGCGCGGGCGAAAACGTTTGCTAAGCCGCCGGCAAGGCGCCGGCTTAACGCTGCTCTTTCTTGGCCAAGGCGGCCAGCGCTCTCTCAACCAGCTTTACCAGGGGCCAGGGCCGGCCCCCGCTTCGGGGGTAATTGGCAAATATCACCACCGGACCTCCCAGCCCAACGCTCACGTGCCAGTCAAAGCCGGGGAAAAGACCGGAGAGCTTAATCAGCTTATAGGCTGGAGCATGGCGAGGAAAACCGCCTTGCGTCAGGCCCTGCTCCTCCAAAAAACGGGTCTTCCCGGCTTTTCTTTTTTTCCGGCCTTCGCTCTTGTCACCGCTTCCAGCCACGGCCCAAACTTGGGATGCGCTCAATGGATCCTCCTTGCCAAGTTGTTGATGCCTTCCACGATCGGGACCGCCTCGGAAGGCAGCCCGTAGTCGCAGTCTCCTCCGAAATAGTCCACGATCCAAGGGAGACAATCGGGAACTCTCTCCAGCAAAGCCTTCACTTCATCGGCTCCCACTCCCGGAGGAAGACAGCGCTTTATTTTTTCAACGGCCTCCGCTACTTCCATCTCGCTCCTCCTCTTGAAGCGCCCGCAGATCTCTCACCAGCCCCATAGCCCAGAGCGGCGGCGTCATTGCTCCGGACAAAAAGTGGGTCAGAGCAAGAACATCTTCCGGGCTTAGCCCGACGCAGATTTTGGCCACGTCTTTTATGGCGACCCTCGCTTCGCTTGCCAGGATTTTGACGGAGTTGGTATTTTCTCGTATTTTTTTTGGCATCGGCCCCTCCATGGTTAAAAAGGAACTTTTAAAGCAACCAAAAAATCGGCTCCAAGAGCCGACCTTTTTGCTTGCTTAACTTGTTTTCTATGCACGCAAAATCGTCGACTCTCTTAAGCCTTTAAAGTAAAAGAAATAAAAGTTGAACAACGATGTCTGGTGCATAATGCTTATATCATAGCCGTTAATTATTTCTTGTCAAGTCGATAATGGCTGTGGATAAAAAAGGCGGACCATCAAGGTCCGCTCTAAGTCCCGGTCTCCCCCCGGACACAGTTGAGGCAAAGAGTGTCCTCTCCCCTTGGGGGACAAAGCTGCTGGGGGCAATAGTCGCAACCCCGCTCACTGTCCAGATACTTGCAAGCGACCACGCGCCCACACTCCCGGCAAAGGTGCCTCTTCGTTTCTTGCTTTATCACCATTTTCCCCTCCCCCGGTTGGTATTAACTATCCACAGTTTAGACAAACAAAACAAAATGTCAATGCTTTGCTTCTTTTTCTCCCTGGCCGATTGAATGCATAATGAAAAAAACCAGAATCAAAACTGCCACCAGCGCGAAAATCTTTCCCGAAGTTTGGGTCAAAAGCGCTAAAATACCCAAAATGGCCGCCAGTAAATAATAAAAAACTAAAATAAATTTGGCCGAAAAACCTATTTTCAAAAGTTTAAAATGCAAATGCCGCCGGTCTTTTTTAAAAATTGATTTGCCTTCTTTAAATCGCGACCAGATTACCCATAAAGCGTCCAGAATGGGCAGCGACAAAACCAAAAAAATGGTCATTATTTTGGCGCCCGACAAGATGCTTAACGCCGCCAGCATAAAACCCAAAAAAATACTGCCCGAAGTCCCCATCATCAAGCTTGATTTGCCCCGCCAAGGGAAATTCAGAGCAAGAAACCCCAAGGTTACTCCGGCC
>JAKAHB010000012.1 GCA_021815315.1 bacterium | reverse complement strand
TCTATTATTATAACGGGTCCGAGGCAATCAAAAGTCTTTGCCAAGAAGCCGGAGAGCCGGGGGCATCTCCAAAAGAATTTCTATTTGTTGATAAGCTCAAAAACCTGGATATAAAAATAAATATCCACGAATCAAAATTGATTATGATAAACTTCGAGAAAAACGAACCTTGGGGGCTGGTGATAAAAAATCATAAAATCATCAAAGCTTTTAAGAATATTTTTGAATATCTTCGGACGCAAGAGAAAAAGCCCTAGACAAACAGAGTCGGCCAACTAAAAGACCCACCCTTTATCTCAAAGGGTGGGTCTTTTTTAAAATATCGTCGGGTAGAATTTATTTTAATTCCACAGTCGCGCCGGCTTCAACCAACTTCTTTTTGATTTCTTCGGCTTCTTCTTTCTTGACGCCTTCTTTCACTACCTTGGGAGCGGCATCAACTAAGTCTTTGGCTTCTTTCAAGCCCAGACCGGTAATTTCGCGAACGACTTTAATCACGTTAATTTTTTGGTCGCCGGCAGCTTTTAATTCAATATCAAAGGCCGACTTCTCTTCGGCGGCTTCGCTTTCGCCTCCAGCCGGAGCGGCAGCCATCATGGCCATCGGAGCGGCGGCGGAAACACCGAATTTTTCTTCCAAAATTTTAACCAATTCCGCCAAGTCCAAAACGGACATTTCTTCAACCTGCTTGACCAAGTCTTTGAATTTGGCCGGAACCTCTACTTCTGTCTTCTCTTGTTTTTGTTCGTCTGACATATTTTTGTTGTTTATGTTAATTTTTTATTAAGCTTTTTTCTCCGAAATTGCCTTCAGGGCATAAACCAGGTTTCTGGTATTGCCCGAAAAGACATTCAACAGCCCGCTCATCGGAGCGGCCAAAGATCCAACCAGTTTAGCCAACAATTCTTCCTTGGAAGGAAGCTTGGCTAAAAACATGACTTGGTCAAAACCGATAAACTTTTTTTCCAGAACTCCGCCCAAAAGCTGTAAACTCTTGTTTTTCTTGGCAAAGTTGCTTAGAATTTTCGCGGCTACCACTTCATCGCCTTCTGAAAATGCCACCCCCACCTGGCCATCCAACTCGTTTGTTTGGACTCCCTCAATCTCCGCCTTTTTTAGGGCCAGATCCATGAGGGTTTTGCGCGCCACCTTAAACTCAACTCCTTGCTGGCGCATCTCGCCGCGCAAATGGGCCAGATCTTTGACGGTCAAGCCCGAATAGTTGGCGAAAACAATGGCTTTGCTGTTTTCGGCTTTTTCTTGAAGTTCTTTGATTATTTCTTTTTTTCTGTCCTTTGTAAGCATGTCTATTTTGCTTCCCATATCTGGAAAGCCTGGAAAATAAATAAAAAACTGTCTTCCCACAGACAGCCGACCAGAGCGCCAAAAGAGCGCTCTTTTTTCCTGGACAGGTCTTATTTTTATGCCTGTTGTCTGCGGAAATATTAACTTGATTCAAGTATAGCAGAAATTCAAAAAGTGTCAACAGCCTTGACGCTCGACGAACTTGTAAAGGCCGGGTCTTTACAAGTTATCCACAACGACGTCAAAAAAACCCCGCAGAACTCCTGCCAGCTGGCAAGGCTCTACGGGGGGGTTATGGAAAATCATCTTTCCTCCTGAAGCGCGCTAGACCCGGGACTAGATTAGCGCCCCAGAGACTCCAGAACAGAGGACGCCGCCTCCGAGGGTTGCTCCAGGTGACCGGTGCTCCGCAGAAAGTGCTTGACCACCTCCTCCACCACCGGCAGATGAGGCCGGATGGCTGCCCACCAGGTAGTGTCCTCGCTGTGGCTGGGCGGATAGGGCCCCTTCTTAAGCTCCGCTATCAGCGCCTCCTTGACCTTCACACCCGGGCCATACTTGGCCTGCAGATGCTGGGCCAGCAGGAGCAGGTTGGCCGCCGCGGCCAGGTAATGGGGAAAGTGCTCGATCCCTAGCAGCTCGCAGGCCTGTTGGGGATCCAACTCCCGCACGTATGCCTCCCAATAGGCATCCGCCTTAGCGCTTTGAGCCGGTTGGGCCGTTGCTGGGGCCATCTTCCACCTCCTCCCTCTTGTCGGTTAGCATCGCCATGAACTTGAGCAGAGGCCACCTCCCGGTGAGGAGGAAGTACTCCAGCATCCTTGGTGGTGGCGTTATTACCGCCGGTGGTTCCTTCTTCCTCATCTCGCTTCCCTCCCTTTCTTCTAAGCGAGAACTCCAGGAACACGCCACTTCTTGATAATTTGGTCAAGCCTTTTCCCTCCCTTCGTCCAGGCTTGACCTTCTCCACCTTCTATATTTCGCCTTAATTATATGCCCCTCTTTTTTGCTTGTAAAGGCCTTTTGTAAAGACCCGGCCTTTACAAGTTATCCACTGCTATAAATATTTCTCAATGTTTTTCTGATGTTCCGCGAAGGTTTTGGCAAAGATAATTTGACCGGTCGCGGGGTTGGAAAGAAAATAATTGTAGTCGCTGTCTTTAGAAAACACCACTGCCTCCACGGCGTCACGACGCGGGCTGGCCAAAGGCGTTGGCGGCAATCCCCCGTTGATATAAGTATTATACGGCGATAGCGCGCGAGTGTCTTCGTAGCTGTACCTATTTTTATGCAGGCCCAGAACATATTCAATAGTTACGCAAGATTCCAAAGGCTGACCGATCTTTAAGCGGTTCCAAAAAATTCCCGCCACTGTTTTTCTGTCCTCTGGTTTTGAAGCCGGAACTTCCTGTTCAACGATACTGGCCAGAGTCAAAACCTGGTACAAATTCATTCCTTTTTGAGCGATTGCTTCGCGCAAGGCGCTGTCAATATTGCTGTTAAAAATCTCCAAAAATTTTGTCGCTATTTCTCTGCCGGTCGCTTCTTTACTGAATTTAACGGTTTCAGGATACAGAAATCCCTCCAGGTTATTTCCGGCCGGCACCGTCTTTAGAAATGGGAACTCTGAAACAAAATCGGCCGCCTTAAGATTCTCCAAGTCTGGTTTGATTTTGAACCCAGCCTTGGCAAAAATTTCGTCCACTTTTTCAATTCTTTGCGCTGGCGGGACAGTCACCAAAATAGCATCATCTTTGGCCGCTCCCGCCGCTATTTTTTGCGCGACGTCGGCAAGACTTAAGCTTGAGCTCAACTCATAGGTTCCCGCTTGCAATTTATCACGCCAATCTTTTTCCCAAATATAGAGCTGGAAGTAGAAACTGCTTCTGATTATTCCTTGCCCTTGCAACTCTTGAGCAATTTTGCTCGCCCCCCAACCTTTTTCCACGATGATTAATTTGGGCTGGCCGTCGGAGTTAAGCGGAGCTTTAACTTGATAATAAAAATACCCCCCGCCAAGAAGCAAAATGGCCAAAACGGAAAATATTGAAATGATAATCTTTGATTTCATTGGGAGATTAGTTCTTTCCTTTAATCATTGGCACAAAAACAAAGCCCGGGAATTTCTCCTCCTCAAATTTATTTTCGCTTGTTTTCGTTAATTTATAAATTATGTCATCCACCGGAGCCACGATAACGCTTCCGATCTTCAGTTGCTGTTTCCAGGTTTGAGGAATTTCCGGCAAAGCGGCGCTGCCAAGAATTCTATCAAACGGCGCTTCTTCGGGCAAGCCCAGGTAGCTATCTTTGTTTAAAACAATCACTCGGCCCTCTTTAATAAAGCCGTATTTGCCGATGTTTCGCTCGCCAAATTGTTTGATTTTATCAATCCGTTCAACAGCAAAAACTTTTCCTCGGTCTCCGACAATTTCAGCTAAAAGCGCCGAAGTCCAGCCCGATCCCGACCCCGCGTCCAAAATCTTTTGTCCCGCTTGGGGTTGCAAAAGCTCCAGCATCAAAGCCACCGTGAGGGGTTGGGAGTTGGTTTGTCCTCCACCGATTAACACGGGCCGGTTAAAAGCCGCCTCTGTTTTTAAGTCTTCGGGCAAAAAGTCTTCCCTTCTAATTTTTAAAAAAGCGTCAATAATAGCCGGGGTTTTTAGATAGCCGTCTCGCTTCAATGACTCAATTAGTTGCCGGTAGTTCCCCATTGACTCAATGATAAATTAATGTTAGAATTTAGTCTAGTTTTATCGAAATAACGGCACCTTATCAACGCCATCTTGGAGAGTTGGAAATGCTAATTGTCCTCAACGACAAGCAGGTCACCGAGGTCCGCAGGCATCAGCCCGGAGGAAGACTACTGGTGGGGAACAGATGCCTTGATTACGAGGGCAAGGAGATCTTGGCCCTAGTTCCTCTGCCGGACTTCATCTGCCAACGAGCGGACAACCGGGCGATTGAAGCCTGGAGTGTCTTTATAAATCTCGTAGGCTCCCTCAAAAAGAGACTGCGGGGGGAGCTACGTCAGCTGGGGCAAGGATTTCCCAACCGCGAAATCGTCTTCTTCATGCGGTGCCAAAACGAGCACTGCCAGTTTGAAGTCGCGCAAAGTTGGGCGGAGAACCTGCTCGGCTTGCCGGCTTTAATCACCGACTCCTCTCCTTGGGAGGTCTTCGTCCGGGTCCAAGGAATGATCCAGCGATGACTTCCGCTCCCAACGGTAAAGCAACTATGGCTGCTAAACCGTTGGGAGCTTTTTATTTTTTCCTCTAACAAGAGCAGGGAAAATAACTTTTTCTATCTCGGCCTCTTCCCCTAAAAATAATTTGGCTAGCCGAGCAAAACGCGGTGAATAATCGGTGGTATAAAAAATTCTTTGGCCCTTTTTACTCAATTTTTTTTCATATTCAAAATGCCGCCCCAGGTATTCTCTTAACTTCCGACCAATAATTTCGTCTTGAGAAACGACTTTAACATTTTTGCCCACGATTTTTCTGATTTTGCCTTTTAAAACCGGATAATGGGTGCAACCCAAAATCAAAGTGTCTATCCTTTTGCCTAGCAGCGGTTTTAGGTATTTATTTAAAATTAAATCCGTCCCGCGCCAACCAACCTCCCCCGCTTCCACAATTGGTACCAACAAGGGAGCCGCTTGTTGGAAAACTTTTATTTTTTTATCTTGCCTTGCTAGTTCTTTAACGAAACTTTCCGAGGCCACCGTCCCCTCGGTTGCCAAAACGCCAATTCTCTTGTTTTTAGTGATTTTCGCCGCTTCTTCCACTGTTGGCCGAATTACTCCCAACACATTTTTGCCTGGATATTTTTGAGGCAAATATTTTTGTTGAATTTCCCGCAAGGCTTGGGCCGAAGCGGTGTTGCAAGCAAAAATTATCAATTCGCACTTTCGACCAAATAAAAAATCAACGGCTTCTTTTGAGAACCCCAAAACCGTCTCCGGAGAACGCCCACCATAGGGCACGCGCGCGTTGTCGCCCAAATACATAAAATCGTATTCGGGCAACTCTTTTAAAATGCCTTTTAGAATTGTCAGCCCGCCAAAGCCGGAGTCAAAGATTCCCAGCATAATAAGAAAATTTCAAATATCCGATTGCCAGCTAAAAGTTAAAATAGATTGCCAAAGCAACAAAGCCATGGAGCAAGGCGAGCAAGAGAGAAAGAGCGGCTAACCGAGGATGCCACGGGAAAGAAATCGCGTGATTTCCCTTAAAATTTAAAAAACCAACCAACGCGGTAAAACTGAAAGAAAGAAGCGTGATTATTCCCAGATAAACCACCAGGGGTTTGCCGAAGATGAGAAAAAGGGCGATTTTTGCTATCATCTGTTTTTATTCAACAATTATGTTTCCTTTCATTGACGGGTGGATTCCACAAGCGTAATCATAGCTTCCCGGTTGGCTGAATCTAAATTCAAAGGAGTCCCCCGTTCCCAAGACATCGGAATTAAAACTACCTGCTTTGATCTGGTGCGGGACAGAATCCTGGTTGGTCCACTTAACAGTTGCCCCGGCCTTGATTTTAAGCTTGTCGGGATTGAAGGCAAAATTTTTAATCGCAATTTCGCTTGTTTTATTCTCCGAAGAAGAGCCGGCAGGCGACAACGGAGAAGCCGGAGCTGTGTTTGTTGAAGACGGCGCGGAAGATCCATCGGAGGCAGGCGTTGCCGGCTGTTGCTTCGCGCCGTTCGCTTTTTTGTTAAAGAGATAATATCCTCCCACCAGAACGATAACAATAATTAAAGCTAGAAATAGCAAAATTTTTTTATTCATGCTGTTTTATTGTCTTAAGGCCTCGCAAAAAAATTTAACCCCTAAATAATATCCCCATTACATTCTAGCATAAAATTTCCTTTTAAATGAATCATCCAGCCAATAAAGCAAAAACAGAGGCTTTAACCTCTGTAATTACACAATGGCACGGGATGAGGGAATCGAACCCCCGCCTACGGTTTTGGAGACCGTCATACTACCACTATACTAATCCCGCGTATTGGCTCGCAAGTCTCCAAATTTCCAGTTTTTCAAAACGGAACATCTTGTTTTGAAACACGACTTCGTTACCGCTCTACCCGCTACGAGCCGCACGCCATCGGCCATTATTTCTTCACCTCTTTATGCGGAGTATGCTTTTTGCACCATTTGCAGTGCTTGTTCGGGTTTATTTTATGCTCGGAAAGCTTCTTTTTGTTTTTCCTGGAATAATAATTAAATTTTTTGCAAACCGTGCATTGAAATTTTATAAGGTTGTCTTGTGACATAAGTTTTTGGTTAATTTTTTCTCTCCCACTTCTTGGCAGTTTGATCATATTCGTACAGAACCAAGGCTCGACCGAACATCGTGTCTTTGCCGCTCTTTAATTCAAAAGCATTTTCTCCCGCTTCAAAATAACCGACAACACCATAGCCGGTTTGAGCGTCAAAATGAATTAAAAGCTCCCGCAAAACATGGCTGTCTCCATACTCAACGTAAAAATCATTGTCGGTGGCAAACCAAAGCCTAATGATATGCCACGACCCTCCCGCCGCCGGTTTAACCGGAGAAAGCTCGGCAAGGTGGGCCTGGACGTAGTTAATTGAATCTTGAGCGCTGGTAATGGTTGGCTTTTCTGGTTTATTCCCAATCTCGTTTGGGGTCTGCTGATTACCGCCGGCACTTTCCTGTTGGGTCGGTTGCGGAGCTGGATTTACCTGCTTATTTTTATTTTTCCAAATTACTGCGTAGTAAACCGCGGCGGCCAAAACGATGACAATCAAAAGCGCCAAAATTATTAAAATGGAGTTTTGACTTTTTTTATTTTTTTTCATAGGAACAAAATTAATTCTGGAGCCCAGGGGGAGGATTGAACTCCCGACCTCCTCCTTACCATGGAGGCGTTCTACCACTGAACTACCTGGGCGGATGCTAGCGTTGGCTGTTTATTAAACCTAACAACAATTGAGCGTAGCGAAAATTTTTGTGGGCAGGGAGGGATTCGAACCCCCGTAGGCCGAAGCCGTCAGATTTACAGTCTGATGCGATTGTCCGCTCTGCCACCTGCCCATACTACTTGGCTGCCTATCTAACCTGGAGCCGGAGAGAGGAATCGGACCCCCAACCTACTGTTTACAAAACAGTTGCTCTACCATTGAGCTACTCCGGCCTTTTAGCTCTTGGTTGTCCCATCTTTTCTATCTTCGGCCTCTTCCAACAGTTTTCTGGCTTTTTCGTTTTCCGGGTCTAATTTCAAAACTTGAGTGAAAGAGGCTTCCGCGTCTTCCAGGTTGCTTCTCTCCAGATAAAATTCGCCTAAAGACAAATAGGCTTCTTTGTCTTTAGGATTTTTAGCAATTTTGTTGATAAGTTCCTTTTCTTCTTGCAACTGCGCCATCTTCCCGTTCACTTCTCCTTCGCCTTCTTCAACCGTCTCAACGACGCCTTCCTTCCCTCCCGCCGAGGCTTCGTTTTGACTTTCTCCTAACATTTCCAAAAATTCAACCTTGTCCAATTTTTCCAAAACCTTGAGCTTCTCCATCTTTTGCAGTCTTCTTTGCTCTCCCCAAGCCTTGGTGCGCACCTTCCAAGTCTGCGACTTGTCGTGGGAACGATTGATGATGGAAATTATCAAGTTATCTATTTTCATAAATCCTATTCGCAACTGCCTCAACCTTTTCTCAAACCAAGACAGCAAAATCGGACCCCAAAGCCTGTGACGCGCTGCCAAAAAAATATCTCTGGCTGCGGTGACCGCTTTTTTATGCAGTCGTTCCTTCGGCAAAATTGTTTCCGGCTCTTTGGGCAATTCCAAAATAACCGGAATTTTTTTAAAAAAAACGTACCCCAAGCCAAAGCCGGCCAGAACAATTATCACTTGGGGAATATAGTAATACATAGAAATGGTTAACCAATTTTAGATGGAGAAACGGACGAATTTTCCGATTTTGATGTTCTCCCCCAGCTTGGTTATTTTCTCCTCTATTACTTTACCGATGGTCAGGCTCGGGTCTTTAATGAACGGCTGCTCCAGCAAGCAAATTTCTGCCAGATATTTGTCCATTTTTCCTTCTACTATTTTGTCGGCCACTTCAGCCGGTTTGCCTTCGCTTTTAACCTGTTCTTTAAAAATCCCTTTTTCTTTACTCAAGACCTCTTCCGGCACATCTTCCCGGCCGGTGTATCTGGGGTCCATCGCGGCGATGTGCATGGCAATATCATGGGACATCTCTTTGAACGTTTCGTTTCTGGCGACAAAATCTGTTTCGCATAGAAGCTCCACCAGCACTCCAATCTTGCCACTAGCGTGGATATAGGCTTCAACAAGCCCCTGGCTGGTTTGCCTGTCGGCTTTTTTGGCGGCAATTTTAGCGCCTTGCTTTTTCAAAAAGTCTTCGGCTTTGGCTAAATCGCCTCCGGTTTCAACCAGCGCTTCTTTGCATTTGCCAAAAGAAACTCCTGTTTTGTCTCTTAGCTCTTTGACGAGTTGTGCGTTTATTTCCATGTTTTTGCGAACTGAATTATTTTATTTAGCGCCGTTGATGGCTTCCTTAACTTTGTCTAAAATCAGCCGCACCGAGCTTAGAGAATCATCGTTGGCGGGAATGGGATAATCAATTTCGGTTGGATCGGCGTTGGTGTCGCAAATGGCCACCAAAGGAACTTTTTTGGCCAAGGCTTCTTTCACCGCCACGTTCGCTTCTTTTACTCCGACAATGAAAATCGCCGCTGGCAGTTTTTCCAGCTTCTTCAGGCCGCCGACTTTGTGCTCCAGTTTGGCTAGCTCTTTTTCCATATCCACTCGTTCTTTCTTGGTATATTTTCCCCACTCTGCCGGAGAGCTTTTCTTCGCTTCCAGATTCCTGAAATATTCAAGCCGCTTGAAAATGGTCTTGGCGTTAGTCAAAGTGCCCCCCAACCATCTTTCGGTGACATAGGGCATATTCAATTCTTCGGCCAACTGCTTGATCAGTTTCTTGACCGGGGACTTGGTGCCCACGAAAAGAATTTCCCCTCCGGCCTTAACGGTTTCAACCAAAAAGGTCAAGGCCTCTTCTAGCTTGGCGCTAGTCTTATCAACGTTGATTAAATGAACGCCATTTTTTTGTTTGAGAATAAAAGGCGACATTTTGGGGTTCCATTTGGATTTTTTGTGCCCCAAATGAACACCGGCTTTTATCATCTCTTCAGTGGTCGGTAAGGAAAAATTGGCTTTCTCTCTTTTGGCTTTAGTTACAGTCATTGCTGTTTGTCAATTTCGGGAACCGGTAGCGTCTATTTTTAACACAAAAAAATATCACTACGCAGTGAACCCAACGTACAAGTATTAATTTTTTCAGTTATCATTGTATAACAATTATTTAAAAATATCAAGAGGAGACGCTCCGGCGATATTCCACGTGACGCTCCGGTCCTCCGCCCGTTCTCGCCAAAGCTGGATCCCCGCAACTGCTTGCCGCCGCAAAACTCCTAATGGGCCTTGCCAAAAATAACCGCTTATGATAGATTTTATAGGTAATAAGCTCAAATATAATAGAATTACAGGCAAATATGGATAGCCCGAGTATCAAACGGTCCCCAAATCCGTAATAATCTGTAGTCCCCAATTTCATGAAAAAAGACCTTCATCCTCCTTATCACAAAATCAAAGCCAAATGCGCCTGTGGCGAAGTTTTTGAAGTTGGTTCCAGCAAGGAAGTAATTGAAGTTGAAATTTGTTCTTCTTGCCACCCCTTCTATTCCGGCAAGGAGAAGTTGGTAGACACCGCCGGACGCGTCAACCGCTTTAAGGCCCTGGTAGACAAAAAAGCTAAAATCGCTCCGACCAGAAAAGGTAAAACTGTGAAGAGGACGGCTAAAAAGGCCAAGAAATCAAGCCAAGTCTAAATTGATAAGATTCTCCGATAGGGCGGGCCTATCGTGTTCCGGTAAGCTTTGCCCTGCCGGAACTTTTTTACTAAAAACCTCAATTATTTAATGGAAACTATCATTCTTGAAATCAGAGCCGGTGCCGGTGGCGATGAAGCCGCCTTGTTCGCCCACGATCTTTTTTCCATGTACAAAAAATTCGCCGAAAATAATGGCTGGCAAGTAAAGATTGTCCGCCAGAATCTGACTGAAATCGGCGGCGTAAAAGATTTGGCCATGGAGATAAAGGGCGCAAACATTTATTCTCAGCTTGAGCAGGAAAGCGGCGTGCATCGAGTTCAGCGGATACCCAAGACGGAAAAAAATGGGCGTATTCACACTTCCACCATCACGGTGGCTGTGCTGCCCAAGACCGAAACTATCAACATCACGCTAAATCCCCAAGACCTTGAATGGAAAACTTCTCGCGGCGGCGGCCCGGGCGGGCAGAACGTCAACAAGGTGGAAACAGCTGTAATCTTGACCCACAAGCCCACCGGCGTGGTGGTCCACTGTCGCGAAGAAAGATCGCAACTGGCCAACAAAGAAAAGGCTTTGAAGAGTTTGAAGGATAAACTGTTTGCCGCGGCCAATTCCAGCCAAAAAAATGAGGTTGATCAAGAAAGACGCGAACAAGTTGGCAATGCCGAGCGTTCGGAAAAAATCAGAACTTATAATTTTCCCCAAAATCGCATTACCGACCATCGCATCGGGAAAAGCTGGCATAATCTGGAAAAGATTTTGGCCGGAGATTTAAGACCGATTGTGAAAGATTTTGCCAAGAGCCGAGTCGCGCAGAAGACGCAGGAATAACGACTCGGACAATCCAGCTCTTTTTTTGTTCTTTAACGATTGCGCGCAAAAAACGATCGCCGCAACTCACCTGGTTCTTTAAAAATAAGTTCTGAATTGAAGAACTTCACAGCAGTTAAGTATTAATCTTCTATTTTAAACTATGCAAGACGAGCAATTCGGCGGTCCTCAATTTGGAGGCGAAAATAACGGAGTTATAGCTAAAGCGACAGCTTGGTTCAAACAAAACGGCAGCAAAATCGTTCTGCCGGTCGTCGCCGTTATTATCCTGGCTGTCGGTATTTTCCTCTATTACAGGTTGCAACCGGGAAACAACCGCGCCGTTAACGAGACCCCTCGCCAAGAAGAGACCGCGTCCAAGTCTTCCGCTCCTTTGGTTGCCCAACCTCAACCAGGCACCTCGGAAAAATTAGTTACCGAGCCTCAACCAGGCCCAGCAACAATAACTCCGGCTCCGCAACCAAAAAAACAAGAACAAAAAGTTGAAGTTTCCGGCAAGACTATCACCATCACCGCCCAAAAGGGCAACGGCGTTACCCACTTAGCGCGCCAGGCTTTAAAAAGCTATGGGCAAGAAAATCCGGAAGTCAAACTTAACAAGGAACAAAAGATTTACATTGAAGATTACCTAAGACGCCACACCGCCCAAAAAAGACTCATGGCGGGAGACCAAATCAGTTTTGACCAGCAGCTGATTGCAGACGCTATCGGCCAAGCGCAAGCTTTAACTCCAAATCAGTTACAAAACTTGCAAAAATATTCGGTTCGCGTAACTTTGTTATGAGGCTAGTTTAAACTTTTAGTTGTCGCGTAAAAACAGAAAACCCCCGCAGAGCGGGGGTTTTCTGTTTTTACGCTCGCTTATTTCAATCTTACAATAATCCAGCCGCTTGCAGTTGGTCTTGAAGGCTGTCAGCCATTTCCATGATTGAATTGCCGTAGAAACTATAACTCGGTTTGTTCCAATTGCCGCCGGCAAAATATATTTGCGCCGCTTTCCATTCTCCGGCCCGATTACCGCCCGCCGCGCCAGCGGCTGTCAGCTTACACGCCGCCGCCGTAAAAGCATCTTCCGTATTCCAAGGGCTTGCCGGGCTATGGCCAGTCAATTCAGCCACTTTGTCTTTAATGCCCAACCAGGTTCGAGGAATAAATTGCGCCGGCCCCATGGCTCCGCCCCAGCCGTAGCTGGGCGCCTTGGAAACAGCGACTTGGTCGGGGTCAAGGTTAAGCTCCTGGCATATTCTTATAAACGCTGGCTGTTCTTGGGGGTTCATATCGGTTCGCCAGTTGCCAGTCCCCTGCAACAAGCCCCACTGCGTTTCTTTTTTCAGTAAGGCCAGCAAAAAGGCGGGGCGAATTCCTGTTTTTGCGGACGCAAGTTGGGCGTAATTAAAGGCTTGCTCAAGCGTCATTGCGGCTCCGCCCCCGGCCAGTTGGAAGAGCTGACTGCGAATAGCGGCGGCATCTTTTTTCGCGGAATCCATCATTTGTTTATAAACCGATTCCCGCCCCTTGGTTTGGCCCAAGATATCCTCTTTTTCTTTTTGTTTTTCCACCACCGCCATTTGCTGAACTTGCTGCAAGACCTTCAGCTGGTTAAATTGAATTTTCTGCTCTTCAAGATTGGCCTCTTCGCCCTTTAGTTTACTGCGCAAATCTCTGATATTTTTTATTTTTTCCTTCAAGTTGTTCTGGAAATTCTCCAAAGAATTAACCGTATCAAAAAAACTGGAAAGCTCCTGGTTCTTCATCAACGTTTCCAACAACGATTCCTGATCCGCTTCGTTGAACAGGCGGATGTTTTCAGCCAGAGAGCTTTTTTCTTGCTCCATTGAGAAACTAGCGCTAACAATTTCTTTATCTTTTTCTTTCATTGAATTATAAACGTCTTCCAACGACAGGTTAATCGCGTCAATTTGCAGTTGGACTTCCCTGACTTCGTTTTCCAGCAAGGCCACCTCCCTTTCCAAACTTTTTTCTTGCTGCCTGATATCGTTCACCCGAGATTGGTACTGGGAAATTTGTTGCTCGATCGCTTCCAGTTGTTTTCTTAGCTCATTTTTTCTAGCGTCGGTGCTGGAATAAGTGATTAACGGCCGGACAAAAAAAATACCGGCCAGCACCAAAAAAGCCGTCGGTATTTTCCAAATCAAAAACTTTTTTTGAGAAAACTTTTTTGCTCCCATACAAGAAGGGCCAGGCCGCCCGGCCAAAATTTCTCGGTTTAATTCTGCTCTTTTTTCTCGGTAGTTGCTGGGTTTGGCTCTCCGGTCGCCACTGTTCCTTCTGCGACCGCCGGAGCTTCTTCTTTTTCTTCTTCTTGCAAGGTTACCAAGGCTACAACGGTTTCGGGGTCTTCCATTATTTCGGCTTTAGTGGAAACGAGTAAGTCCTTGACGTGAATTTTATCTTCAAAGTCTTTCAGAACAGAAACATCCACTTCTATCTTCTGGGGCATTTCCGCCGGCAAGGCCTTGACCTCTACTTCTTGCAGGCTTTTCACTAATATTCCGCCCTCATTTTTAACCAACGGCGACTCTCCAATAAACTCCAACGGCACCCCAGCCGTAATTTCTTCCTTGAGATTAACCCGGAAAAAATCGGCGTGAATAATTTTGCCGGTTAAAGGATCTTTGGCAATATCATAAATCATGACCGGTATTTTTTCGGCCTCACCCTCTATCGCGAGTTGAATTATCGCCGTTTCTCCTGCTTCCAAAAAAGCGTTTGAGAATTTCTTTCCGTCTATTGTAACGGACACACTTTCTTTGTCTCCTCCATAAACTACGGCTGGAATCATCCCTTGCAAGCGCAGTTTTTTTACTTGCTTGCCAAATTTATCTCTTTTTTGGACTAATAAATCAGTCATAAACAATAAAAAACCTAATGGCTATCTTCACCACTTGGCCCTAAAAATTAATTTCTTCTCCTTGATTCTAATACAAAAACCCAAAAAAAGCAAGGCGCCCCCAGCCATCCGGCTGGGGGCGACCAATGTTAAAACCTATTACGACTTGCTATTCTTGGATGCTGATTATCTGCACCGGGCACACTTCGGCCGCTTCGTGATGACAGCCGACTTCATTCACCTCCAGGGTCACATTGCCGGTTTCGTCAACTTCGCCCCCTTTTAAGGTGGCTAAACCGTCCTCACCCATTTCGTAGCCGTCCGGGCAAACAGCTGCACAACTGCCGCAGCCAATGCACTTTGGACGTTCTTGAAATATTTTCATAGTTATAAAAAAGTTAATTAATTCTATTCGGCGCCTCTTGCCCTTCCAAAACCGCGACAATGTTTTGAGCCGCAATTTCGCTCATTTTGGCCCTGGTCTCTTCGGTGGCAGAAGCGATATGGGGAGTTAAAATGGCGTTCTCCAGCTCAATCAATCCCGGTTTCAAGGTTGGTTCGTCTTCAAAAACGTCCAGAGCCGCTCCTTTAATTTTTTTATTACGCAAGGCTTCGACCAAAGCGGCTTCGTCAATCACCGGCCCTCTGGAGGTATTCACCAAATAGGCCGACTCTTTCATCAAAGCCAATTTTTCCGCATTGATGAGGTGCTTAGTGGTTTCTAGCAAAGGCACGTGGATTGAAACAACATCGGCGACTTTCAAAAGCTCGTCCAATTCTAAAAACCCGGCTCCGGTTTCCTGTTCAAATTGTTGGTTAGGCTGGATATCATGATAAACAATCTTCATCCCCAATCCCAGCTTCGCTTTTTTCGCGACCAAAGAACCAATCTGCCCCAAGCCGACCACCCCCAAGGTTTTCCCGGCCAAATCGCTTCCCAGAAGCAGCAGTGGTGACCAGCCCTGATATTTACCGGCCCTGGTGAATTTATCACCCTCAACTATTCTTTTGGTGACAGCCATTATCATCGCCAGAGTAAACTCGGCTACCGTTTCGGTCAGGACGCCGGGAGTATTGGTCATAATAACATTATGGCGCTTCCCCGCTTCCGCTTCCAGGTTATTGAAACCAACAGCGTAATTTGCCACCACTTTTAGTTGAGGGCCGGCAGCGGTTAAAACCTCTTCGTTGATGTTGTCGGTCAGCAAAGACAGGATCGCGTCTGCCCCCTTAACCCCCGCTAGCAGTTCTTCTCTGCTCAAAACACCGTCTTTGGACGAAATAACTACCTCGTAGTTTTTATCTTGAAGCATTTTTATTCCGACTTCGGGAATTTGGCGGGTAACGAAAACTTTCATACGGAATTTTTAATTTTTTAATTTTATAATTTTATAAATAATTTCAAATTTTGAATTTTTAGACACAAAT
This sequence comes from bacterium, assembly GCA_021815315.1. Lineage (GTDB taxonomy): Bacteria > Patescibacteriota > Minisyncoccia > Portnoybacterales > JAKAHB01 > JAKAHB01. The sequence continues at coordinate 5,660 of JAKAHB010000012.1, read as the reverse complement.
TGAGCGCGACATAGCCAGTGTTTAAAAATTAGAACATTATTTGCAAAATTAAAAATTAAGAATTAAGCCCTAATTAAGTTTTGAATGTAGAAATTTTATTTTTAACAACCTCTCTCACCGCTTCGTAGCTTCTTTGCAATAACTTGTACGGCGTCGCGTCTTGGCTTTCTTGCAAAGATTTTTCTAGCCCTTGTCGCCAGGCCAGTCTCATGTCCGTGTTAACGTTAACTTTAACTATCCCCAACTCAACCGCTCCTCTCACGTCTTCTGGGGGAACGCCGGAGCCGCCGTGCAGCACTAAAAAAACCTGGCCGCCAACCGCTGCTTTTATCTCCCCCAACCTATTCAGGCGCAATTTCTCTGGGCTTTGGGTATAAACACCATGAGCGTTACCAATCACCATCGCCAAAGAGTCTATGCCGGTTCTTTGAACAAAATCAGCCGCCTGGTCTGGTTTGGTCAAGTCTTCCTCTTTTATTTCCAAGATCTCTTCGTGCAAACTGGAAGATCCTCTCAAATAACCTAGTTCGCCTTCAACTATTATATCTTGATTAACGCTTTTGACAAAATCAACCGCCTCTTTAGTCTTGGCAATATTTTCTTCATAATCATATTTACTGCCATCAAAATGGATAGCGCTGTACCCCGCTTCAACTGCTTGCTTGATTTTATCCAAAGATTTTCCGTGATCTAGATTCAGAATGATAGGTAATCCCGTCTGTAAACGCCACGATTCTACCAGGGCGGCCGCTTGGCGCAGGCCAAAAAAATCAGCTTCGCCCTCGGAGGTGGAAACGATCACCGGGCTTTTGGCTGCTTGCGCCGACTCAATAATTGCCCGTAACACTTCGGCCGTGGAGAAATTAAACGACCCCAGAGCGTACTTTCCCTCTTGCGCTTGTTTTAAAATGTCTTTTGGCTTCAAGTTACAATGTCGGGCCAATCGTCAACCAACAATCAATCTTGCCGTTGCTGGTTAAAAATTGTCAACCGCAATTTTTAATTATAGTTTTATTATTCCCTTGTCCAGATTTTCTATCATCAGCCGCTCTAATTCTTCAAGCCCCAGATACTCAATAAAAATCTTATTCCATAAAGCCTCCTGCTGATGATACAAGTATTTCATCAGACCGCCCTTGGTCAAACCGATAATATTATCAATCAGGTCGTAACTCACCAGATCCTCCCCTTTTTTCCCGGCCGGCAAAAATTCTCCCACAAAATCAAGGTTATGCCAAAAAGCAAAATCCAGTTCCGGCTTCTTGCCATCCAGTTTCAACAAGGCCTCTTCCGCCTTCAGCCAATGAACGGCTTCTGGATTAACGTGGGGCTCAAAAAGTCTGGGGTCACTGGCGTCTATTTTGCCCAGATAACGCTGAATAATTTTCCAAGCGGCTCCTTCTTTGGGCAAAGCCCCGCCGGGAACGTCCCCTCTCAGGGCTTGGGTTATTTTGGCTGAAAAACTTGCGGCCTCTTGGGCATAGCTTTCAAAAAGTCGGGAATAGAAATCTATCTCAAAGAAATAATGCAACACCAAAGTTACCAGCTCTAAGCTGTGTCCGGGCACGTTTTCTTGTTCGGTGGGAATTATAAAGACCAAGCCGGCTTCTTTCAGGTGGCTGATGTGATGCAGTTTTTTTGCTACGTATTGGCGTCCGATTTCCAGCCATTTGTCCTTCAGAAAAATAATTTTTATGGGCCGTTTTTCAAAGCTGTCAGGATGTAAATCCAAAAATGGCCGGAAAAAAACGTCATTCAGCCAGTGTGGATCTTCGGCAAATCTTAAAGCCGCGAAAATTTCGTAGAGGTCTTCTTTGGCCAAAGCCTCTTTGACATCGGCATAGCCCAAAGATTGCAAAATATTTTTAGGCGGATTTAAAATTAGAAAATCGCGCATTTTTTCTTCTTTCAAAAAAAATCCGTTTTTGTCTCCGGCTATATCCTTTATAATCTGGACAAAAACTTGGCAACAGTCGCTTCGATTAAATTGCGGTCGGCCCATAAATTCGTAGAGGGCCTGGTCGGTAGCCTTTACTTTTTGCAGCAAGGCCGCGAAGATTTTTTGAGCGTCAGGATTCCCCACTCCCAAAATTTTGTTTTTTTCTTCCACCACTTTGTCGTTCTCCACGACTATCTTGGTTATAATATCTTTTTTGCCGGTGGCCGCTTCCATGGCAAACTCCAACCGCGAGATTGTTTCTGTGTCTGTTCTTAAAAATTTAGCGATTTTTTCTTTGTAATCAGGCATACAAAAAAGATATTAAAGTTTATATTTTAACACCCTCACTTTGTCCCACTTTCCCCAATGTCCGTTTTTTAAAATACCATTTTTAGCCCCAATTTCCTGCACGCAGGAAGTAGCGTTAGCGGTCCCGTATTGAATCGCTTCTTCAAAATCGACGCCCCTAACCAATTTGCTCACCAGCCCGCTGCCAAAAGCATCGCCCGCGCCCGTTCGGTCCAAAATGGTTGAGCGGGGAGTTCCAGCCTTATAGATGTATTCTTCATCCGCTGCCAACACTCCGGCCGGCCCCTTGGTTAAAACAACTTTGCCCTTCACCCAAGACTTCAGTGTTCTTAATATTTTTTCGTCCCGGTGAAAATCCACTTTGGTTATTTTTGCTCCTTCTTCTTGATTTAAAATCAAAACTTCCAAATTTTTAAAGAGGTTCTTTACCCCCCTCTCTCCCAGAGAAAGCTGGGAATTTCCGGGATTTAAGGCCACCGCGATGTTGTTTTTTTGGGCAAAATCAATGAGGTCAGGAAAAACATGGGCGCTCTCTCCCGATAACGGCGCGATGTAAAACCACTTTGACCTTAAACCGGGCCAAGGAATTTCGACTTTACGCAATTTATGACTAGCGCCCTGATAAACCAGAATAGTTCTTTCCACACCCGGCTTGGAAAGAACTATTGAGTAGGCCGTTTTTTCTTTGTCTGATTCTACTACAAATTTGGTATCCGCGCCCAACACGCGCAATTCATCAATAATATTTTGTCCTCCGGAATCATGGCCAACTTTTCCCACGTAAGCAACCTTTAGGTTTTGAGAAACAAAAGTGGCCGCGGCGTTGGTTCCGCCGCCACCGGTGGCAAAAATAACATCTTCCAGATAGATTTTAGATCCAGCGCCGACACAAAGACCTTCTCCCGTTGGAAATTCCTTATGCCTCAAAGAAACATAGTGTTTGCTGGAAAGAAACAAGTCTCTGGTAGCGGAACCAAAGGTTATAATATCGTACATGGGGACGAAATTTTTAATTTCTAAACGGCCGCGCTTGAGACGCTAAAATTAGGAATTATGGGTTTAAGACTTCCTTGCAATTACTCGTTTTACGGCCGCAACTATCGTCTCTTGGTCCATCCCATATTTTTTAAGTAATTCTTCCGGTTGGCCCGATTCGCCAAAAGCGTCGGGCATGCCCACAAATTCCATCGGGGCAGGATTTTTTTTGGCTAGCAATTCACTGACAGCACTTCCCAGACCTCCATAAATTTGATGCTCTTCCACACTCACTACGGCCCCTGTTTTTTTCGCGGAAGTTACGATTGTTTCTTCATCCAACGGTTTGATGCTAGGAGAATTTATAACCTCCACTTCCACGCCTTCTTTGGCCAGTTGGTCGGCCGCTTGCAAAGCCTCATAAACAAGGGCGCCACAACCAATGATTGTTACGTCTTTCCCTCCGCGAAAAATCTGGGCCTGGCCAATGGCAAAAGGGGCTTGCAGGGTAGTAAAGGCCGGAGTAGCCTCACGTCCAAAACGCAGATAGACGGGGCCATCAATTTCTCCGGCGGCAAGAGTCGCTTTCTTGGCTTCTTCATAATCACAAGGAGCCAAAACTATCAGATTGGGCAAGCACCGAGTCAAAGCAATATCTTCCAGGGCTTGGTGCGTAGCTCCGTCCGGCCCCACCGAAATGCCGGCGTGGGCTCCGGCCAATTTTACATTGGCCTTGTTATAACAAACACTGATCCGCAGTTGATCCCAGTTACGACCGGGACAGAAAACGCCATAAGTAGCCACAAAAGGGATCTTGCCAACTAAAGACAAGCCAGCGGCAATGCTCATAGCGTTTTGTTCGGCAATGCCGCACTCAATGAAACGCTCCGGAAAAGCATCCCGAAGCAACCCGGTTTTGACCGAGTCTGTGATATCAAGTCCCAAAGCCACCACGTTGGTATTTTTTTTGGCCAGCTCTACTATCCCCTCGCCAAAGCCCTGGCGAGCCAGTTTCATTTCAACTTTTTGTCTGTCTAGATAGTTTTCTTTTAACATTCCAATTGGTAATTTGAAATTTAGATTATTATTCGTGTTCCGAGGTAATATTCCCGCATAAGCTGCGCAATTGATTCAAGGCGTTTTTCGCCTCTTCGGCACAAGGAACCTTGCCGTGCCATTCCGATTTCCACTCCATAAAATCAACCCCATAACCGGGAATAGTGTGAGCGATTACTACGGACGGTTTTTCAAAAATTTTTTTTGTTTCGTTAAGTACGTGGGTAATCTCTTCTATGTCGTGCCCATCCGTCTCCATAACGTGCCAGCCAAAACTTTCGTATTTTTCTTTGAGCGGTTCCAGCGGCATAACATCTTCGGTGTGGCCGTCAATTTGAATGTTGTTGCGATCGATAATTTGAGTGATGTTTGAAAGCTTATATTTGCCAGCAAACATCGCTGCTTCCCAAATTTGTCCTTCATCTTGTTCGCCATCGCCAGTCAAGCACCAAACATGGTTTCTTTTTTGATCCAGCCTCAAGGCCCAAGCCATCCCGCAAGCCAAAGACAGCCCCTGGCCCAATGAACCGGTGGAGGCTTCTAGCCCCGGAAGAACAAAACGATTGGGATGACCTTGCAAGCGGCTGCCAAACTTACGTAGAGTTTTAAGCTCCTCGCGCGGGAAATAACCCGCATGTGCTAAAGTAGCGTAAAGCACTGGACAGATATGACCATTAGAGAGTACAACCCGGTCTCTTTCTTCCCAGGCCGGGTTTTTGGGATCATGCTTCGCTACCCCGCCAAGATACAGCGCCGTAAAAACATCCGCCATACCCAAAGAACCGGCCGAATGGCCGGATTTAGCTTCAAGCAACATTTCAATAATGTCTTGACGAATTTTATTAGCCTCTTTGGGCAGATCTATGTCCATTTTTCCGCTCTTCTTCTTTTTAACTCACGCTGATTTCAAGCAACCGATTTCCCGGTAGCAAGATCATCAATTTTAACCGCTAAAAAATTATGGGCAACCGGCAGAAGTTCTGGTCCCCGCCCCGCTGTCTGAAACATAAAAGTAATTGGTCGTCGTCGCGGCCGAGCGCACATAAGCGCAGAAGTGCTGGGTGTCGGTGGGATTATACCAATAGTATAAACCGTTAGTGGCGTCACCGTTATTATCGGGAACTACCGGCAAATATGTGCTGATAGCCTTGCCCGTTCCAATCGGAGTCCCAGCAGCCGTAGATCCGGTAGCAAAATAAGCGGAATTTGCATCGTAATACATTTCCATAGCATTTGCTATCTGCTTTATGTCCCCTTGGGCTCTCGCGTCGCGAGCTTTAGCGCGAGCGCTATTTAAGCTCACTAAAACAATTGAAGCCAAAAGACCGATAATGGCCACAACCACCAAAAGTTCTATTAAGGTAAATCCTTGATATTTAGA
>JAKAHB010000011.1 GCA_021815315.1 bacterium | reverse complement strand
TTCAAAATCAATTACGAGATAACCCTTCAATCGATAAGGTGTTTTCTCCAGAAGCAGAATTGGCAAGAATAAGGAGTTTGCCAAAAGAGGGGAGGAGAGAAGCCCTCGACAAATTCAAAGAAAATTTGGCAACGCAAAGAGAAGCATTGGCAAATTGCCGCGTCTTTATTGAGCGATGCATCGAGTTTAATCACGATGTGCCGAAAAAAAAACTTGTGGGCTTAATTGGTAAATTCAGTACTCAATACGGTTTTACCGAGAAGCAAAAACAAATAACCGAACAGCTCATTGATGGATATTATACCAACCGGCAAAGAGCCTTAGAAATTCGTGAGCGTTTTCCAAATGATACGGCTTTAGTAAAAGAGCTGTCTGATATTGAATTTGATAATACCGCTAAGTTTGATATTTCAACTGGCCCGATGTCCATAGACATAACGACTAATGGCTTCAATGCTGGTCGTATTTTTCAAAACTCAAAAAATATCGTCATAAAATTACAATTCGGAGGATTTGCCGCCAAAAGCCAGCACAAGCAACCCGTTCCATATATCGTTATAAATAAGAGCAACTTTTGGCAGGGACGGCTGAGGCATAGGGATGCGCTTATCCATGAATACGAACATCAAAAAAATAGACTTTTCCGAGAGATTTTTGAAAAACAGGCCGACCCCTCGGAGGAAATTTTAATTTTTTCACAATACGAATCAGAGCAAGACCCAGAACTTAAAAAGGGATTACTGGAAGCATATTTTCGCTTGAGAAGACGGGGCGCTCTCCAGCATGCTAAAGACGAGATAATAGCCATGAAGAAAGACGGGGGCTCTTATTCTTATGATTTCTTCTTCATGAAAGATAAATCTCCCTACGATTACCTTACGTATGTAAGGGATTGGGAAGCAAAAAAAAACGATTCGCTTTGGCAGGAAACAGCAGAAAGAATTCTTGTTGATGGTTATAGAAAAGTTCTTGAAAGTGCTGTTTCTGCGTTTGATAGATTAAAAAAAGAAGGTGGATATACAAGGGATGAAATTATCGCTATGCTTGTTGATAGGCCATTGCCCGAATGGCCTAAAACCGCAAAAAGGTTGCTAGAACAAAAGGTGAAAAAATTAAAATCAAAGACAACGCGCTAACTTCACTGGCACGAAATTCGGCGATGAAAAAATTTTGGCCTCCCGCGAGAGCGTGGCGAACGGAGGGCGTGGAGAAAATCCCGCCGCGCCCGAGCGTTCAGCTCTTTCTTCGCTATTTGTCATACGCCGCCGTTATCCGCTAGCAGGGGCCCGTAGCTCAATTGGTAGAGCGCCTGCTTTGCATGCAGGAGGTAAGGGGTCCGAATCCCCTCGGGTCCACAATTCATTATTTGTATTTTCCACGCATATGCGTGGAAAATACAAATTCGCGGTTTGAGCCTATCTTTGCGCTTCGCCTCAAGGCTCGCGTTCGTGAAGGAATAAATAAAAAGCCCGGGGGAACCCGGGCGGGGAAGTGGTCAGAGGCTAAACTGCGGGCTGTGGTCCCGCGGAAGCTCCACTAATTCGTCGGTGGAGACAAGGTAGAAGCTCACCCGATAGACAACGGGGTTGATTGTTCTCAGCACCCGCAAACCGCTTGCGTCCACCACGAAAGCGGCCCGCCAACGAGCCAAAGGCTCGCTTTTGTCGTCCTCTTTTTCGGTAACCATAATCACGGCTACCAACGCTTGGCCAAGGGGAACCATCGGCAGGTCGTCCCGAAGCATCAACGGCCCCCCCTGAAAATCATCTTGATAGTAGAGCCGGTCCAGGGAGAGTAAGACACCCAGGCGGCTCGCCGTCTCCGGATCCACCAACCGCAGAGGAACTTCGTCGCCCGCCTCGGGCGGCGGCTGATCCGCAACCCTATGTTCCAGGCTTACCCACGTCAAAAGATCTTGCGTGAGTTGCCGATAGCGGCGAGCTTCCGCTTCGTCTTGAAAAACGTCGCGCGCGTCTGCCAAATAACCGGCGTCTCGCATTGCCAGCACCATACCAAAGGCAAAGTACAAGACCTTGTACGGCCACTGGGGAATGTTGTAGGGGTTGGGGACAAAGACTCGCCCCAAAATGTCCACAATCCCGGGCAACGCCCGGCCCTTATTTCCTTGGTTCTTGTCCATCTTTCCCTCCCAAAGGCTGGTTTTGTCTTTTGGCCAGTCTAGCTTTTATTCCTCAAAAAAGCAATGGGTTTTAAACGGTTCTTTTTTGTTGCCCAAAGAGATTTATTAAGCTATAATTTTATTTGAGAAAGCCCAATTTATGGGCTATAATATGGTCAGAAATTAAGACAAAAGCATGCCAAAAACCATCGCCAAGCCGGTTTTAACTTGGCTGGAAAAAAATAATGCCAGATACGAGGCAGTCGGCCACCGCCAAGTTTTTACCGCTCAAGATAAGGCGGCTACTTTGAAAATTGACCCCAAACAAGTCGCCAAGTCCGTGGTTTTGAATCTGGGGCCCAGAAACCACTTCATTGTCTCGGTGCCGGCCAACAAAAACGTTGATTTGAAAAAGATCAAGGAGTTTCTCAACAAGGCTCGGAAAAAAAATAAAGAAAAACCGATAACAAAAATTAATTTTACCAAAGAACTTTGGCTAAAGAAAAATTTAAAAAAATCCGAACCCGGAGCCATTTTGCCGCTGGGATCTTTTTATAAATTAGAGCACTTGCTTGATAACTCGCTTTTAAAGCAAAAATTTTTGATTATCAACGGAGGCTGTACTTGGCAGTCATTGAAAATGACTCCGGCACAATTGATTAAATTAGAGAAAGACTTTTTCAGAAAAACTAACCTGGCCACCGCCAAGCCCAAACCCAAAAAAGTTAGCTCTGAAAGAAAATAATGACCCAGCTTCTTGTTGTTCTGTTTTTAACCGCCAACCCTTTGTTAGGGCTGGCAACACAAAACGCTTTTGACAACAGCCCAATTAAAAACGCTACTCTGCCCGCTTCTTCCCAAGCGGCTATTTTGCCGATTTTAAGCTCCAAGGTTGAGCCGATCTTGCCTTTGCGCAATTACAATTTTGCCGATTTGGAAACGACCGCCAAAAGCGCTTTAATTTACGACTTAAACGCTAAAAAGATTCTTTTTTCCAAGGACATTTTCAGCCGTCTTCCCCTAGCCAGCTTGACTAAATTAACAACCGTCATTGTCGCTTCCAGGAAAATCCCTCTGGAGCAGGAAATAATCATCTCCAAACAAGCAGTTGACACGCCGAGTACTATCGGTAACTTGAATGTCGGCGAAAAAATAACTTTTAAAAACCTGCTCTATCTTTTATTGCTTGAATCAAGCAACGATGCCGCCACCGCCATTGCCGAAAACTATCCCGGCGATCTCATCGGTGACATGAACAAACAAGTGAAAGCTTGGGGGTTGAAAGATACTTTTTTTGAAGATCCCCATGGCCTTTCACCAAATAACAAGACCACCGCTTGGGAAATTGGCTCCATTCTAGCCAAAGCCCTGGAAAATCCCGAAGTTTTACCCTATTTAGAAACGCTTGAGATTGAATTTCCCAGCAATGGAGGAATTTATGCCACTCATCACGTCACAAATACCAATAAATTACTGAAAGGAGACCTGGGTGTTTTTGCCGGCAAAACGGGTTATACTGAAGAAGCAGGCGAATGCATGACCGTAGCCGCCAAGGCGCCAAACGGCGATGTTTTAATTGTTACTGTTTTGAACACACTTGACCGCATCGCTGAAACAGAAAAATTAATTCTTTGGGCCCGGCAGGCCTATATTTGGAGATAATGGCTTATAGTAAATAATAGAAAGCAAGAGCATTATCCGTTATAAGCTATTACCATCCGCTATCAGCCGCCATTTATGACTCAAATACTTTTTCAAACTTCGCGCATCTTGGGATTGGCCAGCTTGGCTTTTGTTTTGAGCTTTGCCTTGACGCCGCTTCTGACTAAAATTCTTTTCAAATATCGCCTCGGTAAACAAATCCGCACCGAAGGAGCTCCCGTTTTTGCCAGTCTGCACCAGAAAAAAGAGGGTACTCCCACCATGGGCGGGGTCTTGATTTGGTTCACGACCTTATTATTGGCTCTTGTTTTCTGGGCGCTGCAAAAAGCGGGGGTACAAGGATTTTGGGGCCAACTTAATTTTCTTTCCCGCCCGCAAACATTATTGCCCCTGGGCGCGTTGGTTGCCTCGGCTTTAGTGGGCATGAGCGATGATCTTATGGGGATATTTAAAATCGGCCCTAAGGGGGGCGGCCTTTCTATGCGTCATCGGCTCGGTCTTTATACGGCCATTGCCATCTTCGGCGCCTGGTGGTTCCACTCCAAGCTTGAATGGGACACTGCGCACATTCCTTTTGTCGGAGATTTTTCAATCGGCCTTTGGTACGTGCTAGTCTTTATTTTTATTCTGGTGGCTACCGCTTTTTCGGTCAACGAAACCGACGGCTTGGACGGCCTGGCTGGCGGAACGTTGCTAGTCGCTTTTGCCGCCTACGGAGTTATCGCCTATTCGCAAGGTAAGTTTGACTTAGCCGCTTTTTGCGGGGTTATCTCCGGCGCCTTGGCCGCCTTTTTATGGTTCAATATTTACCCGGCCAGATTTTTTATGGGCGATACCGGCGCTATGTCTCTTGGTATCACCCTGGGAATTATAGCCATGCTGACCAACCAATTTTTACTTCTTCCTTTTATCGCCTTTATCATGTTGGTGGAATCTGGGTCAGTGATTATCCAGATGATTTCAAAAAAACTACGGGGCAAAAAGATTTTTATCTCCACGCCCATTCATCATCATTTTGAAGCCAAGGGTTGGCCAGAAACCAAGGTCACGATGCGTTTTTGGATTATCGCCGGATTGATGGCTTCGCTGGGGATGATTATCGCGTTTTTGGATAAAGCATTTTAGATGAAAACTTCCGACTTTAAAAATAAAAAAATAACGGTCATGGGACTGGGCTTGCATGGCGGGGGAGTTGGCTCCGCCATGTTCTTTGCCAAGGCCGGAGCCAGGGTTTTAGTCACCGACTTGCGGAAAAAAGATGTGCTTTTGGAGTCAATAAACAAGCTGAAGGGGCTTGGAATAAAATTCGCCCTGGGCCAACACCGGGTTGAAGACTTTATAAATGCCGACTACATCATCAAAAATCCAGCCGTGCCGGAAAATTCAAAATACATAGAAATCGCCAGAAAGAATAAAGTTGAGATAGAATCGGATATCGGTATTTTTTTTGAGCTTTGCAAAAATAAAAAAATCGGCATTACCGGCACCAAGGGAAAATCCACTACCACCAAATTAATTTTTGAGTTGGTAAAGCTCAAATATAAACACGCTATTTTGGCCGGGAATATCAGAACTTCCGTGTTGGCTCAAATAAAAAAGGTTGTCCCCAAAAATCCAATTGTGCTTGAATTGTCTTCTTGGCAATTACACGACTTGGGAACGCATAAAAAAAGTCCTTCTATCGCCGTAGTTTTAAATTTACTTGACGACCATCAAAATCGCTATAAAACTTTCACGCATTACGTTAATGATAAAAAGAACATCATTAAATATCAAAAAAGAAAGAATTTCGCGATTCTAAATTATGACGACCCCCGAGTACGGGAGTTGGACAAAGACACCAAAGCCCAAGTTCTTTATTTTTCCCTGGATCATAATTTTGAGAACAATTCTTCTCCCCAACAAAGAGGCGCTTATTTAAAAAACTCGGCTTTGGTTTTTGGCCCGACAGCGGAAAAAATTATAGAGGCCGCAGAAATATCGCTTATCGGCAAGCACAATTTAAGCAATGTCGCGGCGGCCATCACGGTAGCCAAAATCTTAGACTTACCCCCCAAAATCATTCGGAAAACTATCAAAAATTTTGAAAGTTTGCCCGGCCGGATAGAGGTTGTCGCCAAAGATAAAAAACGTTTAGCCATCAACGACACTACTGCCACCGCCCCAGATGGGGCCCTGGCCTCGTTGGAGGCGTTGGTCGAAGGATACCCCCAAAAGCCTATAACCCTGATTCTTGGCGGCACGGATAAAAAACTTAATTTTTCCGGACTAGCCCAGAGACTGAAAGACTTGGAAGAAAATAACAATTTACAAAATATTATTTTCTTGCCTGGCGACGCCACCGAAAAAATAAAATCGGAACTAAAGAAAGTAGACTTCCCCTGGAACGAAAACAAGATTATTGATGCCTTTGCCATGTCGGACGCGGTTAAGCTTGGCGCGGGAACAATGAATGACGAAGGAATATTGCTTCTTTCTCCAGCTGCCGCCAGTTTCGGCTTGTTTTTGCACGAATTTGACAGAGGGAAAAAGTTTAACGAAGCGGTTAAAAAATATTTTTAGAAATTCGTCAATATCCAAATAGGAACAACTAATTAATGAAAAAATCCTACCCAGACTTCACTTTGCTTATAACGGTTTTAATCCTGATTTTTTTCGGGTTGTTTATGATAGCCAGCGCCGGCATCGTGATGAGCAACGAAAATTTCAACCAGCCTTATTTTTACTTAAAAAATCAACTTATTAAAGGCGGACTTTTGGGTCTTCTCCTGGGTGGGTCGCTCTATTTCCTGCCTTTGGGATATATCAAAAAATTATCTTTTTTCGCTTTTTTCGCGAGCCTGCTATCATTGGTTCTAGTTTTTATGCCGGGATTAGGCTTGAGAGCCGGAGGAGCGCAACGTTGGGTTAACCTGGGTTTTTTCAGTTTCCAGCCCACAGACATTCTAAAACTGACTCTAATTATTTATCTGGCCGCCTGGTTTGAAAAAAAGGGTAAACAAATAAAAGATTTAAAAGAGGGGCTGGTTCCTTTTATTATTTTGATCGCCGTTATCGGCATTCTTGTTTTGGCTCAACCAAATATTAGCACTTTCGCTTTAGTCGCGATTATCGCCACCATCATGTTTTTTGCCGCCGGTGCCAATCTTTTGCACTTGCTCGGGGTGGGGGGCTTGGGCTTAGCCGTTTTTGGTATTATGATGAAAGTATATCCTCACGTGGCCAACCGCGTCCGAGTTTTGTTGAGCCCCGGACTTGACCCCCACGGAATCGGCTATCAAGTTAAACAAGCAATGATCGCGGTCGGATCTGGAGGAATTTTTGGAGTTGGCCTGGGGCAAAGCTTGCAAAAATATAAATATTTGCCCGAACCGGTAGGCGACTCCATCATTGCCGTTATTGGGGAAGAGCTTGGCTTTCTGGGGTTAATTTTTATTATTGTTCTTTTCGGTATTTTCGCCTACAAAGGAATTTTGATCGCAAAAAATTCTTCCGACAAATTCACCTCGCTGGTGGCTATCGGCATTACAACCTGGATAACCTTGCAAGCAGCCATTAATATTGCCGCTATTTCCGGGCTAGCGCCTTTGACCGGAGTACCGTTGCCGTTTATCAGCTACGGCAGCACAGCTTTCGCTGTTTCAATCGGTGGAGCGGGGCTGTTACTTAACATCTCAAAGACAGTAAAAATATAGCGCCAACAACTTGCTAATTTATGATTTTAATATGACTAATAAAATTCTACGCATTGCCTTTTCCGGCGGAGGTTCGGCCGGACATCTGTATCCTATCGTGGCCGTCGCCAGAAAAATTAAAGAACGTACGCCGGGACAATCAACCGAGCTTTACTTTATCGGCCCCAAAACCATCGGCTCGGAAATTCTGCTTCAAGAAGATGTGGTTTATAAAAAGATCATGGCCGGAAAATTGAGGCGTTATTTTTCTTTGAGTAATTTCGTTGATTTTCTCTTCGTTTTGCCAATTAGTATAATTCAATGTCTTTGGATCTTATTTCGTCTCATGCCCGATGTTCTTTTTTGCAAAGGAGGTTTTGGCGGTCTGCCGGCATCTTTGGTCGCTTGGCTTTACCGCATTCCCGTTATTGTTCACGACTCCGATAGCTATCCCGGGTTAACCAACAGAATTGTGGCCAAATTCGCAAAAAAAGTCGCCATTTCCTTCCCCGAAGCCAAAGACTTTTTCCCAGCGAATAAAACTGCCTTAACCGGCAATCCTTTGCGCGAAGATTTGGCTGGCGGCACGCTTGAAGAAGCAAAAAGGGTGTTTAATCTGCGAGGAGATAAACCCGTTCTCTTTATCACCGGCGGCAGTCAAGGAGCGGAGGCCATCAACACCATTATCATTACTATTTTGACCAGACTTTTGCCGGAACTGGAAATCATTCACCAATGCGGAGAAAATAACGTTGAGAGTATAAAACAACAATTACCCCAAACAATTCCGCCCGATTCTATTTTCAATGGCTATTACCATTTCTATGGATTTTTGAATGCCGAACAGATGAAACAAGCCTATGGCGCCGCTACCTTGGTGCTTTCGCGAGCGGGAGCCACTTCAATAAACGAACTGGCCAATCTTGGCAAGCCCAGTATCTTAATCCCTTTACCCGAAACCACCGGGAACCAACACCAGATAAAAAACGCTTTCTCCTATGCCAAAAGCGGCGCCACCATTGTTTTAGAACAAGACAATTTAACTCCTAACATCCTAGTCGTTAAGATACTGGAATTAGTTAAAAATAAAGAATTGTTGGAGAAAATGTCGCAGGGAGCCAAAAACTTTTCTTTCCCCGATGCCGATGACAAGTTAGCCGAAGAAACGCTTAGGTTGGCTTCCCCGGCCAGTTAACTTTTCAACTAAAACGACCGTTCTATGCAAAAGCCAATCCGCACCAGAATAGCGCCCAGTCCGACAGGAAATTTGCACCTGGGTACTGCCAGAAGCGCCTTATTCAACTATCTTTTTGCTAAAAGATATGAAGGCGTTTTTGTCTTGCGCGTTGAAGACACAGATTTGGAGCGTTCCAAAAAAGAATACGAGCAAAATATTATTGACGGTTTAAACTGGTTAGGAATCAAGTGGGACGAAGGGCCGGATCCGCAAAATCCAAAAAAATATCTTGGCGACTTTGGGCCCTATCGCCAGGCAGAGAGAGATTACCAGCCGCACCTGCAAAGACTGCTGGACGAAAATAAAGCTTTTTTTTGTTATCATTCAAAAGAAGAGCTGGAAGCTGAAAAAGAGAATCAATTAAAAAACAAAGAGCCGCAAAGACACCTCTGCTCTCACTTCGCCACCGGCCGGCCGGCCGGCACAAACGAACCGGGGATTATTCGTTTGAAGATCGACCCCCAGAAAATAAAGTTTAAAGATTTAATCCGCGGGGAAATTGAATTTGATACCGCCCTGCTGGGCGACTTTTCTATCGCCAAGGACCAAAAAACACCGCTTTATAATTTTGCCGTTGTGGTTGACGACGCCGAAATGAGCATTAGCCATGTAATCAGAGGAGAAGACCACATCTCAAACACCCCCAAGCAAATCTTAATCTGCCGAGCTTTGGGTTTTGAGGCCCCGGAATTTGCTCATTTGCCCTTGCTGCTTGGGCCGGACCGGTCCAAACTCTCCAAACGTCACGGCGCCACTTCCGTTTGGGAGTTCAAGGAACAAGGCTATCTGCCCCAGGCCATGATTAATTTTATGGCCTTACTGGGTTGGAGCGCCGGTAACAACCAGGAAATCTTTTCTTTCAAAGAATTAGCCGAAGAATTCTCCCTAGAGAAAGTTGGCAAATCGGGAGCAGTAGTAAACATTGAAAAATTGAACAGCTTGAATTCGTATTATCTCAAACAAATGCCTGCCGAAGAATTGAGAGCAAGAGCTGGAATTGCCGCCAGCGTCCCGCCCAAAATAATTTTTCTAGCCCAAGAACGAGCCTCCACCTTAAATGAAGTTTCTTCTGGAGTCGCCGCGATGATGGAAGAGCCAAACTATGAAAAAAGTCTACTTTTTTGGAAAGACAATCCGGAAGAGAAAATTAAAGAAATGCTGGAAATTTCCCAAAAAATAATTTCCCAGATAGATGAGGAGGTTTTTCTGGAAGACAAAATACAAGAAAATTTGATGGAAGAAGCCAACAAAGTGGGGGATAGAGGCCTGCTTCTTTGGCCTCTGCGTGTAGCGCTCTCCGGTAAAAAACAAAGCCCGCCGCCATTTGTTCTAGCTGAAATTTGGGGCAAAGAGAAAACCTTGACCAGAATTGGACAAGCAATAAAAAAATTAGAAACATCTTCCCAATGAAAATCGACAGAAAGAGTAAAATTGCTTTAACGTTTTTTTCCGTGATAATTTTATTATCGCCATTTTTCGCTCAAGCCGTTTCTGTCAGCGAGCTGGAAGCCCAAATGCAAGCCAAACAGGCGGAGATCGCTAATTTGGAAAAACAGGTGGCCGTCTATCAACAAAGACTTCGAGAGACCAAGGGGCAATCGCAAACCCTGGCCAACCAAATAAGCTTAATGGAAGATCAAATAAACCGATTAACGCTGCAGGTAAAAATAACTCAAGAAAAAATCGTTTCTACGGTGTTATCCATTCAAGATCTTCAGGTCAAGATTCAGCAACAAGAAACCGCCATCTACAGAAACAAGGGGGGTCTTGTCCAGATTATCCGAGCGCTTGATGAAGATAGCAACAAATCGCCATTGGAGATAATGCTAGCTAACGATAATTTCTCTGATTTCTTAAATCAGGTTCAGTACACAGAAAATTTACAAACTGGTATTCAGCAAAAAGTAGCCGAGCTGAAAAATCTTAAAGCTCAAACGCAGACTCAAAAGGCGGAGCAAGAAGCCCAACACTTGGCGCTTGAAAAACTGAAAGGAACGCTCCAAGAAAGTCAGGGGTCTTTGGATGACCAAGTCGGCGAAAAAGCCGTTCTCCTGCAACAAACCAAAGGCAAAGAGACTCAATATCAAAACAGTTTGAACGAGTTAATAAAAAAGAAAGCCGCTTTTTCAAAAGATATTCAAGCCTTGGAACAGCAGGTTATTGCTGCCAAGAATTATCTGCTGCATACTTCTGGAGATGTTCCTCCTGCAGGGACGAAGATATTCTCTTGGCCAGAAGATGATACTGTTATCACCCAAGGCTATGGAATGACCGCCTTTGCCAAACAAGGGGCTTATGGTGGCGCCCCTCATAATGGGGTTGATTTTTCGGCCGGATATGGGAGCCCGATAAAATCAATCGGCCCGGGAAAAATTTTGGTCAAAGGATACAACGAAGGCTGGGGTAACTGGGTGACGGTTCAGCACACCAACGGCTTAGTCAGCCTTTATGCCCACATGAAGAGCCAAAGCCCTTTGGCCACCGGGACGCCGGTTGATATGGGCACTGTTATCGGCTACCAGGGGAATACTGGGTTTTCTACCGGGTCTCATCTGCACTTGAGCATTTACTACAACTTCTTTACCTTCACTAAAAATGGCCAGCTCTACTTTAACTATTTTGAGGGAACGTTAAACCCACTGGACTATTTGTAGGGATGAGAAACTTTGCCTTAAACATTGTGCGACATAAAATATTGGCTTTTTTGTTCCTCTTTTTTTTGTTCGCTCCGCTATCAACTTTTGCCCAAGTTTCAAACGAAAGTTTAGAAAAAGATTTCCGGTTGGATTATTTCAAATATCCAATTAAAATTTTTCTGGGAAAAGAAGAAAAAGCCCAAGCGGCGGAGCTGAACATGAACGATCTGGGAAGCCCGCAAACAGCCGCTAACAAAGTGATTAAGGCCATCGGGGCCGATTCACAGTTTGCTCCAAAGCGCCTTAATGAAACCCTGAAGACCCAAGTGGAACAGCCCCTGAAGGACGAGGCCATCCGCCAGCTCAACAGCCAAAAAGAAAAAGCCAAAACAAAAGTATGGAACATGCTTAAAGAAGCCTTCCAAAAAATTTTTGCAGGGATGGTTGAGGGGATAAGAAAAATTTTTTCCGGTAAGCCTTGACCGGGAAGACCGGAGAGAAGCGCGAGAAGAAAAATTTAAAAACCCAGCGCCTAAAATTACGGCTGCCTTATACCCTGCTCTTTTTCAATGGTATATAGGGTCGCAAAAGGTATATTGTGCGACTATCTAACTGCGTATTTAAGCTCTCCCCCGAGCCATTATGAAACCTTGCCCCTGAAGTTATCCACAGGCCCTTAATTGCCCTCTGCTGTCCCTTTTTCTTTTTTATTTTTCAAAAATAAAAAAGAAAATAATTTTTGCTTTCAATTCCGCAAATAAAAAATATCCAAAAAAAATAGAGATCGCTTTTTGCTGCCTCTCCCCCCTCGCCTCAATTTCGCCTTCCGCTTTTTTCTTATTTCGCGCTTGTTTTAAAAATTAAATTATAGGAGAATAAAAAAAGGCGCCGGGTAATTTCCCGACGCGCAGAGCAGCAGCCTTTTAGCTGGAGAGAACGGTTCCAGCGGAAAAAACGGCCGCGACGACCCCTTCAGCCTCCTTCCGGCAGTCAATGATCGAGGGGTCGTCACCTCCCCAGCCATAGAGCAAGAGCACCAGCCCCTCGCGCCCCAGAGCAGCACTGGCCAGGTCCTGGCAAGAGTCGCACCCTTTCAAGTGCTCCAGGACAGGCCTACCTTCGGGCGAGAGAGCGCGGCTCTTGATCACTGTCTGGATCCATTCCGGGACATTCTTACATCCCGGGGGTTGAAGCCGAAGCCGCTTTCGCCTGAGACTCCGGGTTATGTGAGAGATCATGCTGGGCCCTCCTTCCGGTTCGGCCAGTCAGACCGTGACATAATTAGAACTACTTGCTCGCAACTATAACACAACCAATCTTTTTAGTCAACACCTATGAGATTATCCTACACCGCCTTAAGCGATTTTAAAACTTGCCCGCTGAAATTTAAGCTGGCCCAGATAGACAAAATAAAAACTCCCCGATCCAAAGACGCGATTTTTGGCACGCTTCTCCATGACTGTTTGCAGTTAGCCTTTGATCCCAGAAGAGCACTTCCGGCCACCGAGGAAGAAATTTTAAACTATTTCAAAAACAAGTGGGACCGCGAAGTTTATCAAGGCAACGAAGCCGAAGAGTCGATGGCCTTTTCTTCCGGAGTGGCTATTTTGAAAGATTTTTTTGCCCGAAATAATCCCGCCGAGGCTAAAATTGTTGATCTGGAAAAATCATTCACCATCCCCGTCGCGCTCGGCCAGCAGGAGCACCAAATTACCGGCAAAATTGACCGCATAGATAAATTGCCAGACGACTCTTTTGAAATTATAGACTATAAAACAACCAAAAAAATGCCATCGCAACAATTGGTTGACAATAATTTACAGTTAACGGTATACCATCTAGGCTTGGTTCAATTATGGCCTAAGATTGAAGAGGAAAATCGCCCGGTTAAAGTCTCTCTTTATTTTTTAAAGCACGACGAAAAACTTTCCACCCAAAAGACTAGGGACGACCTAAAAGAAGCTCGGCTAAGGCTCAAAGAAGAGCTAGCCGCCATTGAAAAATACCAGGCTCAGAATAATTGGCAACCAACCCCTAACGCTCTTTGCGATTGGTGCGGTTTTAAACATCTTTGCCCGATGTTTCGCCACCAATTCTCCCCCGTCCCCCTGCCTGACAGCGACAAAATTAAAGATGTTATCGGCCAATTTTTTCAGCTCAAAGAAGAGGCCAAGAAATTAAAAATCAAAGAAGTGGAGTTTAAACAACTGATTGACCGCTTTTTGGAAGCCAATTCGCTGGAACGGGTTTTTGGCGAAGAGGGCTTTATCACCCGCCGCAAGATTCCTTTTTATTCCTTTGACCCTGCCAAAATAAAAGATGTTATGGAGCCGCTGGGTAGATTTTTGGAAGTGATAAAAATTGACTCCGCCAAGCTCAAAAAAGCTGCCTCAACCCTCCCCGCTCCCGCCAGACAAGCGATCGCCGAGGCGAAGAAACTGGAGCGCGAGTCAAAAACTTTCCAGTTGACCAAAAAAAAGTCTTAGGGTAATTTGGGCCTCGCTTTCATCCCCTTTGTATTTTCCACGCCTAGGCGTGGAAAATACAAATTTAGAGTTCGGCCTTGTATCCGGCTGGAGCCAATTTATCAAAATTGCTGCACTTGGTAAAACCAGCCGCCAAGGCTTCTTTCTCGGAATTAAACCAAATTTGATTTTCCGCCTTAATTTTTTTAGCCGAAGAGCACCACGGCCAATGGTATTTTTTGCCCGATTTGCTTCCAACTAGCCTTGTTTCTCCCGCCTGTTGCCCCGATAAAACGCCGCTGGGTTGATTTGCTGTCGCGGCTGTGGGCGTGCTGGCCGCTGGCTGGGTCTGTCCCATTTTTTCTCCGCCGCCAACGGTCGCCGGTTGAAAAACAACCCCTTCTTTTTCCGGTAGCGCGCTAACGCGACCCAAGGCAAAACAAGTCAGCCCGGCAAAAACGGTCCCCAAAATAACCACTAGCTCCCGTTGATTGGATTCGAAAAAGTCGCCCAGCTTCTCCCCTGCGCCTTTGGGCCAATTAACCTTATTTGGCAACATTGACATGGCTAAAAAAATCTGTTAAACTCTCAAAGTGGACTTAAGGTCCTCTTTTATTATCCATTATATAACTTTTTAAACATGGCGCATACAAAAGCATCCGGAACAAGTAAACTAGGTCGCGATTCCAAACCAAAATATCTTGGAGTTAAACTTTTTGCCGGACAGAAAGCCAACCCCGGTTCAATTATTATTCGTCAAAGAGGAACAAAATTTCTCCCGGGAGGGAACGTAAAACGGGGCAAGGATGATACTCTTTTTTCTTTGGTCAAGGGAATTGTAAAGTTTTCTACCAAGAGAATCACCAACTTTGATAATTCTCGCCGTTTGGCGAAAGTCGTTAGCGTCTTGGAGGAAACAAACTAAAAAATATTTGAGCAAAAAAACCGCCTTGAAGCGGTTTTTTTGTCGCGCTCAAATCGCACTTCTTCATCTTTTTCGTTTCTCTATCGCGGCTTTCATAAATTCACGAAAGAGCGGGTGCGGTTTTAAAGGCCGAGACTTAAGTTCCGGATGAAATTGGCTCCCCAGCATGAAGGGATGGATTTTTCTTGGTAATTCGGCAATTTCCATCAGTTTTCGGTCTGGAGACTGGCCAGAAAAAACCAGGCCCAGAGATTCCAATTGCTCAATAAATTCCGGGTTGACTTCATATCGATGGCGATGTCGTTCGGAAATATCTTTTTGCTTGTAAGCGCCGAGGGCAATCGTCTTTTCTTTTATCACGGCCGGGTAGGCGCCCAATCTCATTGTCGCCCCGTAGTTCCCCTGCTCCAGATTTCTTTTTTGCTCCGGCATGATGTCAATTACCGGATACTTGGTCCTCCCGTCAATTTCGGTAGTATGCGCGTCTTTCATTTTAGCAACGTTTCTGGCAAATTCAATCACCATTAATTGCATTCCATAGCATAACCCCAGGTATGGGATTATGTTTTCTCGACAATATTGAATGGCCTTTATCTTCCCTTCAATGCCCCTACTTCCAAACCCACCGGGAACAATAATGCCGTCATATTTCCCGAGGCTGGAAAGCGTCTTTGGATTTCTTTCAAACTCTTCCGAATTTATCCAGTCAATCACCGGCTTTTTTTTATGGAAATAAGCCGCGTGCTTGATGGCTTCAATAACCGAAAGATAGGAGTCGCTCAGAGTAAAATCTCCCGTGCCAAAATATTTCCCCACAATGCCGATTAAAACTTCGTCCTGGACCGTCCGCGCTGTTTGGGACAATCGCCCCCAGTCTTTGAGATCCTTTTTCCTTGGCTTTATTTTTAATTTCTTAAAGATAATTTCGCTCAAGCGATCTCTTTCAAAATTAACCGGGATGTCATAGATAGAATCAACATCGGGAGCGGAAATAACGTCCTCCTCTTGTACATTGCAATGCAAAGCGATTTTGGCTTTTCGAGGCTTATCCAGCGGCAAGCGAGCCCGAGCGAGAATAATGTCTGGCTGAACGCCGGAAGTGTTGACCGAACGCACCGCGTGTTGAGTCGGTTTGGTTTTCATTTCCCCCACCTTGGAGGGAATGGGCAGATAGGAAACTAAGACAAACAAAACATCTTTTGGCTTCTTTTGCTTCAACATTCTGGCCGCTTCTATAAATAAAATATTCTCGTATTCCCCCACCGTGCCCCCGATTTCAATGACCACAAAATCCGCTTTCGCTTTTTTCCCCGCTTTTTCAATCCTTCCCACGACTTCTAAAGGAATATGCGGAACTACCTGGACGCACTTGCCTTCATACTCCAAGTTTCTTTCTCGTTGAATTACCGACAGATAGACGCTGCCGGTCGTCATATAGTTTATGGCCGGTAAATCTCTATCTAAAAATCTTTCGTAGTTCCCCATGTCCTGATCGGTTTCGGTTCCTTCATCCAAAACAAAAACCTCGCCGTGTTCGGTCGGGTTCATTGTCCCGGCATCCACATTGACATAGGGATCTATTTTCAGGGCGGTCACTTCAAACCCCCTGGACTGAAGAATCTTTCCGATAGAAGCCGCCGCTACCCCCTTCCCCACCCCCGAAATCACGCCTCCGGCTATAAAAATATATTTTGTCATACGCTTATAAATTCTACCTCAAAAAGAAAGAACCTCGTTTTCAGGGTCCTCTCTTTCCAAATTATTCTTGTATTAAAAGTTTGATTTTTACTTCAAGGCCGTGGTCAAGGGAGATATTTACTTCGTGCTCCCCCAACGTTTTGATGGGAGTTTCCAAGCCCACCTGGTCTTTTTTAACTTTAAAGCCTCTGGCGCCCAGTTCTTTGGCTATTTTTTCTTTATTTATCGCCGCGTAAAGTTTATCCCCCTCGCTTACCTTGGCTTTAATCTCAATCTCTTGGCCGTCTAATCTGGCTGCCAATTCCTGGGCTTGGGATAATTCTTCGGCCGCCTCTTTGGTGCGCGTCGCCTTCATTTGTTCCAAATCGGCCAGAGCTTCTTTTGAAGCGGGCCGCGCCAAATTCTTGGCCAATAAATAATTACGAGCGTATCCTCCGGAAACCTCCTTTATCTCGTTCCTTTCTCCCAGCCCCTCCACGTTTTTCAAGAGTATTACTTTCATAGCCTTAAATAATTAACGAATAATAGAAAAGTCTTTATAGCCCGCCGGCGCCTGTTCGGAGCTTTCAACGCTCTCAACCGCGGCCTCTTCTGAACCATTATAACACCACTGCAAAAATTTTTGCAAATTGCGCTCCGGCCCCTCGGCCCAGACATCAACGCCGCCGTTTTGATTGTTTTTTATCCATCCTCCGATCCCCAATTCTAGCGCTCTTTTTTCGGCCCCAACCCGGAAAGACACTCCCTGGACCCTACCTAAAACCTCAATTTTTAACGCTTTGACCGGCATTTATCAGTTGGTGCAAAATTTCAATCGCCCGCTCTTTTTGGTCGTCTTTTCCGGCCGCATAATTTTCCGCGCTGAATTTGACTTCTTCGTCCGGAACAATACCCTGCTTGTCAATTGAATGGCCGGAGGGGGTCAACCATTTGGCAATGGTAATTTTGATGGAAGCGCCACTCCCCAATTCTTCCAACTGTTGAACCGAACCTTTGCCAAAACTTTTTTCGCCTACCAGTTTCGCCTTGCCATGATCCTTGAGGGCGCCGGCCAAAATTTCTGAAGCTGAAGCCGAACCTTCATTGATCAAGATAACCAGAGGATAGCCCAGTAATTTAGAAGGACCGTAAGCCTTGTGAATTATTTGTTTGCCGTTGCCGTAATCCTCCGTCACCACCAAATCGCCTTCATTTAAAAACCAGCCGGCCAACTCTACCGCTCCTTCCAAATATCCCCCCGGATTGTTTCTTAGGTCTAAAACCACGCCTTTTATTTTTTTATCCAACGCTCCCGCCACCGCCTTTTTAAATTCCTCTCCGGCTTTATCATTGAAACTAAACAGCTGGATATAGGCATAGCCATCTTTTATTTCAGTTTTTAAAACCGGCACTTCTATCTTATCTCTAGTGATTTTTATCTCTTGAGGTTTTTTTTCTCCTTTTTTGAGAACGGTCAAAACAACCTCGCTGCCCGAAGGCCCTTTTATCTTGGAAATTGCCTCGTCCAGAGTCAGATCAGCCGTTGTTTTTTCATCAACCTTCAGAATCTTGTCACCCGCCCCCAGGCCAGATTTTTGAGCCGGTGTTCCTTCCAGCGGCGCGATTACCGTCAGTGTCCCATCCTGGTTGCCAATCTCCACCCCAATCCCGTCAAAAGCACCCTTGAGCTCTTCGGAAAAATCCTTAGCGTCTTTGGGATTGAAAAATACGGAATAGGGGTCGCCCAAAGATTTAGCCAGACCATCAATGGCCCCGAAAATCATCGCCTGCTTGTTAAGGTTGGAACGATCAACAAATTTTGTTTCTATCAAATTCCAGGCGTCCCAAAAAAGCGAAAAGTCCAGCGTCGCGGGCTTACCCAGCTCGGTATTACTTAAGCTTTTTTTAAAGGGAGACTCCCCACTTAATCTGCCAATTCCAAAACCGCCAAGAAAGGCCAGCAGAATAAAAAAAACAATAAAATATTTTGACGAATGCTTCATAGGCTATTTAGCTTGATAATTATCCTAGTAATAACGCGGCGTACGCCAGCCCCATTTCAAAAAATATTTCAAGCCGCTAATAATGTGAATCCACACGTATTTATTGAAAAAAATATCTAATAACCCCCTTTTTTTGCTTAATTTGCCGTGGTAATGGAAAAGTTGAGCATCAGGGAAAAACAACACCCGGAAACCTTTTTCCCAAAAACGGCGACACCAATCAACATCTTCAAAATACATAAAAAATCTTTCGTCCATCAAGCCAACTTGTTCTAACGCGCTTTGACGCAGAAACATGGCCGAACCCATAATCCAATCCACATTGCGGGGAGACAAACGGTCGTAATCTTCCATTGAGAACCTCTTCAGGTCTTTCTTGCCCCAGGAAGTTTTGCCTAAAAAAGTACGGCGATAAACGATTGTTAAGGGGTGATAAAAACGAAAGCAAGAATTCTGCGGCTTCTTGCTGAAATAAAGCAACTGCGGGCCCAAGACACCAATATCGCGATGCTGTTCAAGATAGCTGACCATTTTCCCCAGCTGGCCGGCCGGGATAATCATGTCGCCATTCATGGCCATAATATAGTCTCCCCAAGGAACATTTTTCAGCCCCAGATTAACCAGGGCGGGATAGCCAACGTTCTTCTCCGTGGCCAAGTAAACAATCCCCGGATACAACGATTCCAACTCTTGCTTTAGGTTCTCTTTGGGCTCGCCGTCAGCCACCGCCACGTTGTACTCAAAATCTCCGATGTTTTCCTGAAGAGATTTTAAACAAAGGCGCAGGAGTTCCGGGGCTTGGTAGCTGGTGATAACAAAAGTTATTTTCATTTATCTTTCCTGTCAGTTAAAAATGTTTTTACAAGTTTGTTGGATCTTAGCAAAACTTCCTCCCACGGGGAGCAAGATATATGCCCCAGCTTCCGAATAACTTGAATAGAGCAGGCCCTCGGGCGAAGTATCAAACACTTTTTGTTTGACATGACTGAAATCGATATTTGGATATTCGGAAACTAAAGTGCTAATTTGACTATTGGTCATGTCTGTTCTGACGTTTTTCCCTAAGGCATCAAATAAATTAAAGATTTTCACCGGATTAGTCAGCACCCCCAACGATAACGCCTTGTCTTTTATCGCCAGAATTACTTGCTGCTGGCGCCGGGCGCGGTCAAAGTCGCTGGTTGTATAACGTGAACGGACAAAATAAAGCGCCGATAGCCCATCAAGATGGTTCTCGCCCGCCGGCAAATCAACAATCATTTCTTTGGAAAATTGCTCGTTTTCTTTAAATGGTTTTTCGAGATAAACATCAACTCCTCCCAACGCGTTCACTAATTCTTCAAAAGCGTTAAAGTTTACCAGCACAGCCGAGTCAATGTGCAATCCCGTTACCTGAGAGACAGCAATTTTAGCATAAAGCAACCCTTGAGCGCTGCCGCCGTGCATAAAGCCGTAGGCATGGGCATAATTAATCTTTTCGTAGATCTCGGTTCCCGGAACTTTCATGAAGATGTCCCGCGGGATAGAAATCATCGCCACCTGGTGAGTTGATTTTTTTATGCTGACAACCATCATCGTGTCTGTCAATAAGCCCCCGTTGGGATCATCATCCGCCCGGTAACCCAAAAGCAAAATGTCTTCTCGGTCTTTGTCGTCTTCGGGCAAAAGCTTGTTGAGAGGCAAAAGAGCCAGGTCGTTGCTTTTATTATTGTCCACTCTAATCTTTGAAAAAGTAAAGCTGGTTTTGTAGATCAGGCCCCCAAATATTCCGCCAATCAGTAAGATTAAAAACAAAATCCAAAAAACGAAAGAAAGCCTTTTTACTTTTGAAGGCTCTTTCTCGGCCACGTCTTCATTAGAATATTCGTCATGCCCTTCTTCTCGCGGCTCTTCCTCAAATTCTTCGGCTTCTTCAATTTTATGTTCAAGCTGATTGTTTTGATTTTCTTTTTGGTCTTTGTAATCGTCCATGATGATTAATTTAAAATTCAAAAATTAGATCTTACTTAAAATTTACGAACCCGGGTTGTCAAGCAAACCACTTTTTCATTTCCCGAAGCCCTATCCCCCTTTCTTTCCTTTTACGCTGGATGATTCTTCTTTTTTTCCACATTTTCGGCATTAGTTTGACAATGCCCTTGACTGCTTCTCTGTTGCGCCATTCAAATATCAGAAAATATCCCCAGGCCAAGATTTCTTTGGCCAGAAATCTTGGTAAGTGTAAAAGAAGCAAAGGCCAAGTCTCGTTTTTTATCTGCATTAATCTTTGGTTCCGGAAAGAAAGCTTCTTGGAAAAATCATTGATTTTCAATCGTTCTTTTACAATACCAATATAATTTTTTTGGGCACTGTCTCCCGACCCCCGCGCGTGCCAGGCAACAACATCGGGGCTATAAATCGCTTTCCAGCCAAACAGCTTAAACCGCCAGGCCAGATCAACATCCTCTTTGTAGGCAAGAAAGTCCTCGTCCATATATTCGCAGTGACGATTTAAGCAAAGCTTAACGTCTTCAAGGGCTTCCCTACAAAAGACCGGGACAGCGCCATCAACGCCAAAAATTTCCTCTTCCCTGAGATAGCTCCCGTCAGCCGGCTGCCCTTGTCCTCGCCCAATAATGCGTCTGTTTTTGAGCATCAGCAGGCCGGTCGTATCTAGCATTTCCGTTTTCTTCCATCCTTGCTCGC
>JAKAHB010000010.1 GCA_021815315.1 bacterium | reverse complement strand
AGATGCCCCCGGCTCTCCGGCTTCTTGGCAAAGACTTTTGATTGCCTCGGCCCCGTTATAATAATAGACTTCTGAGGGCGACGAAGTCCCGGCCGATTTTTCTTTGTCCGCAATCCATTCCATGACTTCGTCGGCCTGTCTCTCTGCTCTTTTTTTTCGGCGCTCCACCCACTTCTTAAAGTCTTTGAAAGAAGCAGCTTCTACCAAAGTCCGTCCTTTTGCTTTGATTTCTAGAGCTAGTCCTCTCTTGAGAAGCTTGTCTAAGATGGGGTAAAGGGTGGTGCGATTAATTAAGGTTTCCTTGGCTAGGCTGGAAACCGTAGTTTTCCCCAGCTTGTAGAGCCCGGCCATGACCGCTTTTTCTTTATTTTTTAAGTAGGGCATAATTTATCTTTATTGGTTTTGATTAGCGCAAAACCTCATCCAATCTGATCGGCGGGGTGATATATTCTTTGTCTCCGTTTTGCTTGGGCGAGACGATTTTTTCTTTTTGAAAGTAGCGCAATAGCAAAACTGCCAGGGGATTGGCTTGCGCGGCTTCACGGACAAGCTGATTTATTTTTTCAGCGCTGGCCACCAATTCTTTTCCCTTGAGCAGTTGTTTTATCCCTTCTTCGTCAACGAGCTTGGACAAGGCGGGCGTGCTTAAAATGATTTTGTCGCCATCTTCAAGCTCTCCCGAAACCAGGGATTGAAAAAATTTCTCGGCCGATTGTTGTTCAGGAGGAGGGGCCATGGAATCGCCAAGGTTAATCAATTTGCGGCGGTAAAGCCAAGCCAAATTTTGCCCGCTGGCGGTCAAGTGCATAGTTTGGCCCTTGACTACCAGCAGGAAGTAAAAAAGGTTATTGTCCAAAGTTGCGCCGCGTTGTCGCAAAAATTCGCTAATTAATTTGTTGGTTTCTTTCAAAGACGTTTTTAAAGATTCAAGCGTTCCCAGTTGCGGTTTGGCGTAGAAAGTTCTTTTGAGGGTGGAATTAATCAGATTTATGAGCGAGCTTGACTCTTCGTTGTTTTCAGCGTGCTGACTGACAAAAAAAAGACTGCCCAAGGCAATCTCTTCAATGTGGGTTGGTTCGTAAGAGAGAATGTCGCAAAAAGTGCAAACTCGCTCTTTCCCGTCGCAAACAGTCCGCTCGGCCGGTTGACGAATTATAACTTCTTGTTTTTCCAGCATAGTAGTAATCTGATTATAGCATAAAAACAAAGAGAATCTTTGAAATTGCGCCGCTCGGGGGTTTCTTTGCCCGCCTTTTGCTCTTCTTGCTAAAAGCCTTCAAAAATGCTAGTTTATAGGGAGAAATATTAAAACGCAATTAAAGGGGGGTTAGGCCTCTTTTTTAAATTGTATGATTCAAGTCTTGGAAAATCTTTTTGATTCGCCGGTCAAAGTCAGATTACTCAAGCTTCTCTTGAGAAATCCGGACAAGTGGTTCCGGGTGGAAGACGCTTCGGCCAGAACCAAAAGCAATTTGAAAATCGTTAGGGACCAAATGTTCGGGTTGCTTTCCATCGGCCTTTTGAAGTCTCGGGAAGTTAAAAAAAGAAAAAATCAGAAAGAAGACAAAGAGGCTCTGCAACCAGGTATCTATTATTCGGTCAGCCAGGATTTTGATTTTTTTGACGAACTGAAAACTTTGGTTCTAAAATCGTCGCCCGCTTCCAAAGAAGTGATTCTTGAAAAACTAAAAAAGTTGGGCCGGTTGAAGTTGGTGGTGCTGGGCGGAATTTTTCTGAACACGGACAACAAGAGGGTGGACCTTTTTATTGTCGGAGAAAAAATCAGGCAAGCATTGCTTAACACTTTTTTGGAATATATTGAGGCGGAGGTTGGCAAAGAAGTTGATTATGTGGTGATGGACGCCAAAGAATTCAGTTATCGCTTGTCTATGTTTGATAAATTCGTGCTTAATATTTTTGAACGTCCGCATGAAGTCTTGGTTGATAAATTGAAAGTATCGGGCAAATTTTCGGGAAGGTTGAGTTAGATCAGCCACTAGGGTCTAGGGTTTAGCCAATAGTCAATAGCGACTAGCGACTAGTCACTAAACTCTAGACCCTAAAGTTAGGGCGCGTAGCTCAGTTGGCTAGAGCGTTTGATTCACATTCAAAAGGTCAGAGGTTCAAGTCCTCTCGCGCCCACCCGTTAGAAAATAATTCCTATTTTTGCCGATGATCTTGGGGACAGATTGGGGATAACTGTTTGGTGAACGCTTATTTACCAAAATACCAAAAAACGGCTTTGTCAAGCCGTTTTTTGGTTGGTTATGATTTTGTCTAACCCTTCAAAAGGCAAGTATTTTACTGCTGGCAAAGTGTTGACCGGTGTTCGCTCCGTGGGATATAATGACATTGCGGTGTTAATTTGTGGAAAAAAGTGGGGATAAGCTAGGGGTTCTGGGGATAATTAAAAAGCAAAAAAGTTTTGTTTATCGGCGAATATCAACATTCCATAGACGCTAAGGGAAGAATGGCCGTGCCGGCTAAATTCCGTAGCAAATTAAAAAACGGAGCGGTGGTGACTCGCGGTCTTGATAACTGTCTGTTTCTCTACCCCAAAGACGAATGGGAAAAGCTAGCCGAGAAATTAAGCCAGTTACCGATTTCCCAAGCCAACACTCGTGCTTTTGCCAGGTTAATGTTGGCCGGCGCCATGGATGTGAAGGTTGATTCGTTGGGCCGGATTTTAATTCCGGAATATTTGAGACAATACGCCGGGATGGCCAAGAAGGCGATAGTAGCCGGGTTGTTCAACCGTTTGGAAATTTGGGATGAAAAACAGTGGGAGACTTATAAGAAAGGAACGGAAAAAAACAGCGGAGAAATCGCGGAAAAATTGGGCGAGCTGGGAGTTTAGTCACTAAATGGCAGATTTCCGATTTCCGATTTCCAAGAGAGACCGAAAGAATCATTTTTGGAGATTGGGGTTTGGGGATTAGAAATTAATTTTACATATTTCCGTTTTAAAAAAAGAAGCGCTAGAATTTTTAAACCCCAAGCCCAACGAAAATTTTGTTGACGCGACGGTTAATGGCGGGGGACACGCCTTGGAGATTTTAAAGAAAACGGCCCCGCGGGGAAAATTATTGGCGCTTGATTTGGATAGCGACGCTGTAATCAGGTTTGAACAAAAGATTAAAGAGAACGATTTAAGGCCAAGAGTAGTTACGGTCAACGATAACTTTGCCCAGATTGAAAATATTATCAGAGAAAAAGCTTTCGTTGATATTTCCGGCATTATCGCCGACCTAGGATTTTCATCCTGGCAAATTGAGGAAAGCGGCCGTGGATTTTCTTTCCAAAAAGACGAGCCCCTGCTGATGACGTTGGACGGCAACGGCGAAAATTTAACGGCCTATGAGATTGTAAACAGCTGGCCGGAAGACAGGTTAAAAGAAATTATCAGGGAGTATGGCGAAGAAAGATTCGCCGGTAGAATCGCCAGAACGATTAAGGAGTCAAGAAGAAGAGAAAAAATAGCGACAACCAAAGACTTGGTTGCAGTCATAGAAAAGGCGGTCCCCGGTGCTTATCGACGTGCCAAGATCCATCCGGCAACTAGAACTTTCCAGGCCTTGCGGATAGCGGTTAACGATGAGCTGGCAAACTTGCGGATATTCTTGGCGGACGCCTTTGACGCTTTGCGGCCGAACGGAAGACTGGTAGTTATCTCTTTCCATTCGCTGGAAGACAGAATAGTTAAAAACTTTTTCAGAGAAAAAAAACAGGTTGGGCGAGCCGAAGTTTTAACCAAAAAACCGCTAACGCCAAGCAATGAAGAAATAAAATCAAATCCTCGCAGCCGTAGCGCTAAATTAAGAGCCTTAACAAAAATTTAGAATCTTATGACCGATTACGCCAAGCATTGTCGAAAAGAAATAAGTTCCACTTGCCAAGGTCAAGGCGCGCAAGGAGGCAAGATTGGCCTTAACGCGCTGGTTTTACTTGGATTGGTGCTGGGGCTGGCTATCTATCTGGCCCAAACCAACAGCCTGATTTCTATCGGTTTTGAGATGCGTGATCATCAGAAAGAGAAGGCTAATAAACAGCAGGCGATAGAAGAATTGCAGGCGCAAGCCGCGCAGTTGCAGTCTTTACCCGCGCTGGAAAACTCAATTCAGGGTAGACAGATGGTTCCCAGTTCTAACGTTTCTTTCTTGCCCGCTGTGAACAACGCTGTTGCCTTGAGAAGATAATGTCCAAAAAAAATTCGGGGATTTTTAATAACTGGAGACTAAATTTAGTCGTAAGTTTGTTTCTGGTGATAGGCGGAATTGTTATTTTCCGTCTTTTTAATTTGCAAATTCTGCAACATCAGATCTACCTGGCGCAAGCTCAAGCGCAACACGAGAATCATCAAGAGATTAAACCGCAACGTGGCAAAATTTTTTTGAGCGACAAAAGCGGGGAAAACTATCTTTTGGCTACCAATCGGGAGTTCTATGAAGTTTTCGCCACTCCCAGCGAACTGCAAAAATTACCGGACAGAGCCGAGAAAATAAAGCAGCTAGCGGAATCATTGGCCTCGTTTGTTTCTTTGCCCCGGGAAGAAATAGAAAAAAAATTGAGCAAAGATAACGACAATTACGAATTATTGGACAAAAAAATTACCCAAGAGCAATACCAAAAAATAAAAGATTTAAATTTACCGGCGGTTTACTTCAGCAAAAGCTGGCAAAGATGGTATCCCCAAGGAAAGCTGGCTTGCCAGGTTTTGGGATTTGTCGGCCAAGATTCCAGCGGTTCCACTGTCGGACGCTATGGGCTAGAAGGTTATTATGAGGACGCTTTAGGCGGCCGAGCGGGCTTTTCGGCTGATAATAATCCTCTGGGTGATTGGACCGCCGGTTTGCCGGCGGAGATGGGCCTGGCGCCGTTGGACGGGAGCGACCTATATCTTTCTTTGGACCAAAATATCCAATTTTTAATCGAGAAAGAACTAGCCCAGCTGGTTGACAAATGGCAGGCAAAAGCCGGCAGCATTATTGTGATGAATCCAAAAAACGGAGAAATTTTAGGGATGACTAACTGGCCGGAATTTGATCCCAATAAATATTTCGAGGTTGAAGATATGGGTGTTTTTTTGAACCAAGCGACTCAAGATGTCTATGAACCGGGTTCCATCTTCAAACCGCTGACAATAGCCGCCGGAGTGGATACCAACAGGGTGAGCCCGGAAACATCCTTTTTTGATACCGGTTCGGTGACAATCGGCGGAAAGACCATTACCAACGCGGCCAACCGCAATTATGGCCAAAGCGACATGACCAAGGTGCTGGAAAAATCAATCAACACCGGCGCTGTTTTTGCTGAGCAAAAACTGGGCAATGATTTTTTTCGTCAATATATTGAAAAATTCGGTTTTAGCAAATTGTCGGGCATAGACCTGGCCGGTGAAAGATCGGGCGATTTGGTTAATCTCAATACCAACCGCGATATTGCTTATGCCAATATCGCCTTTGGCCAAGGAATAGCGGTAACGCCAATGCAAATTCTGACCGCGCTGGCTTCAATCGCCAACGGCGGTAAAATGATGGTTCCTCATGTGGCGAGAAAGTTAGTTGACGCTAACGGTCGGGAAACCGTTATCGGCCCCAAAGCTTTGGGCCAGCCCATTACCTCGCAAACAGCTTCAAAACTGACGGCAATGTTGGTCAGCACGGTAAAAAACGGGTATGATACGGTAAAAGTGCCAGGCTACTTCGTGGCGGGGAAGACTGGCACGGCACAGGTGCCAAATCCCAAAGGCGGAGGCTATTTAGAGGAGTCCATAAACATCCATTCTTTTGTCGGTTTTGCTCCCGCCTATAATCCGGCTTTTATAGCGCTAATAAAACTGGACCAACCCAAGGGAATTATCTTTGCTTCTTCTTCCTTGAGCCCCGCTTTTTCCGATATTGCCAACTTTATTTTAAATTACTACGAAATCCCCTCCGATTTTGCGGAGACTAAAAAATAACCAGATAGCAGGCAAAAACAAAATATGATTCAAAAAATTTTGGATCAATTAAATAGTAAAGATATCAGCTCGCAGAAAAGGAAGAGCCTTATTAGGCGGCTGGAAAAAGAAGGGATTCGGGGTCAAATTATTTCTTTGCCTCGCAATGACACTAAAGAGGCTTTAGCGGTCATTGAATATTTTGAATGGCGGCGGCGTCAACAACTTGGCCTCCTGTCCCGGCCGCATCCGTCTTCGGCTGACATAGAGGGATGGCAAGAAACTCTTGATTCCGGCAAGGCTTCCCTGGAAAGCAAGAAAGACGCGTTGGCTTGTTTGGCCGATCAAAAAGATGCGAGGATTTTGCATTTTTTTAAAGATTATCTTGAAAAGAGCAAGGGAGAATTAAAAATCTGGTCGCGGCTGGCTCACGATGAGCTGATAATTTGGCGTCAAGAAGAACGGGGAACTCGTTCCATTCTGCTGACAAAAATAGATTCCAAGGGCCGGGGGTTGAACAACTTTAACGACCAGCTGTTAAAATTTGCGCCCCATTATTTTTGTGACCATTTGTGCCTCTCTTGTTTTCGCAAAAAAGATTGTAGTTTCTGGATGGAAAATCTAAAACGAAGCGTAAACGAGCAAAAGTTAGCAACGCCGGAAACGGAGCGGTCTTGGGGCCAAGAAGCCTTGTCCACCGGTTTAATATTCCCCGAGAACAGAAACATTCAAGAAGGGCGGCAATTCGCGAGTTTCTTTGGGCAGATGAGGGCTGTTTTTGAGTCCCTCTTTGATTTTGCCGAATATTTCGCCGGTCTAACCAGAAAGAATTTTTGGCTGGGGCCGGCTTTTGAAGCAGAAATGAAAAATTTGTTGCTATACCAAGCTGTTTTTTGGGAAAAGATTGGTCTGGCGGCTAGCGTCTATCAAGCGCCACGAAAAAACAAGAAGGACTTTGACACGGCCTATCGAGCGGCGGCTTTGGCCTATTTTATTCTGGGATTTTGCCAGGTGCTCTTGGGGCGGATTGCCCAAGAAACTTCGCAGCCTTGCTTTATCCAATATTTAAAGACAACCCAGGTTATTGAAGATGGTCGCCAAGCAATTGCGCGCCAATTTCCTTTAGTGCGTCGCTTCCGCGACAAAATAATTCTTAATTTCCCGTATTAAATAAACCAAAATGCCTAAATTAGTTTTTGACATTGAAACCATCGGAGAAGACTTTGAAAAGTTGGACGAAAAATCCCAACACTATATTTTGCAGAATGCCCAGCGTTATGGCAAAACCGAAGAAGAGGTGGAAGAAAAAAAGAGCAGTCTGGGCTTTTCACCTTTGACGGGCCAGGTGGTTGCTATTGGCTTGTATAATCCCGACACCAAAAAGGGCCGGGTTCTGTTCCAGTCGCCCGACAAAGACTCTAGCGGTGAGGAAACAGAAAACGCGGATTACGTCAAAATGACGGAAAAGCAAATGCTGACGGAGTTCTGGGAAGTGGTAAGAAAATACGACGAATTCATCACTTTTAACGGACGGGGTTTTGATGTGCCTTTTTTAAATATCCGTTCGGCTATTTGTGGTCTCCGTCCGTCAAAAGACCTGTTAAGCAATCGTTTTTTGAGTAGCCAGAAATTTGCCGCTCTGCACGTAGATTTATTGGACCAACTTACTTTTTATGGCGCGACTCCGCGGCAAAAGCTGCATTTTTTCTGCCGCGCTTTTGGCATCAAAAGCCCCAAGGAGGGCGAAATAACCGGCGAAGAAATCGGCCAGGCTTTCAAAGACAAACGTTATTTGGAAATCGCTCAATATTGCTTTTTCGATTTAGTGGCGACCGCCGAACTTTACGAATATTGGGATAAATATTTGCGGTTTTAAAAATCCTGAAAAATAAAAAGACCGCCGCCGGATTTCCGGCGGCGGTTTAGGTTTTTGGCTAAAGCGCGGTGGCGCCACAAGCTAGAGGGAAAAGGGCTTGCAGACCTTGGCCTTTAGCTCCAGGAGGCGCAGCTGGAGGGTTCTTTTTCGCGGCGGAAGCGCCGCAACCTGCGGGCGCAAGTCGGCGTTGTCGCAGAAAAGCCCGGCAACGTATTAATTCCCCAAGCTTTTATTTACTCGGATAATTTAGTATAATGAGCCGTAGAGGCCAAAGAGAGCAGTTCATGAAGTTGGTGAAGTTTTTAAAGCCGGCGTCTGGACTTTAAGGCTTTGTGATTTTTTGTTTAATTTTTTATGCCAAAAGACAAAAAGAAACCCAAAAAAACCGAAGATAAACCCAAGAGAAAAAAGAACCTGAAAGATGATACCAAGAAGGGCATTCTGGCCATTTTCTTTTTTGTCTTGGCTATTATCGTAATTTTAAGCCGCTTTGGGCTAGCCGGAGTGGCCGGGGATTATATTCTAAAAATAGTTACGGCCTTATTCGGTTTGGGCTTCTATCTTTTTCCCCTGGCTTTGATTTTAAGCGGAACTGCCCTGTTGCGTTCGTTGCGCGAAGAAGTAATGGGCGTGCCGCTGATTGGCACAACCCTGTTTCTGGTAAGTTTTCTGGGGATGTTGGAATTGCTTTTTGCCGGACAGCAAAGCGGCAGTGGCGGCGGTTACGTCGGTTCGGCTTTTTTATGGCCGTTTAGCCGGGCTTTTGGATCCTACGTTAGTTTTGTGATTTTGCTGGCGTTGATTGTTGTTGGCGTGCTGATCGCCTTTAATATTTCTTTTAACCTGTTGCTTAAAAAAGCGATGAAGCTTTTTGGCTTGGGCAAATTTGTGAAAGAAGATTCGGGTGCCTCAACCGCTTTAGCGCCGACGGTTAATGAAGGGGAAAAAGTGGAATATGTGGCTGATGCCGAAAAAGCCAAGGATTCAAGCGGCGGCTTAATGAGCAAGGTTTTTGGTAGGAAAGAAAAAGAAAGCGAGGGGAAGAAAGAGACTCCGGCCGCGGCCGGGCCACCGGCAAACGATTTGACTGACGAGCTGAATAAGGAGGCGAAAACCAAAAGCGCCTATAAAACCAATTTCAAACTGCCGCCCCTGGAACTTTTGGAAAGCGATTCGGGGAAACCGACCAGCGGAGACATCCAAGCCAACTCCAACATCATTAAAAGAACTTTGCAAAATTTTAATATTGAAGTGGAAATGGCCGAGGTGAATATCGGTCCCACCGTCACCCAATACACCTTGCGTCCGGCCCAGGGCATTAAGCTTTCTAAAATTGTCGGTTTAAACAACGATTTATCTTTGGCTCTAGCAGCGCACCCCATTAGGATGGAAGCGCCCATTCCCGGTCGTTCGTTGGTGGGGATAGAGTTGCCTAATAAGCTGGTGACCATGGTTCGTTTGAAAAACTTGATTTCTCGCCCGGAATTTACCAAGAACGGCAATCTTTTAACTTTGGCCCTGGGGAGAGACGTGGCCGGCAATCCGTTTTTTGCCGGTTTGGAAAAAATGCCTCACCTCTTAATCGCCGGGGCGACCGGAACCGGCAAGACAATCGGGCTTAATTCTTTAATTGTCAGTTTGCTATACCGGCTTGGTCCGGATATGCTGAAAATGATTTTGATTGATCCCAAAAGAGTTGAGTTCCCCATTTATAGCGGAATTCCGCACTTGTTGACTCCGCCGATTGTCTCGCCGGATAAAACCGTGAACGCTTTGCGTTGGGCCGTTTCGGAAATGGAACGAAGGTTTGAAACGCTTTCGGAGGCTTCAACTCGCGACATTATCGCTTACAACGAGCGTCGCGGCAAAGATACGCCGCCCATGCCTTATATTGTAATTATCGTTGATGAACTGGCCGATTTGATGGCTTCGCACGGGAGAGAAGTGGAAGCGTCAATTGTTCGCTTGGCGCAGATGGCCAGAGCCGTTGGCATCCACTTAATTTTAGCCACCCAAAGACCGTCGGTAGAAGTTATTACCGGGCTGATTAAAGCCAACATCACGACCAGAATCGCTTTTCAAGTGGCCAGCCAAATTGATTCCAGAACGATTTTAGACACTTCGGGCGCTGAAAAATTATTAGGTAAAGGCGATATGCTCTTTTTGGCGGCGGATTCTCCCAAACCAAGGCGTTTGCAAGGAGCGTTTGTTTCCGACATGGAAGTGAGAAGGTTGGTTGACTACCTCAAAGATCTTGGAGAGCCGGAATACGAAGAAGAAGTTGTTGACGGTTCGGCTAAAAAAGAAAGCGGTTTTGCCGGAGTCGGCGGCGAGGCCGATGACGATCTGTTGGAGGATGCCAAAGAGGTGGTGGTGCAAGCCGGCAAAGCTTCGGCTTCGCTGTTGCAACGCCGGTTGCGCGTAGGGTACGCTCGAGCGGCTAGGCTGCTTGATTTGCTGGAAGACCGAGGAATGATTGGGCCGGCTGATGGCGCCAAGCCCCGGGACGTTTTAATCCGAAATGACGAAGCGGGAGCGGGAAATTCGACCAGAAACGACGGGTTTTAAAAGAACTTTGCTTTTTAATTGCTGAATTAACGGAATGTCTTTACCTGCCCTAAAATCGGACAATTCATTCGGCGAGCGCTTAAGGCTTAAAAGGGAAAAGAGAAAGTTGAGTGTTGAGAAGGTGGCGGAAAAACTCAAGGTAAAGGCCGCGCTTGTTAAGGCGTTGGAAAACGAAGATTTAAGTTCTTTGCCCGCTAAAACATACACTCGAGGAATTTTGAACAAATATTGCGAGCTGTTGCGTTTGCCGGCAAAAAAGTCGTTAAAAGATTTGGAAAAGATTTATGGCCTGCGCGACAAACCAAGGCGCAGTCCCTTGGCCAAAGAGACTTTTTTTAAAAAAAGAAAACATCGTTTAGTGGATCTTTGCGCGGCAAGGAAGTGGGCGGCCTTGATTGTTTTTTCTCTGGTTTTGCTTTATCTCCTGTCCAAGGCAAACGCGATTTTTGGCAAACCGGAGATAGCCGTCAATTATCCTCAAGACAATCTGATTGTTTCCACGGATGATATTTTCGCGGAAGGCCGAATAGATGGCGTGTTTAAAAATTTCTCAATCAACGGCCAGCGAGTGGCTGTTTCCGGCCAAGGCGGGTTTAAAGAGGAGATCTTTTTGAAGCCCGGGGAAAACGAAATTGTTTTTTCGGCCACTAATTTTTTTAATAAAACAAGCGAAGTTAGAAGAAAAATTATTAATAGAAAATGAGCATGAAAGACAAAAAGGTTAAAACAAGCGCGTCGGAAGAGGACAAGGAAAAAACTCTGAATTCGGTGATGGAAGAGATCAAGACCAAGTTTGGCGATGGAGCGATTATGAAATTGGGCGATGCCAGAAAGGTCAACGTGGACGTTATCCCGACCGGTTCGTTATCTCTGGACATAGCCTTGGGCGTGGGCGGTCTTCCCCGGGGTAGGGTGGTGGAGCTCTATGGTCCGGAAAGTTCCGGTAAAACCACTATTGCTTTGCACGCGGTAGCCGAAGCCCAAAAGAAGGGCGGCCTGGCCGCTTTTGTTGACGCTGAACACGCGCTGGACCCCGAATACGCCAAAAAAATCGGAGTGAAGATTGATGAATTGCTTATTTCCCAGCCAGATACCGGCGAACAGGCCTTGGACATTGTGGAAGCCTTGGTGCGTTCCGGCTCGGTTGATATTATTGTTATTGATTCGGTGGCCGCTTTAACGCCGAAAGCCGAGATTGAAGGGGAAATGGGCCAGCAACATATTGGCCTGCAAGCCAGACTGATGTCGCACGCTCTGAGAAAACTCACAGCGATTATTTCCAAGACTAACACCGTTGTTATTTTCATCAATCAAATCAGAATGAAGATTGGTATCATGTTTGGCAATCCGGAGGAGACTCCGGGCGGTCGGGCTTTGAAATTCTTTAGCTCGGTGCGTTTGGATGTCCGCCGTATTGCTCAAATCAAACAAGGGGAGGGCATTATCGGCAACCGGGTGAAGGTGAAGGTCGTCAAAAATAAAGTCGCCGCGCCCTTCAAGTGGGCTGAATTTGATATTATGTATAATCAGGGAATTTCCGTTGAGGGAGACGTTATCAATCTCGGGGTTAAATATGGGATAGTGAAAAAGGCCGGGGCTTGGTTTCAATTTGAAGATCAGAAATTAGGTCAGGGGATGGAAGCCTCCAGACAATTTTTGAAAGACAACCCCAAAACGTTCAAAGAAATTGCTAAAATGATAGAAAAGAAAGGGCAGGAAGAAATCTAATCCGCCAATTTGAACAAAAAATCCGCCTCGGCATTTTGTCGGGACGGATTTTTTGTTCGCTTACTAGCGATTGGTCCTAGAGATTTCTATTGGTTGGTATAGGGGAGCAAGGCCATCACTCGGGCGCGTTTGACGGCTTTGGCCAATTCTCTTTGGTGCTTCTGGCAGAGGCCGGTGCGCTTGGGACCAAGAATTTTAGCGTGGCTGTTGATGAAATTACGGAGAATTTCGGTGTTTTTATAATCAATGAAGGTGATGCCGTTTTGGCAAAAAAAACAAGCTTTCATAACTTAGCGACTAGAGACTGGCCACTAGCGACTAGTAAATTACTTAGTGGCTGGTTGCCAGAACCCAGGGACTGTTAAAAGGGGATATCGTCAATATTTATCTTTTCTTCTTCGTCCGCGTCAATAACCGGGATTTCTTCTTCGTTGGCGGACGGTGAATTGGATGATGGGGCCGGGGAGTTGCTTCCGCCGTAGTTGCCCGTGGGAGAACCGCCGGCTTTTGGACCCATTTGCATATTTTCGGCAACTATCTCGGTGCGGTATCTTTTTTGCCCGTCTTTGCCGACCCAAGAGCGGGTTTGGATGCGTCCCTCAAAAAGAGCTAGTTGGCCTTTTTTGAGGTATTTACCGCAAATATCGGCCAATTTGCCAAAAGCCACCACGTTGTGAAATTCGGCTTGCTCTTGCTTGCCGCCGGCCTGGTCGGTAAAAACCCGATTGGTGGCCAGACTCAAGTTGACTACCGGCTGGCCCGAAGGCAAGCTGCGCAGTTCTGGGTCTTGAGTAATGCGGCCAAGAATAAAAGCTTTGTTCAGATTCATACAAATACTATGCCAATCTGCGAATAAAATGCTAATCAGCAAATTGCGGATTGCAATGGCTTCTTGGCACCTATTAGCATTACTTGCATAATTACTCGTTAATGATTTCGTCTAATTTTTTGTCAATCTCTTCAAGTTTTTTTTCTTGTTCTTCTGGGGTAACTTCAATTTTCGGTTGGGCCGCTTTTTCGGTTTTGGGTTTTGGCGCTAACTTCGGCGGTGTTGGGCGAATCTCGCTTTGGAATTTTTCTGGTTTTTCAATTACCAACAGCCTAAGAATGGATTTCTTCTTGGCTAGGCTGTCTTTCAGCGTGGCTAATTCCTGGGCTTCTTTAATGGTGAAATCCAGGCTGATCAAAAATCCGAAAAGTTTTTTGTTAATCGGAGAGCTAAGCTTGCGCTTTTCACCGATTTTTTCCGTTTTGATTTCACCTTCTGCTTTGGCAACCAGACCGCGGACATCTTCTGCCAACTTGGCTAGTTCTTCTTCGTTGAGATCCGGAGAAGCGATATAGGAAAGTTCATACATAAACTTGAGTGTAAGGGGGTGGCGCTGTCAACGCTTGCCCTTGCCTTCTTTGTCAAGAAGGAATAATTTAATGTTTAATAATTTTTCGGGCTAAGAGGTGGGGGCGAATTTAAAAACAATTACATCGCCGTCTTTCACGACGTAATCTTTACCTTCCAGCCGTGACCAGCCCTTTTCTCGGGCGCTGGTCCAAGAGCCAGCCTTGGTCAGCTGTTCCCAAAAAACGACTTCGGCCCGGATAAAACCTTTTTCAAAGTCGGTGTGGATTTTGCCGGCTGCTTGCGGCGCCTTGGAGCCCTTGCTGACAGTCCAGGCGCGACTTTCCGGCTCACCAGAGGTGAAAAATGTTTCCAGCTCTAGTAAAGAGTAACAGCTGGTAATCAATTCGTCAAGGCTGTTTTTGGGGTGGGGCAGGGCCAATCTCATCTCCTGGGCCTCTTTCGGAGACAGTTCGCTAAGCTCATTTTCCAGCTTAACGTCAATCTCTAGCGCCGGACTGAACTTTGAGGGATAATCAAGATTATTTTTATCCGAAGCGTTATTGATTAAATAGAGCACCGGTTTGGCGCTTAAGAGATTAAGTTTTTTAAACAATATTTTTTCTTTTTCTTCCAGTTGGACATTTTTGGCCGGCTGCCTCGATTCAAACAGCGCGGCTAGTTTCTTGACCAGCGCCAATTCCAGCTGGGCTTCTTTGTCGCCGCGTTTGGCTTCCTTTTCCACTTTGGGCAGGTGTTTGGCCAGCGTGTCCATATCTTTTAGAATCAGCTCCAAACTGATAATCTCTCCGTCTCTTTGGGGATCGGGTTGGCCGGCGACATGGATGATATTTTGGTCTTGGAAAGCGCGCACCACCTGGACAATAGCGTCGGTCTCGCGGATATTGGCCAGGAATTGGTTGCCTAGCCCCTCTCCGTTGTTGGCTCCGGCCACCAAGCCGGCAATATCCACAAATTCTATGGCGGTGGGGACGATTTTGGCGGAACGCGAAACTTCTGCCAGCTGTTGCAGGCGCTCATCGGGGACCTCAACCACGCCAACATTGGGTTCAATGGTGCAAAAGGGAAAATTTTTGATATCTACTTGTTTTTTTGTCAGCGCCTTAAAGAGGGTTGATTTTCCCACGTTAGGCAAGCCGACAATGCCGATAGAAAGCATAGACTGGTAATTACAAATTTCCAATTTCCGATGACTAATGCTTTGGATTTCAAATTATTGGAAATTTGAAATTGTAATTTTGAAATTTACCGCATCATGGTTTGTCTATGTTATAATAATTATGAAATAATGTCTATCTTCCCAACACTACATGCTGGATCCAACTATTTTTAAAGCCTATGACATCCGGGGCAGATATCCGGAGGAAATAAACGAGGACGCGGTTCGCCAAATAACTCGGGCCTTTATTGATTTTTTAAAACCAGAGACGATCATTGTCGGGTCAGATGCCAGACAATCTTCACCAGCGCTAAAAGAAGCGGTGCTGGAGACTCTTTTGGCGGCAGGGATTAATGTGCTGGACATTGGTCTTTGTTCGACGCCGCTTTATTATTTTGCCATTAACAGCCGGGGAGCGGACGGCGGCGTGATGATAACTGCTTCTCATAATCCGGCTAGCTACAATGGCCTGAAGTTGTGCCGCGAGCAAGCGATTGCCTTTGGCGGTGAAGACGGAGGTTACGCGATGAGAGACAAACTTTTGGCGGGCGGAATAGGGGAAACAAAAAGCGAGAAAAGAGGAACACTGACAAAAGTTGATGTTCTTGACGATTATCTTGGCGCGACCATGAGCTTTGTTGACGCTGATGCAATCAAACCGTTTAGGGTTGTTGTTGACTGCGGCAACGGCATGTCTGGTCGGGAAATCAAAAAAGCGTTTGCAAAAATTCCTGGCGAGATGATAGAACTTTTTTTCGAGCCGGACGGTTCTTTCCCCAACCACGAAGCCAATCCGATCAAAGAAGAAAATTTGGCGGCTTTAAAGAAAAAAATGGACGAAGTGGACGCGGATCTGGGGGTGGCGCTGGATGGAGACGGCGACAGACTGGTCTTTGTTGACGAAGATAGAGCAACCGTCAGAGGCGATTTTATTACCGCCTTGCTTGCCGGAGACTTACTGGCGGAAAGACCGGGAGAAAAAATTTGTTTTGAGGTGCGTTCCAGCCGAGTGGTGAGGGAAGCGATTGAACAAGCCGGCGGGATCCCCGTCTTGGTTCGTCCCGGGCATTCTTTAATCAAAGCCGCTATGCGCCAGGAAAACATGCTTTTTGGCGGCGAGCTTTCTGGCCATTATTTTTATCGCCAATTCGGTTTTATTGAGAACACGCTCTATACGGCGCTTTTGGTCTTGAAAATAATCTCTGCTCAAGGCCGCTCTTTGGCGGAGGCAATTGCTCCGCTGAAAAAATACGCTTTAAGCGGCGAGCTTAACTTTACCGTTTCAGATCCGGGCAAACTTTTGGCGGAAATTGAGCAAAAATTTTCCGATGCCCAAATTAAAAAAATAGACGGTTTAACCGTTGAATACTCGGATTGGTGGTTCAATTTACGCCAGTCCAACACCGAGCCACTGGTGCGACTGAACATGGAGGCGGACACGAAAAAGTTGCTGGAGGAGAAGCTGGGAATGGTAAAAGGGATGATCGCTTAACCCCAAGCTCAAAATTGGTTGCCAGGAACGAGTCTGGGGTTGCCTGCTTTTGTTTGCGGGGAAATAAATAAAAAAAGCGCCCGGGCTAGCGGGGCGCGAGGAAGCGAGATCAAGCGCGGCGGAAAAGGTGGGGGAGCCGGCCCTCTTTCTTAGCCTTCTCCACGGAGGAAAGGGACAAGAGGAGCCCGACTAGCATCGCCCCGAAGACGAGGCTGGAAACCACGGCTGCCATGGTGATCCCTCCTGGGCCTAGGACAAGCCCACTTTGAGTTTTACCTCTTGCATCTTTTTGCCGGCGATTTCGCCGGCTTTTTGCGCTCCCTGGTCCAAAATTTTGAGAACTTCGTTGTTGTCTAAACTATTAAACTTTTTTTGGAAGCCGTCAATAAAATCAACAACAACTTCGGCTAGGTCCTTTTTAAAATCGCCATAGCCTTTGTCCGCGTATTCGTCTTCCAGCTGGTTGATTTTTTTGCCAGAGAGCAGGGAATAAATAGTTAAAAGATTAGTCAGGGCCGGTTTGTCAGCGCCCGCTTTAACTTTTGAACCGGAATCGGTTACGGCTTTTTTTATTTTCTCGCGAATGGTGGCGGGGGAATCGGTGAGGGCGATATAGTTATATTCGCTGGCGGCGGACTTGCTCATTTTTTTGGTGGGGTCGTCCAGCCCCATGACGCGCATTCCCTCTTTGGTAAAGTGCGCCTCGGGGATGGTGAAGACTTCACCGAATTTTTGGTTGAATCTGCGGGCCAGTGTTTTGGTCAGCTCTATGTGCTGAAGCTGGTCCTCGCCCACAGGGACTAAATTGGCGTTGTAGAGTAAGATATCGGCGGCCATTAAAACGGGATAATCAAACAGGCCAACGCCAACACTTCCCCCCTCTTGTTTTTGAGACTTGTCTTTGAATTGGGTCATCTTTTCCAATTCGGGCAAGCGAGCGATGGTGTTTAAAATCCAACACAATTCGGCGTGTTCTTTAACATGCGACTGGATGAAGATAGTTGATTTATTTGGGTCAATGCCGGCGGCCAGATAGATTTTGGCCACTTCCAAAACTTTTTCGCGCAGTTTTTGTGGGTCTTGGGGGACGGTAATGGCGTGTAAATCAACCACGCAAAAAAACGAATCGTATTCGTTTTGCAAAGTAAGCCAATTTTGAATCGCGCCCAGGTAATTACCAAGATGTAAGTTGCCACTGGGCTGAATGCCGGAGAAGATGCGTTGCATGAACTTTCTGGTTTATTATAGCTTTATCTTAAGGGAAAAAAGAAAA
Source organism: bacterium (assembly GCA_021815315.1). Taxonomy (GTDB): domain Bacteria; phylum Patescibacteriota; class Minisyncoccia; order Portnoybacterales; family JAKAHB01; genus JAKAHB01. The sequence continues at coordinate 3,867 of JAKAHB010000010.1, read as the reverse complement.
TATTTCAAATAAGTCTAAAGTCTAAATTTTAAAGACTAAAGCCTAGGCTTTAGCTTAGACCTCAATTACTACCGGCAAAACCATCGGGCGACGTTCGGTCTTTTGAAAAAGAAATTGCCCGATTTGGTCGCGGATGTTGTTTTTGATGTAGTCGGGGTCCACGGATTTTCCCGAACCGGTTGACTCTTTAACAATATCGCGGACTTTATTACGCGCCTCAAAAAGCAGTCCCTTGGATTCGCGCATGTAAATAAAGCCGCGGGAGATGATGTCCGGGCTGGCCTTGACCAGGCCCGTTTGTTTGTCAACCTGGACCACAATCACAAACATCCCGTCTTGAGCCATGGCTTGGCGATCGCGTAAGACCACTTGGCCGACATCGCCAACGCCCAAACCGTCCACCATTACGTAGTTGGTGGGGACTTTTTTGTTGGTCAAGCGGGCGCCGTCTTTGGTCACCTCAATTATTTGCCCGTTATCGGGCACAAAAATTTTGTCTTTGTTGAACTTGTTCTCCATGGCCAACTTAGCTCCCTCTTTCAGCATATAGTGGTTGGCATAGACGGGGATATAGTAGTCCGGCTTTATGGTGGCGAGCATTTGGACGATATCTTCCCGGTTGCCGTGTCCGGAAACATGGATATCCATAATACTGCCGTGAATAACATTGTCGCATTGCCGGTACAGACTATCCTTGAGGCGTTGGATGGTACGTTCGTTGCCGGGAATGATAGAGGAAGACAAAATCACAGTGTCAGGCTTTTTCAATTTGATAAATTTATGACCGCCACTGATGATTCTTGAAAGAACGGCGTTGCCTTCGCCTTGAGAACCGGTGCAAAGGACAACCACGCGGTCATCCGGGTATTTATCAAGCTGGTTGACTTTGATTAGTGTTTCTTTGGGAATTTTAATATAGCCCAGCTCTTTGGCGATCTCAACGCTCATTTTCATGCTGTAACCGTCAAGAGCCACTTTTTTCCCGTGTCTGGCGGCGATTTCAAAAATCCAGCTGACTCTTTCAATTTGCGAAGAGAAAGTCCCGATAATCGTTCGGCCTTTAGCCTCAACAATTAATTTTTCTAAATTGGCGCGCATTTCTTCGCTGGTGGCGCTGGGGCGGACGTCAATAGAGCCCAAGCTTTCAAGCATTAAAATCGTTGGGCGGGGGAGCCTGGATAAATCAAGATAATCAATTCTTGACTTGCCGTTGCTGTCCCTGCTCATTGTCCAGTCTCCGGGGTGGATAACCGTGCCGACCGGAGTTTTTAGAATGATGCCGGCGGAATCAATGGTGGAATGTTCAACTTGAAAAAAGCTGGCCGCGAAAGAGCCGAAATTGAAACTGTCTGTAAGTTTGTTTATCTGGACGGTCTTTAATCTTTTGGAGCTGTTTTTTTCTTGATCTTCAAGCCGGTGCTTAACCATTGACAGGGTTAAATCGCGGCCCACAATCGGGGGGTAATTCAGCTCGCGCAAAAGAATCGGAGCGGCGCCGATGTGGTCCAGGTGGCTATGAGAAAAAATAACAGCCCGAATATTTTTTTCCTTGCCCTTGAGGTAAGAGATATTGGGGATGATATAGTCAATCCCGGGCATATTTTCTTCCGGAAACTGAAGCCCCATATCAATAATCACAATATCGTTTTCATATTCAAAGACGGTCATGTTCAGGCCGACTTCTTCAACGCCCCCCAGGGGGATAATTTTTAATTTTTGTTTTTCGTCAAGGTCTTTAAATTTAGGCCTGACGGGAAAGGATGCTTTGGCGAAAGGTTTTCTTCTGCCAGTATATTTTTTTTCTTCCATATATTTGATGATTCAAGGATTCGCGCTGGTTGCCAAGTCTGGCTGCTCGCGGCGTCTCGGTACAAAAACCGAGTTAATTTTAAAATAAGTTAGGTCCGCGAATAAGCAGAAAAAGGCGAGGTTAAATTAAGATGCGCAAATCCCGATAGGGTTGAGAACGTTTAGAACTGTTAATAATAATCAAAGAGGCTTTTAATCTTTTTGCTCTGGTGCCGACGGTGGGAGTTGAACCCACAAGCCTTGCGGCACACGGCTCTGAACCGTGCGTGTTTGCCAATTTCACCACGTCGGCTTTAACCAAAAACTGTCTGAATGCGCTTAGTCGCGCGAAGCTTAAAAACAAGAATTCAAAATTCCGTTAAAGACAAGATAAAATTCAGAGACATCGGATGGAACAATTAAAAAAGAGAGGCCCACAAATCATTATGATTTTGCGGTTCTTTGATAAAATTGAGCACGGCTGCATGATGCTCTAAATTATATAACGCATCCTTTTTTATGTCAATACCCAGGGCGGCTAAATCGGTTGGCGGCAAAAATTGCAGCGGGGGAACTTCCCCGTAATTACTGTTCTTCTCCCAAGAGACGGGGGAACCCTTCAAGCCAAAATAGGCTCCGCCGTGTTTAAGCTTGACGTCGGAATAATCGGGTCGATTAGCGCTGGCCGTCCAGTTGGCCATGAAAGTTTTTTCACCGGCCAGGTTGATGGTTATGTGCTCAAAATTAGGCGGCACCAGACAAAAATCTCCCGCTTGGCAAGGCATGGCAACAACTTTTTCCAAGTTTGTTCCAGTTTTTCTCTGCAATAAATAAATAACTTCTCCAGCGAGCACCTGGTAGAGTTCGGGGTAGGAAAGGTCGTCATCGGCCAGGGAGTGCTTGTGGCCAGCGGTTTTTGGCAGCTCTTGCCCCAGGGAACCCTCGGCGAATTGTAAAATGTCGTACCGTAAGCCGTCAGCTTCTTTCAGTCCTCGCCACATCCAATAAAGAGGCATCTCTTTGTCGGCGACGGCGTACCATTGGCGATCGTAAACGACAGCGGCCAGGTCTTTTAACCTTCGGACGTCGGCCTTTTCTTTTTTTAGGTTAAGATCTTTGAGCATCTTGATTATCGGCAACTTATTTTAGCACTCTCTTGGTCTTAGTGTACCATTCGTTGACATTGTTAAACCGGTCCGAAGGCATATTGATGAGATTCATGCCGATGCCTTTGATTTGTTTATTGGCGGCAAAAATGAAATTCTGGCTGTAAAGAAACACCGCCGGCACGTCGTTGGTCAACAAGTCTTGGAATTTAGCGTATTCTTCGGCTCTTTTTTGCGAGTCAAATTCTTGGCGAGCATCGCTTAACAGCTGGTCAGCTACTTTGTTGTCGTAGAGGGAAATATTCAATCCCGGGTCGGTTTTTTGGGACGAATGCCAGAAAGCGAAAGGATCTGGCTCTTTGGAAAGAATTTCTCCAAAAAAGATAGCTTGATATTGACGGGGCCGCAAAATTGTTTGTTGCAGGGTGGAGCTGTCTTCTATTTGAAGCTCCGTATTCACACCCACCTCTTTCCATTGGTTTTTTATAATTTCGGCCGCCTCTTTCATTTCCGGCCAATCTGGCACGGCGATGCCAATAGATAATTTCTCGGCGCCTTTTTGACGGAGGCCATCAGCGCCTACTTCCCAGCCGGCCTGATCCAGCAGTTTTTTGGCGGTTTCCTGGTTGAATTTGTAGGGGTCGTAATTTGGGGTGTAACCCGGAAGCCCTGGCAAAAGCGGCCCGCCTATTTTGTAGCCCTGCCCTTTGATAGCCTTCTCCACGATTGCATCTTTGTCGGTGGCGTAGTTTAGGGCCATTCGGACATTCCGGTCACTTAGGGCCAGACTTTGGTTTTGGTTGAAGAAGATGGCGAAGTAGCGAGGCATTCCGAAAGAGTGGATTTGCAATGAGGGAAAGTTTTTAAAATTATCAAGCCAGGGGATGGGGACGTTGTTGATTCCTTCAATGTCTCCCTTGTTTAGGGCGCCCAGCAGCTGGTCTTGATTCCCAAAGAATTGGAACTGAATTGT
>JAKAHB010000026.1 GCA_021815315.1 bacterium | reverse complement strand
CCCTTGGGCTCTCGCGTCGCGAGCTTTAGCGCGAGCGCTATTTAAGCTCACTAAAACAATTGAAGCCAAAAGACCGATAATGGCCACAACCACCAAAAGTTCTATTAAGGTAAATCCTTGATATTTCACAGTTTTTTTCATTGAAATTTTCCAAACACCGGGGAAAATATTATCTTCCGCCAATGCTTTGTTTTTAATGGTTAGTTGATTTTAAGGTTTTTATTTGTTCTTTCGGTTGGGGGCTGTCAAAAATAAAGGATCCAACCGCTAAGAAATCGGCTCCAGCCTCAATTATTTTTTTAGCCGTGGCTGAATTAACGCCTCCGTCCACTTCTATTTTACCACCTATCCACTCTCGCCGCAAAGTTTTTATTTTGGGGATAACTTCTCCCATGAACTCCTGACCGGCGGTACCGGGATTAACGGCCATCAACAAAACTAAGTCTATTTTTGGCAACCACTTATCAAGAACCGCCAAGTTTGTTCCCGGATTCAAAGCCAGACCGACCTCCTTGCCCGCTTGTTTGGCGGAATTGACGCATTCTTCCAGTTTTTTCTCGTTCTTTGCGCTCTCCCAGTGAAAAATAATTCTTTTGACGTTAGTAATTTTTGACCATGATTTAATGGCTGACAGATTTTCACCGACCATCAAGTGGATTTCCCAATCCATGGAACTGATTTTTTCCACTGCCGCTGGTTCGCCAAAGGTTTTGTTTGGCACAAAAACTCCATCCATCACATCAAGCTGAACCAAACCGACCACGCCCTTAACCGCTTCAACTTTGTTTTTGAGATCTTCAAAATCCTTAGCGATAATGGCGGGAATGATTTGGACCATACTTTAGGGTCTAGTGGCTAGGGTTTAGGGTTTAGTGGCTAGCGACTAGTGGCTAGTGGCTAGTGGCTAGTGGCTAGTGGCTGGGGTTTAGTGGCTAGTGGCTAGACCCTAGTGGCTAAAGTTTAGTTTTCTCTTTCTATCTCTTTTACTTTAGCCAATCTTCTGGAATATTTTTCGTCCTCCAAAAATTCCGCGCTCATCCAATTATTTACTATCTTTTTAGCAATTTCCAGGTCAAGGACTCTCCCCCCGAGACAAAGAATATTGGCGTTTAGATGTTCCTTAGCCACCCGACCGGTAAATTCATCGTGAGCCAAAACCGCCCGCGCCCCCTTAACCTTATTAGCCGCCAAGCACATGCCCTGGCCAGAACCGCAAATTAAAATACCAGGAACTCCTTCGGCCACCACCTTTTCAGCCAAATCCTTGGCAAAATCGGCATAGTCGTCGTCGGGGTCCAGAACATCATTGCCCAAGTCAACAACCTCAACGCCTTTTTCGGCTAAATAATTTCTCAGGTCTTCTTTTAACTGCCAGCCAGCATGGTCGGCGGCGATGTAGAGCATCATAAATCAAAATTACAAATTACAAATCAATGTCTAATATCAAATTTCAAGTTGTTTTTGGGAAAAAACTATAAAAGTTAAATTAAGTTTTTTTGACCTTTGGGTTTCGTCCGCCGACAGGCGGATTGATTTGACATTGGAAATTGGAAATTTCAATGCTCGTTTCTTTTAACGTTTCTTGAATTCTCTTCTTTCCATTTTTCTATCTCTTTATGATTTCCGCTCAGTAGTGTTTCCGGCACTTTCCATCCTTGGAATTCTTCCGGCCTGGTGTATTGGGGGTATTCCAGATAGCCTTCTTGGATAAAACTTTCCTCGGCCAAGCTTTCTTCTTTCCCCAAGACCCCTGGAAGCAACCGGGAGACCGAATCCACCACTATCATAGCAGGAATTTCACCTCCTGTTAACACATAATCACCAATAGAAATTTCCTCGTCGGCAACATATTGCGCCACACGCTCGTCAACTCCCTCGTAGCGCCCACAAACCAAGATAAGCTGGCCATAGGCGCTCAACCTTCGGGCGTCGGCTTGGGTAAATTTTTTACCCTTGGCGCTGAATAAAATTACTCGTCTTTTCGGAGCTTGCTTTGCGGCTTCCACCGCTTTAAAGACGGGCTCTATTTTCATTACCATCCCCGCTCCTCCGCCATAGGGCTTGTCGTCAACCGTTTTGTGATTGTCGTCCGTCCAATCCCTCAAGTTGTGCACTTTAATTTTTATCAGCTCGTCTTTAACGGCGCGGCCAACAATACTCTCCCCAAAATAGGAGTCGAAAATTTTTGGAAAAATTGTAATAATATCAAAACGCATAAACTAATATAACAATTCTATCATGTCGCTAAAAACAAAACAAAACCCCCTTGTTTTGTTTGAGGGGGTTTTGTTTGAACTTTTTATTTTAAAGACTCAAATCTCCAACAACGTCATCGACGGTCTTGGGAGCTTGTTCTCGCTGCTCTTCTTCTTTTCTTTCCGGTCTGACCCGGCCACCTTCCGGTTCTTCAATGCGGAAATTGATGCGAGCATTATGCTTGGCGCCAATAACACGCAGCAGGGTGCGGATAGCACGAGCGGTGGCGCCTTGACGACCGATTACCTGACCCATGTCCTGGGGATTAACCGCTAGAGTAAGCAGCACGCCCATTTCATCTATGGTTCTTGCAACCTTAACATCGTCGGGATGGTCAACCACGCTCTTTACAACAAACTCCACGAAATCCTTATCAACTTCATTAGCCATTGTCTTGCGAATCTTTCATAAAACAAGAAGGTTAGACTTTACCCGCTTGCTTTAATTTATTCGTGAAAATACTGACCGCAATAGCTCGACTTTTCGGCTTGAGCCGCTAGCGGATGCCCTGTTTCCAGGCTTGTTTAAATTATAATCTTTGCTAGGACAGTGTCAAGAAAAAATCTTCGGGGGAAGCGACCCGCAGAAACAAACAAGACCCGCTCCCAATTTGAGAAGGGCGGGTCTTGGTAGATCTCGGTCTTTTAAAGCTTAACTTTATTCTTGCGGAGCCTCGGGTTCCTGCTCCTTGGCTGTTTCTTTCGGTTCTTCCTGGACTTCAGCGGGTTTTTCAGCCTGGGGGGCTTCCTTGGCCTCTTCCGCGGGGGCTGCTGCAACCGGAGCTTCCGCTACCGGTTTTTCAACCGCGGCTTCCTGCTTGGGAGCTTCGGCTGGAGCGGTTTCGGTCGGCTTTTCTTTCTTCTTCGGCTTCCAGGCTTTTACTTTTTCACCTTCAATAATTTTAGCGTCAATTAAGAGATTAAAAACCGTCGGAGAAAATTGCACTCCTTGGGATTTCCAATATTGGATGCGATCGGCTTTGAAATTCTTTTCCTTGGTACGCGGATTGTAGAACCCCAACAATTCCACAAATTTTCCTTTAACCGGGCTGCTTTTTTCGGTCAAGACGACGTGAAAAACCGCGGCATTTCTTTTTCCAACTCGACTTAATCTGATTGTTAACATAATAATTTATTTCTTAATCTTAATTTGATTTTAAATCGTCGGGCTTGAGCGCAAACCGACAATCTGGTTGAGAGTAAAATAAGATAGTCTAGACAGGTCCGCTCCATCCTTTGGCCTGCAGAGCATTTTCCGCTGCTACTTGTTGGGCTTCCTGCTTGGAGAGCCCTTCTCCTTCGGCTATTTTTTCGTTTTCTAAAAAAACCCCAATCAAAAAATTCTTCGCGTGATCGGGCCCCCACTCTTTTAGAACTTCATAGCTGGGAGTAATTCCGGTTAGCTCTTGAGCCTTCTCTTGAAAAAAACTTTTTGAATCTTTATACAACCCCGATTCAATAATTTTGGGCAATAAAATTATAATCTTATCTTGGACAAACTTCTTAACCGTGGCGAATCCGGAATCAAGGTACATCGCCCCGATCAACGCTTCCATGGCGTTGGCGATAATATATTGCCTGGCTCGGCCGGTGTCCCTTGACTCTCCCTTGCTCAAATAGATAAAATTGTCCAATTCCAGCCCGCCGCCAACTTCGGCCAAGGTTTTGGCGTTGACCAGAGCCGCTCTCCAGTTGGTCAACTCTCCTTCCGGATTTTTGTATGTCTTGAACAGATCTTCGGTCACCGCCAGCTCTAAAACCGCGTCTCCCAAAAATTCCAAACGTTCGTTGTGCCCCAAACGAAAATCCGGATTTTCGTTTATGTAAGAACGATGTACCAAAGCTTGCCTTAGGAACTCTTGGTCATTGAACTTGACGCCGATTTTTTGTTCAAGAACCGATAAATCTTTTTCCATTGCCGTAAATCCGAATACCGAAACTCGAATGTTGAAAGAATGACTTAATCGCCGGTTTTCGCAATTTTGTTATTTTCCAAAATTCGAACTTAGGAATTAGGATTTTTAATTTTTCTATTCTTCTTTTCGCGGTTCGCCGATCTCTCGATAGACCGTTCCCAAAACTCCGTTAATGAACCGGCCTGAACTTTCACCGCCAAAATTTTTAGCCAATTCAATGGCCTCGTTAATGGCTACCTTGGGGGGAACTTCGTCGCGATTGCAAAAAAGCAATTCGTAAAGACCCAGGCGTAATACGTTGCGGTCAACTCGAGTAATTTGCTCCAGTGGCCATTCCGGGGCCGACTTGGTTATAATCTCATCAATCTCGCGCAAATGGTCAACCACGCCTTGAGCTAAAGCCAAAGCGAAATCCTCACCCTCCGAAGCAGCGGCGAATTCCTGAAAGTTTCTTCTGGTAATGTCCTCTATTTGCCCTTGCGGTTGGCCCTTGAAATCCCATTCAAACAAGGATTGCATGGCAACCGACCGGCACAAATGCCTGCTAGCCATTAGGGAGTTGAGATTTGAGAACCAAGACCCAGGTCCCGATTCTCTGCTCTGATTATTTTTTGCTCATCTCTTCCATATTCATCGTCTGCTCTTTCTGTTCAGCCAGCTCTTTTTCTTTATTCTTTCTTTCTTTTTTCTCCAGTCTAGCCAAAACATCAATTACCTGCCTGCCCTTGTAATAACCGCAATTACCGCAAACTTGGTGGGGTTTGACGGGCTGGGAACATTGCGGGCACGAGACCAAGGTCGTTTTTTTCAACGTGTCGTGCGATCTCCTTCTATTTCTTCTTGATTTTGTGTGTCTTTGTTTTGGTACGGGCATAATCGGAAGTTAAAGGTTATAAGATAAAAGGTCTAAAGCGCTGCTTCGCGCTCGCGATAAACCCTGCTGAACAAAATAAACAACCCTCAACGGGTCAAATTTTTATGAATGAAGGATAACAAAGAATTTTGATTTTGGCAATGCCTGTTGGAGTGT
>JAKAHB010000009.1 GCA_021815315.1 bacterium | reverse complement strand
AAGCCGACATCTTGTTGACACCAACAGCGCCGACGACAGCTTTTAAACTGGGAGAGAAAACCAGTGACCCCTTGACGATGTATTTGGAAGATGTTTACACCGTTCCTATCAATTTGGCCGGCCTCCCGGCATTATCTCTGCCGATAGGCCGGGACAGTCTGGGGTTGCCGATTGGTCTGCAGCTTGTTGCCGGTCATTTCCAGGAGAACAAGATAATGGCCCTGGGCAAAGCGATAGAACGGTTGTAGCCACCCAGTCTTAAATGCCCCGCTTGGGGGTATTTATTTTTTAGCGTATAATTACATCAAGACTTATAAGCCCATTAATCAGCAGCGGCTATGGAAGATGTTTTCTCATATCTTAATGATTTTCTGTCTGGTTTTTCTTCCCAAATCAATGATTTTTTGACCTCGTCGCCATTGGGGGATTATTTATTTTGGATTAAGTTAGTGGTAGGCGCCTTTTGCCTTATTTTGGTGGTGAACATCATTTTCCTCATGAAGAAAACGAATTATTTTTGGTTTGCTTCCTACCGCTTGGATGCTTTCAAAACGGGGTCGTTTGCCAAGAGAGTTGATAAAAAATGGGGTGAAATTGAGAAAAAGATTTTGCTGGGAGACGAAGCTAATCTAAAAATGGCCCTGATTGAAGCGGATAATTTTTTTGACGAGATTTTAAAGATGATGAATTTACCCGGAACCTCTATGGGCGAAAGATTGAAGATGTTGGATGTTTCCAAGCTTCAAAGCATCAATTTGGTTTGGGAGGCGCATAAGGTCAGGAATAGAATCGTGCACCAAACAAAAGACAGACTAACGCCGGATGAAATCAGGGGAGCGCTGGACAAGTATAAAAAAGCCTTGGGCGAACTGCAGGCGGTGTAACTTTATATTTTGGAAAGAGGCAGGAAGGCTTTCTTCTTGATTTATAACGGCAATTGTTATATAGTGAAAATTGTGAATTCAGTGCGGGGTAGAGAAGTAGTATCTCGGCGGTCTCATAAGCCGCAGGCTCGGGTGCAAATCCCGGCCCCGCAACCAAGCTAAGCTTTTAATAACCGCGAAAGCGGTTATTGTTCGGTCAGGAGCGGGGGCAGGGTAGCTCAGTTGGTTAGAGCACGGGACTCATAAGCCCGGGGTCGTGGGTTCGAATCCCACCCCTGCTACCAGAAAAACAATGGAGGGATAAGCATAAAATAATTTTCTTTCCTTAGCGGGCCGGTAGCTCAGCCTGGTCCAGAGCGCTTGCCTGTCACGCAAGAGGTCGCGGGTCCGAATCCCGTCCGGCCCGCTAAGGGAATAAAAAGATTCTCCAGAGCGGTCCGACATGTGTCGGACAGGTCGCGGGTCAAAATCCCGTCCGGCCCGCTGAATACTTTAAGATCTCTTCTAGTCCGGGCTTTTTCTATCCGAAGCCCCGGGCTTGTTTTTGGAAGGAGCGGAAAAGGCTAGATTCCTTGTTTCAAGCAGAGAAACCAGCCTTTTAAGCTTGAAACAGGAGAGGCGAAGAGGCTTGTTTTCGCTTTCTTTTCGTGCTAAAATGAAAGGGATGAAAAAGTCGTTTTTGACAGTAAACATCGCTATCGGGGCGATTTTTGGTTTAGCGGGTTTTTTTCTTCTGCTGTCTTTTTCCGATCCCAAAAACGCCTCTGGCGTAGTGATTTTTTTGCTCTATTTAAGCCTCTTTGTCTGGCTGTGTGGGCTTCTTCTTTTGGCTGGCTATTTGGTCAGGAAAAAAATGAAATCGGCTGTCTGTCATCATTCCGCGCTGGCGATTGCCTTTCGGCAAGCCGCTCTCTTGTCGGGGTTATTGGTGGCGGTTCTGGTTTGCCAATCTTTAAAAATACTTTATTGGTGGATGGGCCTGATTCTTCTCTCGCTGGTTTTGGGAGCGGAGATTATCTTGTCCAGAAAGAATTGTTAAGAATTTTATAGATCTAAAAAAGTAAGCTCAATCTTTATGCCCAAAGAAAAAAAACAAACAAACAACGACAACGGCTATAGCGCTAAAGACATTTTTGTACTTGAGGGTCTTGATCCCGTACGCAAGCGCCCGGGGATGTATATCGGTTCAACCGGGACGAGCGGTTTACACCACCTGATTTGGGAAGTTGTGAATAATTCCATTGACGAAGCAATGGCTGGTTTTTGCACTGACGTTGAGGTGGCTTTATTGCCCGACAATAAAGTTTTGGTTCGGGATAACGGCCGCGGCATTCCAGTGGACAAACACAAGCAAACCGGCAAGTCGGCCCTGGAAACGATTATGACTACGTTGCATGCCGGCGGTAAATTTGGCGGCGGCTCGTATAAGGTCTCGGGCGGTCTTCACGGAGTGGGCGCTTCGGTGGTTAACGCTCTCTCGGCCTGGTCAAGAGCGGAAGTTTATCGTGACGGCTTTATTTTTGCTCAAGAATACAAAAGAGGCATCCCCCAAACGGAAGTAAAAAAAATAGGCAAATGGGATGGGCCGACGGGAACGACCATAATTTTTCAACCAGACCCGGAAATTTTCAAGGAAATTAAATTCAGCTACAAAGAAATTTTGGAATATTTGCGTCGCCAGGCCTACTTAAACAAAGGAATAAAAATTATTACGCATGACTGGCGTCAATTGCCGGAAAAAGAGGCGATATCTTATTTCCAGTTGGGGCACAAAGCAAAAACGATTAAGGCGGTCAAGGAAGACTTAGGCAAAAAACCCGAAGGAGAAGCCTTGATTTCCAATTCCTACGCTTTCTATTTTGAAGGAGGCATTGTTTCCTACGTGGCGTTTTTAAACCAACGGGAAAAGCCGAAGCATCAAAATATTTTTTACGCGCAAAAAGAACACGAGGAAATGGTGGTTGAGGTGGCTTTTCAATATTCCGAAGATATCTCCGGATTGGAGTTGAGTTTCGCCAACAACATTATTACTGCTGAAGGAGGAATGCATCTGACGGGATTTAGAACCGCTTTAACTCGCGAGCTTAATGATTACGCGCGCAAAAACAATTTTTTGAAAAGTTCGGAAGAAAACCTCACCGGCGAAGATGTCCGCGAAGGATTAACCGCCGTTATCAGCGTAAAAATAGCTGAGCCGCAATTTGAAGGCCAAACTAAAGCCAAGCTGGGCAATCCCGAAGCTAGGTCGGCCGTTGATCTGGTAGTGGCTAACGCTTTGGAAGAATTTTTAGAAAAAAACCCCGGGGATGCACGAGATATTTTAGGCAAGTGCCTCTTAGCTTCAAAAGCCAGACAGGCAGCCAAGGCGGCTCGTGACACGGTTATCAGAAAAGGAGTTTTGGACGGCTTGGCTTTGCCCGGAAAATTAGCCGATTGTTCTTCGCGCAAGCCGGAAGAATGCGAGCTCTATCTTGTGGAAGGAGACTCGGCCGGCGGTTCGGCCAAACAGGGTCGCAGTAGAAAATTTCAAGCCATTTTGCCCTTGAAGGGGAAGATTTTAAACGTTGAAAAGGCTCGTCTGGATAAAGCTTTAAGTTCCAAGGAAATCAAGTCTCTGATTATTGCCCTGGGAACGGCGATTGCGGATACTTTTGACCTATCCAAACTTCGTTATCACAGAATTATTATCATGACCGATGCCGACGTTGACGGTTCTCACATTAGAACCTTGCTTTTGACCTTGTTTTTCCGGTATTTCCCGGAGATTATCCAAGGCAACCATCTCTATATCGCGCAACCGCCTTTATATCAAGTCAAACAAGGTAAAAAAATTGAATATGCCTACACCGAAGCCGACAAGCAAGAAATATTAGGCGAATTCAAAAAGCAGGCTCCGGCGAAAAAAACCAAAGTAACGGGCAAAGCGGAAGAAGGGGAACCAGCCGAGGAAGTTAACATTTCGGGAGTTTCAATCCAGCGCTACAAAGGTCTTGGTGAGATGAACCCTCAACAGCTTTGGGATACGACCATGAACCCGGAGAACAGGATGATGAAGCAGGTGAATATCCAGGACGCCAAACAAGCGGACGAAGTTTTTGACATTTTGATGGGCAACGATGTCGGGCCACGTCGGCGCTTCATCCAGTCAAGAGCTAAGGCGGTAAAAAATTTGGATATTTGACAAGCGCCGTCTCTTGACTTTCGTTAACTATTAATGTAGTCTGACAGGGAAGATAAAAAAGGCCCTGCGGGGCTTTTTAAAAACCAAAAAAATGAAAATTTTTGAAAAGATTTGGCAATTTATCAAAGAAGTCAAGAGCGAGCTAAAAAAAGTTACTTGGCCGACCAAGCGCGACACCTGGCGCTATACTTTGGCGGTCGTCTTTATCAGCCTGGGCATAGCCGCCTTTTTGGGCTTGTGTGACGATGTTTTCAGCCTGCTACTAGGCAAAGTTATTTTGAAGTAGAAAAATCTAACATTAGTGTCGTTTATATCTTAAAAAAATGCCGAAACAAATATCGCGAGGCCGCCACTGGTACGTGTTGCACACCTATTCCGGATATGAAGAGGCGGTAGCCAGAAACCTAAAACAGAGAATTGAGACCATGGGCATGGAGGACAAAATCTTCAATGTGCTGGTTCCGGTTGAGAAAAAAATAAAAATAAAAAACGGAAAACGTAAGATCGTGGAAGAGAAAATTTACCCCGGCTATGTTTTGGTGGAAATGATCGTAACCGACGATTCCTGGTACGTGGTGCGTAACACTCCACGAGTTACCGGTTTTGTCGGCTCAGGCACAACGCCAACGCCAATCTCTCCCGAAGAAATAAAGGGGCTGCAAAAGAGAATGGGAGTTGAGGAGCCGAAATTCAAACTGGACGCCGCTGTTGGCGATATTGTAAAAATTACCGATGGCCCGTTTAAGGACACCGAAGGGAAAATCGCGGAAGTTGATGACGAAAAGGGGAGGGTCAAAGTTTTTGTTTCAATGTTTGGCAGAGAAACTCCGGTAGACTTGGATTTTCTGCAGGTAAAGAAAATTTAAATTTTAATTAAAACCATGGCTAAAAAAATAAAAACAATCGTTAAATTACAAATCCCCGCTGGGCAAGCCAATCCGGCGCCTCCGATCGGTCCGGCAATTGGCCAACATGGCTTGAACATCCAAGAATTCTGCCAAAGATTCAACGATGCCACCAAAGATCGCCCGGGGGAAATTGTCCCGGCCGAAATCACTGTCTATGAAGACAGGACTTATGATTTCATCTTGAAAACCCCGCCCGCTTCGGACCTATTGCGAAAGGCGGCGGGAGTGGAAAAGGGTTCGGGCCAACCGCATAAAAACAAAGTTGGCAAGATTAGTCGGGCTAAATTGAGGGAAATTGCTGAAAAGAAACTATCCGATCTAAACGCCTATGACGTTGACCAGGCGATGAACATTGTCGCGGGAACGGCCAGGTCTATGGGAATTACCGTGGAAGATTAACGTTAAGATTTTCGAAAGCCCGGCCTTTACAAAAATGTAAAGGCCGGGCTTTTTTGTCGGTTGATTTAAACCAATTTTTGAGGTAAATTAAAGAAACCAAAGCCTTATTTTTTATCCAGAAAGTAGCTTTATGCTTGAGAATAAACCAGTCTTGGCCATTCTGGGGATGCCTGCGGCGGGGAAGGGAACAACGGCTAGTCTGATAAAAGAAAAGCTGAAAGACAAAGAGGTTAAAATTATCAGGTTTTCTGACTCGTTAGCGGAGGCTTTGAAGGTTTTTTTACCGGAAATTGGACGGAAAGATTTTCAGTGGTTAGCGAGCGCCATCAGAGACCGTTTCGGCGAAGACATTTTGGCTAGGGCGATTGAAAGAAGGGTGCGACGAGATGACTTTGAGGTCGCTATCTTGGACGGGGCCCGAGTAAGGGGGGACGAAGAAATTGCCCGAAAAAACGGCTGGAAATTAATTTATATTGATGCGCCAGTAGAAATTCGCTGGGAGAGGGCTAACAAAAGACTGGAAAAGAGCGACGACGGCGTAACCCTGGAGGAATTTAAAGAATTGGATAAGGGCCGAACGGAAATAGAAATTCAAGAAATTGGCTCCAGATCCGATTTTAAGTTGGATAATAATGGGACATTGGAGCGCTTGGAAGATCAAATTGACAGTCTTCTCGGACAATTAGGCCTGGCTTGGACACTATGAAAGAAAAAACAATTATCGGTTTTGCCGGCGAAAGCGGCGCGGGCAAAGGCACGGCTATTGAATATTTTAAAAAAAAGTTTGAGGCCTTGGGCGAGAAGGTCATTGTTTCGCGTCCCTCGGGACTTTTGGCTCAAGCTCTGAATATCTTTGTGGACAGCAACAAACAAGACCAGCAGTGGCTGGCGATTGAATTAATAAAACAATATGGGCCGAAGGTGATTACCGATGCTATTTTTCGCGAAGTGGATGATAAAAAAGAAGGAATCTTTTTACTAGACAGCGTTAGAACCGTGGCTAATTTGACAGAAATAAAAAAAAGAGGAGGGCAGTTAATCTATGTAACGGCGGAGCCGGAAATTCGCTGGCAAAGGATGCGGCAACGAGAAGAGCGCAGCGACGATAACGTCAGTTGGGAAAAATTTCAAGAAATAGAGAGTTCGCCCATTGAGCAGGAAATAAAAATTATTAAAGACCAGGCCGATTTTAAGGCGCGCAACAGGGATGGCTATGAAGAATTTTACAAAAGCCTGAACGATATTTTCAAGAAAATCACAAACTTATGATTAATAACACCAAGCAAAAGCCGCTTTCCAGAGTTGATCCGCAGGTTTTTGGATTGCTAAAAAAAGAACTGGAAAGACAGAGGCGAGGGCTGGAAATGATCCCGAGCGAATCCTATGTTTCGCCGGCCGTATTGCAGGCCATGGGTTCTATTTTTACGGACAAGTACAGCGAGGGTTACCCAGGCAAAAGATACTATGGCGGGCAAACAAACACGGACAAGCTTGAAAGTTTGGCCATCAAAAGAGCAAAAAAAATTTTTGGCGTGTCCCACGTCAATGTTCAACCCTATTCGGGCAGTCCCGCTAATTTAGCCGTATATTTTGCCCTGCTTGAACCAGGAGATAAATTTATGGGCCTGGATTTACGCCAAGGAGGCCACCTGACTCATGGCTGGAAAGTAAATTTCAGCTCAAAATTTTATCGGAGCATTCCTTATGGCGTTGGGAAAGACGGCTATATTGACTTTGACCAACTTCGCCAGCAAGCCAAGAAGGAACGCCCCAAGCTTATCTGGGCCGGAGCGACTGCTTATCCCCGAGAATACGACTATAAATCTTTCGCTGAAATTGCCCAAGAGGTGGGGGCCTTTTTTGCCGCCGATATTGCCCACGTTATCGGGCTGATTATCGCCGGGGTGCACGCTTCGCCGGTGGGGCACGCCGATGTTATAACCTCCACGACCCATAAAACGCTAAGGGGTCCGCGAGCGGGCATAATTTTGTGCGATGGCCAGCCGAGCAATCCGCTAAAGCCAGCGCCAAAAATCAGCAAGGAGTATCTGCCAACGCTAATTGACCGGGCTATTTTCCCGGGATTGCAAGGCGGGCCCCATGAACACACGATTGCCGGCATTGCCGTGGCTTTGAAAGAAGCTCAAACCAAAGACTTTGCCAAAAGCAATCAAATGATTGTAAAAACAGCTAAAATTATTGCTCAAAAACTGCTGGAGGAAGGGTTTAATTTGGTCAGTGGGGGGACCGACAACCACCTTATTTTAATGGACGCGACCAATAAGGGTTTATCCGGCCAAGAGGCGGAAAACAGATTAGAAAAAGTTGGAATTTCGGTAAACAAAAATGCTGTTCCCGGCGATCCTCGTCCGCCTTATTCTCCCTCGGGTATTCGCTTGGGGACGCCTTGCCTGGTGATAAGGGGCATGGCCGAAAAAGAAGCGAAGATTATTGGAGGCGTTATCAGCGATGTTTTAAATAACCATAAAAATCCCGCGATCCTGGCAAAAAATAAGAGAATTATGCGCGATCTTTGCGCTAAATTCCCGCTTTATCCGGGATTGAAAATTGATTAAGACAAACTCAAATGAAGTTGATCAACGGAACAAAAATCGCCCGGAAAATTACTTCTGGCCTGAAAAAAGAAATCGGTAAATTGAAATCAAAACCCCACCTAGCGGTTATTTTGGTCGGTAACGACGCCGCTTCCAAGCTCTATGTTTCTTTGAAAGAAAAGAAAGCGGCTGAAATCGGGGTTGCATTTTCAAAACATCTTTTTTCTCCGAGTGTTGATGCCGGTGAAGTTGTGAATTTGATAAAAGAGCTGAATGAAGATGAAAAGGTGAGCGGCATTATCGTCCAACTTCCTCTGCCCCCATTTTTTGACCCGGACAAAATAATCAACACGATTGCGCCGGAAAAAGATGTGGACGGTTTTTGCGAAAAAAACCGTAAAAATTTGTTAGCTGGTAAGGAGCTAACGCTAAAACCGGTTTTGCCGCAAGCCTTTTTGGAGATTTTACGCTCGGTTAAAATTAAGCTAGCGGGCAAAAAAGTTGCCGCGGTGGTCAACTCCGAAATTTTTGGCAAAACACTAGCCGCTGTTTTTGAGCAAGAAAACGCCAGGTGCGACTACCTGGTTAAAAAAGTTTGTCTGGACAAGGGGCTGGAAGATTTTTTGAGAGAGGCCGACGTTGTCATCTCGGCTACGGGCTGCCCGGGGCTAATCAAGGGCGGGATGATCAAGCAAGGAGCCACGCTTCTGGATGCCGGGGTTTCCCGCGAAGGTAAAAAAACAAGGGGGGACGTTGACGCGCAATCGGTTGAAAAAAAAGCCGCCTATCTGACGCCGACTCCCTTGGGGGTGGGGCCGGTGACGGTGGCAATGCTGCTAGCGAATGTTTTTTTGGCTTTTAAAAATAAAAACGGCGGCAATTAAAATATGAAAATTCAAATAAAAAAACTTCATCCCGATGCTAAAATTCCCGGCTTTGCCCAAGCGGGCGATGTGGGTATGGATATGTTTTCGGTTGAAGAAATAAAAATTAAACCCGGCCAGCGCGCCGAAATTCATACCGGAGTGGCGCTAGTTTTGCCCGAGGGTTACGCCGGGCTTATTTGGGACAAAACAGGGCCAGCAATTGGTCATGGCATGAAAATCTTGGGCGGAGTTTTCGATAATAACTACACCGGCGAATATATCCTATGCCTTGTTAATTTGGGGCAAGAAGACTATACTATAGAAAAAGGACAAAAAGTAGCCCAACTTTTGATTCAAAAAGTAGAAAATCCGGAGGTTGAAGAAATTAACGAGTTGCCAAAAACCAATCGAGGTAATGGCCGGAGAGGCAGCACCGGCAAATTTTAAATTCTAAAGAAATGGACTATCAGCCGACTATTGGCATGGAAATTCATGCCGAACTAAAAACCAAAAGCAAAATGTTCTGCTCTTGCCCTAACGGTCAGGGGTTGGAAGGGGAGCCCAACATTCATATCTGCCCCGTCTGCACCGCGCAACCGGGGGCTTTGCCGGTGATAAATAAAAGAGCGGTGGAAATGGTGATCGCGGCGGGCCGGGCGTTGGGTTGTCGGATAAACGAGAATACCAAGTTTGACCGAAAAAATTATTTTTATCCCGATTTACCCAAAGGCTATCAAATTTCTCAATACGACCAGCCCTTAACCGAAAAAGGTTTTTTGCAAGTCGGCGATAAAAAAATCGGTATCACCAGAATACACCTGGAAGAGGACACGGGAAAATCAATTCATCCCAAAAAAGCCGATTATTCCTTGGTGGACCTTAATCGTTCCGGCGTGCCTCTGATGGAGCTAGTGACCGAGCCGGAGATTACTTCGGGCGAAGAAGCGAAAGAGTTTTGTCGGGAACTGCAGAGAATTTTGCGCTACTTGGAAATTTCGGATGCCGACATGGAAAAAGGGCAAATGCGTTGCGAGGTAAACGTTTCTGTCTCCAAAGACAGCAAACTGGGCACAAAAGTTGAAGTCAAAAATCTAAACTCTTTCAAGGCGGTGGAAAAAGCGATTGATTTTGAAATTGCGCGCCAAGCGGAAGCTTTGGAGTTTGGCGAAAAGATTGTTCAAGAAACCAGAGGCTGGGACGAGGCTAAGCAGGCGACGGTTTCTCAACGCGTCAAAGAAGAGGCTCACGATTACCGCTATTTTCCGGAGCCGGACTTGCCGCCGTTGCGACTTGTAAAAAACAGCGGCTTGCGAATAGACGGTGAGAGCGTGGAGCTGCCGGAAGAAAAAAGAACCAGGTTTAAAGAAGAATTCAGTCTGACTTTTGAACGAGCAAAAACTTTGGTTAATGACAAAGAGACGGCGGGATTTTTTGAAGAAGTTGTCTCGGAAATGGATTCCTGGGCGCAAGACAAATATCAACAGGAGGACAAAACTAAATTGGTAAAATTGGCAGTCAACTATTTACTGGTGGAAATTCCTAAAATTTTGCGCAAGCATAAAGAAAGCTTTGCTAATTTAAAAATAACACCGGAAAATTTTGCCGAATTAATGTGCCTTATTAATTCGGGAGCCGTCAATTCTTCAGCGGCGCAAATTGTCTTAGCGCAGATGCAGGCAACCGGAGGCGACCCTGGGCAAATTATTGAAGAGAGGGGACTAAACCAAATTGGTGAGGGGGCGGCGCTTGAGCAAGCGATTGAAAAAATTGTTGAAGCCAACCCCAAGGCGATTGAAGATTACAAAAAAGGCAAGGGAAACTCTGCCCAGTTTTTGCTGGGGCAGATTATGAAAGAAACCAAGGGAGCGGCTAATCCGCAAATAGCGCTGGAAATTATTAAGAAAAAACTAAGCTGATTTTTCCGGGTCGGTCCCGATGAAGGGCTCGATCTGGGCGGAGTTGTCCACACTCTTGACAGTTTTGATATTTAGGATATAATAGAAAAAATGCAGAAAAAACCGGCGACAATTTTAAGCAAAAAATTGGGCGATAGATATCGCTGCCGGTTAGATATTTTTTAAGAATTAGCCCCCTGGGGGCTATTTTTTTTGCGTCAAAAGGGAGGGTTTGCATGAGCAAGGTAGAGATTTGCCTGGAAGGGCCCGTGCCATTGCCTCCGGGCAAAGAGTGCACCCTGGAGGAGGTTTGCGGGATTTTTGACCCGACTTCCTGTAGCCGGGCCAAAAGCTGGCGTTGCGACAACAAGACAGTGTTCATCGGGGTCATTTTTGACCCCGATGAACACTGTCGGTTTTGTGGCGGGGGAAACGGCAAACCGGTGGGGTTCAACGGGTCGGGTTGGGCGGTGTGCGCCTCTTGCGCGCAATTTCACAACACCCACCTGGTTTCTTCCCGCCCCAAGGTAGGCTGAATTCGCAGGGGAAAGCGTGTCAGGCCCGTGAGTCTCATCTCCGGGCCTTTTTTATTTCTGCCCGCCAGCGATAAATAACCCGCCTTGGCTGTAGCGCGCTAAGCTTGGCCTTTACAAGAGAAACTTTTTGATCAGTTTTTCCGCTTTCTGATAATTTTTTACCCAGCGCGTTTCTTGGTTGCGCTTAAACCAGGTTTCTTGGCGTTTGGCATAGCGCCAAGTGGCGCGCTCCAACTCGTCCAGCATTTCTTCAAGCGTTATTTTATTTTGTAAAAATCTAGCGATGTAACGGCACTCTAGTCCCAAATCTTCAAGTCTTTGCCACGAAACTTTTTGTTGGTGCAGTTTGGCAATCTCTTCTATCATCCCTTGAGAGATTCTTTCTTGTAGGCGGTCATGAATGCGTCTTTTTAATTCCTCCTTGCTTCTTGAAACGCCGAGATAGAGGAGGTCAAACTTTGAATTTTTCTCTTGTAATTTCGGCACTTTTCCCAGAGCCTGGACAATCTCCAAGGCTCGCACCAACCGTCTTTTGTTTTGGCTGTCAATGGTGGCGGATCTTTGGGGATCAAGTTTCTTCAGCAGAGCAAAAAGTTGCTGGGCCGTTTTTTTCTCCAGTTTTTCTCTTAACTTCAAGTCGGGTTTAACTTTGGGTAAAACAGTGTCTTGGGTGACGGCGTCAATATAAAAACCAGTACCGCCGATTAAAATCGGCAATTTATTTTTGGCATAGATTTTTCCCAAGGCGGTAGCGGCGTCTTTTTTGAAATGGGCGACGGTGTAGACTTTTTTTGGATCGGCGACATCCAACAAATAATGAGGAATGTTTTGCATCTCCTTTTGCGTAACTTTGCCGGAACTCAAATCCAGTCCGCGGTAGACTTGGCGGGAGTCGGCGGAAACGATCTCGCCATTGAACTTTTTCGCTAACTTAACAGACAAGCTGGTTTTGCCGGAAGAGGTGGGGCCGAGGATGACCACGAGCTTGGGTTTGGTGTCCATTTTTGAAGTAGATAATTTAAAATTAAAAACTTAAAATTCTTCCTGCTAATCCCCAAGGGCCAATTTTTTCAATCTTAACCTTAAAGACCTGGCCCGTCTTTGCTTTCCCCCTGGCTTTGACGTTTTTTCCTGTTTTGGTCTTGCCGTAAACAAAGTCGCCTTTTGTTTTTTCAACCAAAATCTCAACAATTTTACCGACGTAAGCTTTATTTTTTTTGCAGGCGGTCTTTTTGAGGATGTTATTTAAAGCTTGTTCGCGCTTTCTTTTTTCTGCCATGGGGACATCATCTTCCAGCTTGGCGGCGACGGTGCCGGAACGAGGAGAAAAACAGGCCAGATAGGCCAGGTCAAATTCAATCTCGCGCATTAATTTAGCCGAATCACTGAATTGTTTTTTGGTTTCGCCGGGAAAACCGACAATCGCGTCGGTGGTGACAGCCAGGGGCAAGTCGTCTGAACGATACTTAGCGAAAGCCGCTCTTAGGTTTTTCACTAATTTTTTATATTGCCCGACCGTGTAATGACGGTTCATTCTTTTGAGCACCGCGTTATTGCCGGACTGAAAAGGCAGGTGGATCAGGGGGCTGACTTTGGCGCACTCGGCTACTGTTTTTGTCAATTCACAGGTCATGTCTTTGGGATGGTTGGAAACAAAGGTCAACCAAAAATTGCCGGGAATCTTGTTCACCTGTTTTAGCAAACCGGAGAAGCTTAAGGATTTTGATTTGTAAGAATTAACATTTTGTCCCAAGAGAACGATTTCCTTGGCTCCGTTTTTTAAGGCGCGCTTGACCTCGGCCATGATTTTTTCAACCGGTCGGGAAATTTCTCGCCCGCGGGTATAGGGAACGACGCAATAAGAGCAAAAATTATTACAGCCGGTCATAATGGGGACATAGGCGCGAAAGCTGCTTGAAACCAGCGGCTGGGCGCAGAAGTATTCTTCGGGAGCCCAAAATTCATCAATCCAATCTTTGAGGTTTTTTTTATCTTTGTCCATGATGCAGCCACAAAGAACGATTTTTTTCCCGGCCTTTTTATTTTGTTTGATCTTGGCGTAGGCGCGGTCGGTGGCCGATTTGCGCACCGAACAAGCGTTGATTACGACCAAATCAGCCGAGGCTTCCGTTTTGGCGGGTTGGTGGCCTTGTTTTTTAAGCCGGGCGTTGATTTGTTCGGAGTCGGCAATGTTTTGCTGACAACCAAAAGTAATGATTTTGTAATTCATAAGGCGAAAATGATCAAGGCCAAAAACGCGAAAGGCGAAAACAGGGAAGTCCAGTCAAAAATTTTCGGTGCTTGAAATGCCCTAAAATCGCATATCTATTTAAGCAACAAACGAAGGCAAAGACAAGCTTTTTTAGTTGACTTTTAAAAACAAAACCCCGCTCCGCGTTCCGCGGAGCGGGGTTTTGCGAGACGACCGCCCGGCAGAAATTTATTCGGTCGTTATTTTTTGAAAAATACCGGGAGGGAAATTTTATTTATTTCCGAGCCGTCTTTGGGCGAGATGGCGAAAATTTCCAGCGTGCCCGCGTCTGTTCGTGGTCTGGAAAAATCAACAGACTTGCTAAACGGACTCATGGCAAAACCCTCGGCGGTCAGAGTGCGACCTTGAGCTAGAACGTTATTTTTAGAATCCTTTAATCTATAATCCAGGACCGCCTCAAAGACACTGGCTTGGCCAGAGATGGTCAGGGGGGAAGAGACGGCTTGGAAGGGCTTTGGTTGACTAACTTTTATCATCTCGTTTTCTGTTTTAACGCGGGGCGGAATGTTTGTGTCGGCGGGGAGGTTATTATGGGTTGGCCGATCGGCAATTACAAAAACCAAGACAGCCAGAGCGGCCACCAGAATCAAGACGAGCCAATAAATTAATTCCGAGTTGGACTTTTTGCCCATTTTATTAAAAAATTGTTTTTCCTTTTACTTCTTTGTCCATTTTTTTCATAAGCTCTTTTGCGTCCATCGTTCCTAAATCTCCTTGTTGACGTTGGCGGACGGCCACCTGGCCGGCCTCAACCTCTTTGTCGCCGACAATAAGCAGGTAGGGGATTTTTTGCATTTCCCCGGCTCTAATTTTTTTACCGACAGTTTCATTGCTGTCGTCAACTTCTGCTTGCCAGCCATTATCTTTTAATTCTTGCTGGACTTTTCGCGCGTAATCAAGATGGTTCTCGCCAATCGGTAAAATTCTGATTTGGGTCGGAGCTAGCCACAAGGGAAAAGCGCCGGCATATTTTTCAACCAGGAAAGCAAAGAAGCGATCAAAAGAACCCATAATGGCGCGGTGCAAAATGACCGGACGTTTTTCTTGGCCATCTTTGTCAATAAAACCCAAATTGAAGCGCTTGGAAGAATAGAGGTCAACTTGAGCGGTGGCGATGGTGTCTTCTTTCCCGTGGACATTTCTTATCTGGACATCGATTTTCGGGCCATAGAAGGCCGCCTCGCCAATTACTTCTTTATATTCCATTTCGGCTTCGCTCATTGCTTCCTTAATCAGTCGGGTCGCTTCTTCCCAAATTTCTTTGTCTTTGATATCGCCGTATTTTTCAGGGTCGTTAAAATCGGGCAAGGAAAGGCGAAACCAATAACCAGAGATATCAAAATCCTTATAAACTTGTCGAAAAAGCTCCATCACCGATAAAAATTCTTCTTTGAGCTGTTTGATGCCAGCGCAGTAGATGTGAGCGTCATTTTGGGAAAAACAACGGGCGCGAATGAGACCGGTCAAGACGCCCGACCTTTCAAAGCGATGAATGGGACTGAAATCGGACAGACGCAAAGGCAAATCACGGTAGCTCATTGTCTTGTTTTTGAAGATCATGTGGTGATGCGGGCAATTCATCGGTTTTAGATAATATTTTTCACCTTCAATATCAATCGGGTTGTACATATCTTCGTGATAATGAGCCAGGTGGCCGGATCTTTTGTAGAGTTCTTCGTGGGCCAAGACGGGGGTATAGACAAAACCATAGCCGCGTTTTTGTTCCTCGGCATACATATAGTCTTCCAGTTTTTTGCGAACGTATGCCCCCTTGGGCAGCCACAAGGGCAAACCCTTGCCGACTTCCTCGGAAATCATAAAGAGTTCTAGCTCTTTAGCCAATTTACGATGGTCTCTTTTCTCCGCTTCCTCTTTCATTTTTAGAAAATCAAGCAGCCCTTCTTCTTCGGGAAAGACGGTGCCGTAGACCCGTTGCAACATTTTATTTTTTTCATCGCCTCTCCAATAGGCGCCGGCGATGGAGAGTAATTTAAAAGCCCGGGGATTAATTTCGCCGGTGGAGTCAAGATGCGGCCCGGAGCAAAGGTCAACAAACGAACCGGACTTGTATAGCGAGACCGAGGAAGAGGAATTGAGAAGTGGGGGCTCTTTCCCAAGGTCCTTGATAATCTCCACTTTGTATGGTTGGTCGGCTTTTTCAAAAAGCGCCAGTGCTTTTTCGGTCGAGATTTCCGATTTTTCAAAAGAATAATTGGCTTTGATAATGGCGCGCATTTTTTCTTCCAAGAGGGACAGGTCTTCTGGAATCAAAGTTCGGGGGAGATCAAAGTCATAGTAGAAACCGTCTTCAATTGAAGGGCCGATGGCAAACTTGGTTTCGGGAAACATCTCCAATACCGCCATCGCCAGAACGTGAGAAGTGGAGTGTCTTAGAATATCCAATTTATTTTTTTTGTCGCTCATCTTGTTAATTTTCTCGCCTTTAATTTTTCAAAATAAAATACCCAAAAATTTTCGCGCTACCGAGGCCCTCTTTTCAGAAGGGCGGTTCCACTCGGTTTCCCGCAAACTTTTGGGCACTCTTGGCACCTGTTTCGTTGGTGGCCTACGGAATCTCGGCGGGTGGTTGGTCCGCGTCACGGATTCTATTTGATTGTAATTATATTTTAAAGCAAAAAAGAAGTTAGTCAATATCAAAATTGATTAAATTAAAAACGTGCTATAATATTACTAACCAAAAAAGGAGGGCGCGCATGGCCAGGAAGCGGCGGGAGATGTCGGTGGAAGTCGCCTTGGTTGAGGCAACCAAGGGTGGCGAGGAAATCGCAAGAGAATGCCGGCTAAGGGGATTTTACCCTGGACGCGAAATCTGGGCACTGGAAGACAAGCAGTCTGGACGAATCATAGAGGTCCCCACTTCGCATATTATGGAGCTGGCAATCATGGGCAGGGGAGAAGGAAAACTTAAGCTTTGGATGAAAGCTTCTTACGGCGAACCGTGGTAGCCCCGATCTTTCGGGGCTTTTATTTATTCCTTCGCGAGCCGCTCGCTTTGGCGAGCAGGCAAGCGATAAGGAATAAATAACCCCGCACCCTCTGTGGTGCGGGGTTACAGGCAAGCCTTGAGACTTGAGAGACGGCGAACCGTCACAAAGTCGGGCCTTAGCTTGCCTTGCAATTTATCCCAAAATTTTTATAGTGTCGCAAAATAGCTTGGGGACATCGTCTCGGTCGCTTAGTTTGCCGCTGATAATGGCCACCCGGCCTTCTTGCCACTTGGCGGCTGTTTCAATAAGTTTTTTGGGAAAAACCAGGGTTTCGATGCTGCCGGTTAAATCCTCCATTTTCACAAACAGCATCGGCTCGCCGTTTTTGGTAATTATTTTTTGGATTTTGGAGATAACGCCGCCGATGCTCACTCGTTTGTTGCTCATCTGCGGAGTGCACATATTGCAAGGAAACGTCTTGCCTTGCAATTTTTCGGCGTATTCTTTTACCGGATGTTCGGAAACATAAAGACCGAGCAGTTCCTTCTCCCAGTCCAGTTTTTGTTTTTTAGTAGCGGCAACACTGTCCAGCAACTTGATTTCTTGCTCAACTGCGCAACCGTTGGCAAGTAAGGCGTCAAAGATGTTGGCTTGACCGTTGCGTTTTGACTTTTGAATTTCTCGGGCGTAATTTAAGATGTTTTCCACGTTAAATAAAATCTTGTTGCGCTCTTCCAGGCAGTCAAGCGCTCCGCACTTAACTAGCGACTCTAATGATTTTTTGTTTAAATCCTTGTCCTGGACACGGGAAACTAAATCGGAAATTGACTTGAACGGCCCCTCTTTTTTTCTGGCGGCCACGATTTGGGTGACAACATTATGCCCGACATTTTTTACCGCCGTTAAACCAAAGCGAATTTTTTTATCGTCCACCACCGTAAAGTCGGCCAGACTTTCATTGAGGTCGGGGGGTAAAACTTCTATCCCCATGGTTTTACATTCGTCAATCAAAAAGGCGACACGTTCTATATCGTTTCTTTCCGAATTGATCAAAGCGGCCATGAACTCGGTCGGATAATGAGCCTTTAAATAGGCGGTGCGATAACCAATCATGGCGTAACAGGCCGCGTGGGAGCGATTAAAACCATAGCGGGCAAAAGGCTCAATAAAGTTCCAAATCTGTTGAGCGACGTCTTGGCTTAGCTCATTTTTTTTCATGCCCTCAATCAGCTTGCCTTTTTGTTCTTCCAATAACTCTTTGATTTTTTTACCCATAGCCTTTCTCAAAATATCCGCTTGAGGTAAGGTGAAGCCACCCAAGTCTCGGGCTATTTGCATGATTTGTTCTTGGTAGACGGCGATGCCATAGGTATTTTTTAAAATCGGCTCCAGCAGTGGGTGCAAGTATTCAATGGCGCGGCGTCCATGCTTGCGAGCAATGAAGTCGGGAATCAATTCCATTGGTCCGGGCCGGTAAAGGGCGACCATGGCGATTACGTCTTCAAATTCGGTGGGTCGCAATTCTTTCAGATATCTTTTCATGCCGCCCGATTCCAATTGAAAAACGCCAGTGGTCCGAGCTTCTCGGAAAAGTTCGTAAGTTAACGGATCATCCAGCGGCAACTCCGAGAGAGAGATTTTTAAGCCGTGAATTTTCTCAATGATCTTTAAAGTATCTTCAATAACGGTTAAAGTGCGCAAGCCTAAAAAATCCATTTTCAAAAGCCCCAAGTCTTCAATGCCGTGCATTTCAAATTGGGTAACGGCCACGCCGCTGGAATCGTCTTTGCGCGTGGGGTTCTGCAAGGGGACCAGCTCGTCCAGCGAGTCTTTGGTGATCACTACACCGCAGGCGTGGGTGGAAGCGTGGCGGGCGACGTTTTCTAGGCGTAAAGCCGTGTCCACCAGTTTTTTTACTTGTTCGTCGGATTCATAAAGCTGTTTTAGTTCCAGTGAATTTTCTAGGGCCTCGTTAAGACCGGTGAATTGCGGGATGGATTTAGCCACCTGATCGCAAAGGCTGTAAGCATAGCCCATGGCGCGACCGGCGTCCCGAATGGAAGCGCGAGCAGCCATGGTCCCAAAGGTTATGATCTGGGCCACCTTGTCGGCGCCGTATTTTCCTTTAACATACTGGATAACTTCGTCGCGTCTGGTGTCGGCAAAGTCAAGGTCAATATCAGGCATGGAAATTCTGTCTGGGTTCAAAAACCTTTCAAACATCAGATTAAATTTCAGCGGGTCAATATCGGTGACGCCCAGAAGAAAGGAAACAAAAGAGCCCGCGGCCGAACCGCGTCCCGGTCCGGTCACAATGTTGTTGGCATGAGCCCACCTAACAAAATCCTGAACGATTAAGAAATAGGAGGCAAAACCCATCTTCTCAATCACCGAGAGCTCATAATTGAGGCGATCCATCATTTCGGGGGTGGTTTGTCGGTAACGGCGTTGCAGGCCTTCTTCGCAAAGATGGCGCAAATAGGTTTCGGGGGTAAAATTTTCCGGCACGGTGTAATGAGGCAATTGATAGCCGGAGAGATCCAGATCCAAATTACAAGCATCGGCAATGACTTGAGTATTGCTAATGGCCTCAGGCACGTGTTTGAAAAAATCGGCCATGTTTTCCCCTGGTTGCATGGAAAAATCATCGTTCTTCATGGTTAATCTGTCCGCGTCTTCAAATTTTGCGTTGGTATTAACCATCATCAAAACATCCTGGGCGTGGCTATCTTCGGGGTTGACGTAATGGATGTCATGAGCCGCCACCAGGGGCGTATTGGTTTCTTTGGCTAGCTTAATGATTTTTTCATTAATTTCCATTTGGTCGCCGGTGTTGGGATGATGTTCCAGCTCCAAATAAAAATTTCCCGGAGCAAAAAAACCGCGGTATTCCTGGACTAACTTTTTAGCTTTGGCAGAATCGTTAGCATGAAGGGCGCGAGAGATTTCTCCAGCCAGACAGGCGGAGGTCCCGATTAAATTCTGCCCGTATTGTTTCAACAGCTCCTTGTCTATCCGCGGTTTGTAATAAAAACCTTCCAGCCAGGCCTTGCTGACCATTTTGACCAGGTTTTTGTAGCCCTCTTTGTTTTTGGCCAAAAGGACCAGATGATACCGTTGGCTGTCAATGCCGGGCTGTTTGCTGTGGCGAGAACCGGCGGTAACATAGGCCTCAACACCAATGATAGGCTTGATTCCGGCTTTTTTAGCTTTCTTATAAAATTCAATGGCGCCATAAAGATTCCCATGATCGGTCAAGGCGAGGGAATCCATCTTGAGCTCTTTGGCTTTACCGATTAAATCGTCAATCTTAGCCAAGCCATCAAGCAGAGAATAGTGGCTGTGGGTGTGGAGATGAGTGAACTTCATTACTAATTTTAAGTTTTAAATTTTAAGTTTTGTAATTTTATAAACAATGCTCTAATTTTTTTAAAAGCATTATTTTTTTGTTGCTTCAAGTTTGTTTTTTGGTCTTCTTTCCCGGGGTGTTTAAAAATTATAAAATTAAAAATTTTTTTCTATAATCTTTCTCTTTTTTTCTTCAGGACGCTCCAGAAAAATACGAGCCCAACAATGCCAAGCCCCACCCCGATTATCCATGGGACAATCTTAAAAATCAAAATGTGCGTGCCTTTGCCGACAGCCAGGGCAAGCTGTTGACCGGTTTGGGTGTCGTAGAAAAACAGGACGGCCAGGATGAAAATTGCCAAGCTGATAAAAAAACGGCGAGAAAGCTTGAAAACTTTGCCCAGATAAAATTTGCTCCAAAGACTGATTTTTTGACCGGACGAGAGTTGAGGGATTGTTTCCTCAATATCTTTAATGGCTTGCCAATAACCGGCGATAGCGTCTTTGGTTTCTTCACGAGTGATTACGGGGTTTAAGTTCTCTATAATTTTGTGATAAACCTCTTGAGAAAATTCAAGCTTTTCGGGCAAAGATAAATATTGACGGATGTGCTTAATCTTCTTGCCGACGGTTAGGCCGGGAATCCCTTTTTCCTTTAATAGCTGGGCAAAAATCTTGCGAGTTTCAATAACGCCAAACATATAACCCGAATAGGTGCCTTCGGCTAGAGCATTTTCCACTCCGGCCCAACGGGTTTTATCTCTCAAATTTTTTAAATTTTGGTTTTTTTGGTCTTCCATGTCCTAGAGTCATTATAGCAGATTGGAGAAAAGGGGTAAAAGGGTTAAAATAAGAGGGGAAACACCTTTAATTACCAATAAATTATTCAATCAACGATTTTCAATCAATGATTCTTTGAAGATAGAATCATTGATTGAAAGTTAAAAGTTGAAAATTAAAAATTTTGCGAGTCGCTTCTTTTTTTGAGGAAAACAAACACTGGTCGCGGGGCCTAGTTTGGCTTTGCGGCCTAGACGAGGTGGGTCGTGGGCCTTTGGCCGGGCCGGTGGTGGCTTGCGCTTTGGTTTTTGATTCTCGCCATAAAGATTTTAAGCTGATTCAAAAAGCGGAATTTCGCGACTCCAAGCTTTTTTCCCAAAAACAAAGAGAAAAGCTGTTTGATTTTTTGATCAATTCCGAGGCGGTAAAATACAGCGTCAGTTTTGTGAGCGAGCGAATTATTGACAAAATCAATATTTTGCAGGCATCGCAATTGGCGATGCGCCAAGCCTTGCAAGCTCTAAAAATTGTTCCCGATTTTTTGTTAATTGACGGCCGGGACACTTTAAGCGGTTACCCCTGCAGTCAAAAAGCGATTATCAAGGGTGACGAAAAAATTGCTTCCATCGCCGCCGCCTCGGTTGTTGCTAAGGTTTTGCGCGACCGGAAAATGCAGGAATATCACGAGCGTTACCCGCGCTACGGCTTTGACCGCCATAAGGGTTACGGCACCCGTCAGCATCTGGGGGCTATCGTCAAGCACGGTCCTTGCCCGATTCACCGGATGAGTTTTGCTCCCCTGAAAAAGATTGACAAGCTTTTTGAGGGCGCTATACTTTAGATAGTCATCTAAATATCTAAGGCCATGAATAAAGTTTTTAAAACCTTGTCCGACCCCAATCGCCGCAAAATTCTGCGGCTGCTTAAGAAAGGCGAAATGGCGGCGGGGGACATTGCGAAAAATTTAAAAATTACCGGAGCCACGGTTTCGCATCATTTGGATATTTTGAAACGAGCGGACTTGGTGTCGGCCGAAAGAAGAGGCCAGCAAATTTTTTACAGCCTAAACTTAACCGTGCTTGAAGAGGTGATGGAAAAACTCCTGGAATATTTTGGGAAATAAATATAATTAACTATTTATAATTTATGAAATTTTCACTTAAAACAGAAATATTGCCAATAATTTTGATCGTCGCTTCCTTCGTGGCTTCTTGCTATTTCTACGCTCACTTCCCAGCCAGGGTGCCCAGCCATTGGAACTTTAAAGGCGAGATAGACAATTACTCTTCTCGCGCCGTCGGGGCTTTTGCCATCCCGTTGTTAATTCTGGCCATGTATCTTTTATTTTTGATTTTACCCAAAATTGATCCCAAAAAAGAAAAATACGACAGATTCGCGCGCGTCTATCACATTTTTAAACTGGCGATTATTCTAGTTTTGCTCCTGCTCTATTTTGTGACCGGTTTGGCCGGATTGGGGCACCAGGTTGAGGTAGGGAAAATAGTGCCGGCGGTTATTGGGATTTTATTTATTGTTTTGGGCAACTACATGGGCAAGCTTAAGCCCAACTGGTTTATGGGCATTCGCACCCCTTGGACCATGTCTTCGGAAACCGTTTGGCAAAAGACGCACCGGTTGGGCGGTTGGATGTTTGTGCTGGCGGGGCTTTTTCTTTTCAGTGGCGCTTTTTTGGCCAAGCTCCATGTCTACCCGGTTTTATTTGTTATTGTCATTGCGGCAGTTTTATTGGTGCCGGTGGTTTACTCGTACTTGCTTTACAGAGAAGAGCGGAGAAATATTGACAAGAGTTGTTAAAAAGTTCATGCTGTTTTAACTAAGTACGTTTTTCTCGGCTTCAAGAAGGGATAAGGAGGGATTATGGTAAGGAGCCATGTTTCCGTGGTGCCGCGTGAGGAGGGGGACCGGGGTCCCCGAGAAACTATTCTCTCTCTTCTTGTTGATGTTCAGGACAAGGAGGAGCTAACCGATTACATTAAGTGCGCCGGTGGCCTTGTCCGAGCGATTCAACAAGGCCGACTCCGGAGCGTCGAGGCGAAGCTTGATGAGAAGACTGGGCAGCTGGTTTTGATCTTCAAACATCCCTAGGGGGGTGGGAGCGAGGAGAACACCTCTGGCTACGTCGGGGCAACGTACTTCGTTGCCCTTTTTTATTTGCTTGGGCTCCAGCCTGTTAGAGTTTTTGGCCATTGGTTTTGGCGCGAAGTTGAGAACGATAGAC
>JAKAHB010000002.1 GCA_021815315.1 bacterium | reverse complement strand
AACGACTAGGTAGCTTTTAGGAGCGATTAAAGTTTTTTTAGGAAAAACAAAAGGTTTGCTTTTGGTGCCGCTGTCTGATAGTTGCCAACCGTCTAAAAATTGCGCGTCTTCGCTTTGGTTATAGATTTCAATCCATTCGTTATTTTTGTCGTCTTTTTCCGTCCAAGGTAGAAACTCAGAAAGGCGAAATGAATTGTTAAAAACAGTCACCTGGCAAGTGTCGGTAATTTCGGTCCGCCCATCACCCACGGTCAAAGATACAAGATATGTTCCGGGAAATTTGTAGGTATGAGTTACTTTTGTTTTGCCGGCAGAGGTTGAGCCGTCGCCAAAATTCCAAAAGAAATATTTTAAGTCGCCTTGCGAATCTTTGGCATCAAAGGAAATTTCTTGGTTGGTGGTGGCGGCAAGGTCTGGGCCGGCTTCGGCCCGCAAAAAAGAGCCAGCGGAGGTTGGCGGAGGCAATATCTCAGAGGTGGGGCTGGTGGTTTGCTCCGGGGAAAAAGGCGGGATAGTTGTCGCCCCAAAATTTTCTCGGCCCGGCGTGCCGCCCAGGTCTTGGCTTTTGTGCCAGACAATTTGTCCGTTGGCTTCTTGTCTTTCCAGACTGAAACCGTCGCCATTGCCGCCACTGGTGGGGTCGTAATAAACGATGCTCAATTCTTCGCCCAAAGAGCCGAGCAGGGAGATTTTGTTAGGGCTATTTTTTAGAGAAAAACTGCTGTCTATAACCGCCACGGTCACGCCTGGGTAGAGGCTTCTGAAAACGGCGGCGTTGTTGGCCAAGATGGTGAATCCATTGGGAGGAATAACCAAACTGCCTTGGCCGCCATTTTTGGGGGGAGCGTAAAGCAGGTGCCCAGAACCGTCGTTGAACCTACAACCACCCAAATCAAAAGGCGCGTCGGTTAAATTCTTGATTTCCAACCATTCGGTGTCCGTATCATCGCCTTTGGGATTATACATTATCTCGTTGATCGCCACCCGTTGAGCCGGCTGTGCCCAAGCAAGTCTGAAAGACAAAAAAACAACCGCTCCCAAAATAAGGATCAAAAAACAAAACAACAAAAGACTGTTTTTTATTTTACTAATAAACCCCTCCATGTCCTATTAGTAATTAGTTGGAATTGTTGAGTGGCGTTTGCCGAATTTGCCGGCTAAGCTCAACCACTTGCTCTTGAATTCTTTGCGGAGCGGCGATTTGTCTGAAAGTAAAGGTCATATTCTCGCCGGCTGTTTGCACCAAGACGTTACCATAGTTAAAAAGAGTGGCTAGTGGTCCTTGGATGGAAATGGTTACGTCTTGGATATTGCCCAGAGTAAAGACGGCGACTTCAAAATTGAACAGACCTTTTAACTCAACGTCAAAAACGCGCTGATTGGTTACTACCCAGACGTTCAAATAATAATCAATCCAAAATTTAGTCAAAAAAACTGAAATTCCAAAAAAATAAAGCCAAAGCCCTCCCCAAATTAATTTAAAATATTCGGATAAAAAACCGGGTTGTTGGTTGGATAAAAAGGCGTAAACGACAAAAGGCAAGAGCAACAAAAGACCGAATTTTACCAAACCGAAGAAGATAAAAATCCAATGCTGCCTAGTTTCAATAATAATTTCTTCGTTGGGATTTAAGTCAATAACAGCCATATTTTTAAGGGGTAAAAAAGGTTGTGAGAGCTACAAAGGCCAAGATGAAAGAAGCGGCAAACAGTGAATAGGCGACCAGGCGTCCCAAAAAACCGGAGTGGGCGAAACGCAGCCAATGATAGAGGTAAAAAAGTTCAACCAACAAAAGGATCATCCACAAGATGATGAATCCCCAGTTAAGCAGGTTGGGCAAAAGATTAAGACTGTCCATGATATTTTAAGATTTAAAATAGTGGCTTAATTTCTTTTTTGGTTGCCAGCCCCAGATGTCGATAGGCCAAATCGGAAGCCACGCGACCGCGCGGCGTGCGGATGATGAAGCCAAGTTGCATCAAAAATGGCTCGTAGATATCTTCAATCGTATGCTCGTCTTCTTCAATACTGGCGGCAATTGACTGCAACCCGGCCGGGCCGCCATCAAATTTTTCTATCAAAGTTTTCAAAATTAAGCGATCGGCCGGTTCTAGTCCCAGTTCGTCTATCTCCAGCATGGTTAAAGCCTTCCGTGCGATTTCTTTGGTAATCTGCCCACTGTTTTTTACTTGGGCGAAATCGCGGGCGCGCTTAAGCAGGCGATTAGCTACGCGAGGAGTTTTCCGCGAACACTGCGCCAGCCAAGCAGCGGCTTGATCGTCAATTTCTACTCCCAAAATTTTAGCCGACCTCTTGATAATCTTGGTGATGTCTTCATCGGCGTAGAAATCTAAACGGAAGGTTAAGCCAAAGCGCGATCTCAAGGGGGAAGAAAGAGCGCCGGCTTGAGTGGTAGCAGCAATTAAGGTAAAGCGAGGGATTTCTAGTTCCAGAGTTCTGGCCGAGGGCCCCTTGCCGATGACAATATCCAGCTTGAAGTCTTCCATGGCCGGGTACAGAATTTCTTCGATCGTCTTATTGAGTCGGTGGCATTCGTCAATAAATAAAATTTCGCCTTCGCTTAAATTAGTCAGGATGGAAGCCAGATCCCCGGTTCGTTCAATTGCTGGCCCAGAAGTCACGCGCAAACCGGTGCCCATCTCTCGGGCAATGACGTGGCTAAGGGTTGTTTTTCCCAGACCAGCGGCGCCATAAAGAAGAATATGTTCAACCGGCTCTTTCCTTTGTTTAGCCGCGCTGATCAGTATTTTCAAGTTCTCTTTTACTTTATTTTGGCCTTGATACTCGTCCAGGTTTTGTGGGCGCAGGGTAAGCTCCAAAACTTTGTCTTCGTCTTTTTGATTGGCGTCTGTCGGATGGCTCATGGTTTAGATTCAAAAACTATTGACAAGAAATAATTTGCATGCTAAGCTTAAACATCGTGAAAAGTTGGCTTTATTAAGCCCCGAAATTAAGCATTTAGCAACCTGTAGGCAAGAGTTCTATTTTTAGTAACTTTAAGGGGCTCTCTCCTAGCTTAGGACGGTTTGGCTTCGGCTGGCCCGCTCCTCAGAGAAGTCTTATCTTTTTGCCAAGCGAAAAGTTTTTGCCTACAGTTTGTTGAACGCTTAATTCTTTAAATTCCGCCTTCGGGCGGAATTTTGGTTATTTATCTTCTCCAATCACGCTTTTTATCTCTTTGATTGAAGTAATCCCGTCAATAACCTTGATGACGCCGTCTTGAAGCATCGTGGTCATGTTTTTCTTGGCGGCTGCTTCTTTTATGGAGGCGTGCGAAGGGGAGCCGGCAATAAGCTTTTCTAGGTCACCGTCAATTTTGATAATTTCAAAAATGCCGATGCGTCCCTTGTAACCGGTGTTATTGCATTGCGGGCATCCTTGGGGCTGAAAAATTTTAAATGATGAGCGTTGATATTTTTCTTTAAGAGCGAGAGGGAGGGACTCAACTACTTCAGCCAAAAATTCTTTGTCGGTTCCCTCGGCGGTGATTTCTTGCCGACAGGCCGAGCAAAGTCGGCGGGCTAATCTTTGGGCCAAAACGACGTTAAGAGCGGCGGAAAGAATGGCCGGGTTGGCTCCCATTTCCACCAAGCGTGGCACGGCACCGGCGGCATCGTTGGTGTGCAAGGTAGAGAAAACCAAGTGCCCGGTCAGGGAAGCGTGGATGGCGATTTCGGCTGTCTCTTTGTCCCTAATTTCACCCACTAAAATAATATCCGGGTCTTGACGCAAGATCGCGCGCAAGCCGGCGGCGAAAGTATAGCCGCGGTCGGGCTCAATTTGAGTTTGAGTAATTAAAGGCAGGTGATACTCAATCGGATCTTCAAGGGTGATAACTTTGACTTCGGGGCTGGCCACTTCTTTGATAAAAGTATAAAGAGCGGTGGTTTTACCGGATCCGGTTGGTCCGGTGGTGATAATCATGCCGTTGGGCTTTTTAATCTCTTGGGCCATTAACTCCATTTCATCTTCGCGAAAACCCAGATCTTTAAGCCCCAAAGAAATTGTTTTGGGATTGAGGATTCTCACGACTGCGTTTTCACCGTAAGCTCCGGGGATGACGGAAACACGGACCTCAATTTTAAGTTCGCCAAAAACAATGGTGAAACGACCGTCTTGGGCGATGTCTTGGCGATTAAGTTTCATTTCCGATAGCAATTTGATGCGATTGGTAAGAATATGGAAGGGCAAGAGGGGAAACTCAACGACATCCTGGAGAATTCCGTCAACGCGATAACGCAACAGGGCGGATTTTTCGCGAACCTCCAGGTGAACATCGGAAGCGTTAAACTGCAAGGCTCCGGCGATAATTAATTCCAAGATCTCAGAGGCTTTTTCTTGGGGAGCTTCTTTTATGAGGGCGGCAACGTCTTTGACATTGTTTATTTTCTTTTTGAACTCGTCAATCTTTTCGGTTTTGATATCAACCTCTTTGGTAATATTTTTTTCTCCGCTGGGCTTGTCCAGGTAGCGCGACCAAGCGATTTCCAAGCTGCGCGGGGAACACAGGAAAATGTTGAGGTGGGAAAATGTTTGTTTTAATTCTTCTAGCGCTTTTTGCGTGGCCGGGTCGTCGGGGTCGGCTAAGGCCACTTGGGCCGAACTAACCCCGTCTTTTTCCATGGTATGCAAAAGAACCAGTTTGGCTTGCCTGGCTTTTTGTTCGTCAATTGACCAAACAGCCGAACTTTCAATGGGCGCGATTGTCAGGTCAATATAGGGCAGCTTTTTGTTTTTGGCCGATCGGCGAGCGACAGTTTCTTGCTCTTTGGTTTTGATAGCATGAAGTCTGTCTTCCAATTGGGTTTGGTTGAGATCCTCGGATGAGTCCTTCGGAGATTTTGAGGCTGATGATGGAACCACGAGAGTGTCGCTTAGTGTTTATGCTTTAATTTTAGCCTAAAGTAACGGCTCAAGCAAGGAATTTATCTCTTCCTGCAATTGTTGGTAATCAAGAGAATCGTGAGCAAAAAACAGGTAATCGGATTGACGATGAGAATCAAAGCTTTCTTCCATCTTGAGAGTCAAAGAATTTTTGGGCGAGAAAAAGATTCCCTCCAGTCGGTCCTCTTTGCCTTGCCAGAGAAGATAGGCGGCATTGGTGGCGGGAAAAGAGTCCTTGATTTCCTTAAGAATCAAAGGCAGAAATTGGCTGTTGGTGTCGGTGGCAGTAAAGTCTTCAGCGGGAAGAAAACAGAAACAGAGACCCTTGTCTTCCCTGTAGTTCAGTTTAGCCAGGACTCTGCCCCAAAGTTTTAATAAAGGGAGGGGCTTATTTTTGTAGAGATGACCGACAATGTTCTCGCGCTCGGCTCCCTGGTTTATCAGGAGCGAAGCCAACATCAGGGATTTGGGGGTGGTTTTGGCGTTTTGGAAACTATCGGTTTTTTCAATAATTCCGGCCAGTAGCCAAGTAGCGACTTTTTGGTCAAGACAAAGACTGTCTTGCTTCTGGAGTAAGTCAAGCGTTATCTCGCAACAAGAGCTGGCAGTGGGATCAACCAGGTTAATTTGCCCGAAATGGTCGTTGGCCGCTTGGCTATCAATGTTTAGAATCGGTTTTTCAAAAAACAATTCGCTGTGTTCTTCAAACAGCTCCCCCAGCGATTCCAAGTCGGTTGAGCCGACAACGATAACCAAGTCGTACTTGAAGGCGCCGGGAGTCAGACCGATGTCTTTTTCTTCAATTTTTCCGGGACTGCTCAAAAATATTTTAAGCAAATCTTTTTCCTGCTCGTATTTCAGGCGGGAAACTTTGTGGGTAACAGTGTTTATGGAGATAACAAAATCTCTGACGAGTTCAAGTTTGTTTTTTATCAAATCGGTTTGAGGCAGAAAAAAATATTTCTCCTGAACCTTGGAGGAACAGATTATTTCCGGATTTTTGTGCTGTTGCTTGAAAAAGTCAAAGAAAGTCAAAGCGCTGCCCAAAACGTCGGCGTTTAGTTGAGAGGGGAGAGCGATCAAGATATTCCGCGCTTCTTGAAAACTGTGAAAGATTTGTTGGTCAAGAGTAAGAGCCATGGTTGTTAACTTTAAACATCACTGTAGTTTAAGCCAATTTTTTCTTTTTATCAACCCCTATTTTTCCCAAAAGCAAAAAGGGGATAACTTGTAAAGACCCGGCCTTTACAAGGTGGGATGACTT
The DNA here is from genome assembly GCA_021815315.1 of bacterium. Classification (GTDB taxonomy): domain Bacteria; phylum Patescibacteriota; class Minisyncoccia; order Portnoybacterales; family JAKAHB01; genus JAKAHB01. The sequence continues at coordinate 90,678 of JAKAHB010000002.1, read as the reverse complement.
GACAAAATCATTTTTAGGTGATATAATTTCGGGCATAAGAAAGAGCACATTACCCAACAAAAGATAAGGAGGAGCCGTGAGAAAGTCAGTGATTTTGACGGCAAGCTTGGCGCTTGCCCTGCTGACGCTGCCGGCTCTCTCCGGCTGCGTTGTTCCCGGCGGGCCTTCTCGGGTCGTTCTGACTCCCGAAGGCCAACCGCGATTCCCCAATAGATCCGACGGTCCCTACCGCCTTACGTTGGTGAACAACCAGCCAGAGGCGATCTATTGGACCGTCGTGGTTTACCCCGGGTCCCAGCGTCTGGAAGACGTGGTGGACTCACAGGACGGAACGCTTCGTTTTCGCGACGGGGCAGCGGCAGTCTTTGGTGTCGGACCGCGCCTGGGCCGCTTGGTGGCCATGGGCGTGGTTCAGCTGGGTCGGGGTGCCTACACAGCCGTGGGCATTCCCAAGACGGGCTTGGGGCGAGTTCTCTGCGATCGTCCCCTCGTCTACACCTTCACCACTGTCGGTTGGGGGATGAACTCCTCCTACACCGACGGAGACCTGAGGATCACCTCAGACGCCCTCTGGGTGCTGCCCTGGGCGGACATCCAGATGCGTAACCCCCTGAACTTTGACATTCGCTTGCCGAGTGTCGGGGAGCAGCTGGTGGAAGCGCTGGCTAGCAGACCAGCGCAGCGGCCCCGGGTAGTAGCGGCACCAGTGCCGCTACCGGGCGCCCAAAACCCTGCCACCAAGGACGATTTGCCTCACCGCTTCTTTGGAAACGGCGGGGACGAAAAGCCTTTGGCGGCGGTGCCAAGCTCGCCAGGCAAAAAGGCCGAGCCCGCGGCTCTCGCTGCTGGTCCGGCCCGCGGGGTGGTCCGTAACGGGCTAACCCAAGCGGCGCAGGTCAAGATCTATGGGGCCCGGCTCCAGACTTTTGACCTAGCACCGGGGGCCAGCCAGGAAGTGGCGCTAGATGCGCCTGGCCAAATGGTCGTCGCCATTGTCGGCGGTCGCGAAGTCTGGCGCCGTGTTCTTCAAAAGCCGGCTTCCGGCTCCGTCTGGGAGCTGGAAGTTGGCCGTTAACAATTCCCCGAGGAACCACGTGGTTCCTCGGGGCTTTTCTTTTCCCTTATTTTCCGCTGTGTTATGATGAATTTATGGAAATTGTTGCTAAAAACCCAAAAGAAACCCAAAGAGTGGCCGAGGCGCTGGCTCAAGAAATTTTAGTCGGTCGGCCGCAAAAAAGGGCTCTGGTTTTGGCTCTTTCTGGCGAGCTGGGTTCAGGTAAGACCAGTTTTGTCCAGGGACTAGCCAAGGGGTTGGGAATTAGAGCTAAAGTTAAAAGCCCTAGTTTTTTGTTGTTAAAGCAATATGGGGTTCCGGGGCGGGAAATCTTTTTAACGCACCTTGATTGTTATCGGCTAAACAGTTTTGAGGATTTGGAATCTTTGGGGTTCTCGGATCTTTTAGCTGACCCCAAAAACATTGTGGCGCTTGAATGGGCGGAAAAAGTGAAGAAGTATTTACCGAAAAATAACACCTTGTTTTTGAAATTTGAGCACGCGGGAGAAAAAAGCAGAAAAATAAAAATCCAGTAATTTTATTTTTCTGCCAAACGGAAAGAAGCGATATCCGAAAATTATTTTATGTTCATTTGGATTACTTTTTTGCAGTCAAAAAAGTAACAAAAAAGAACTAATTTTAAACGGCAGCTATGGTTAAAGAAAATCTGAAAAGGCTCGTTTTAATTGACGCACACGCGCTTATCCATCGCGCCTTTCACGCTTTGCCTCCGCTTAACACCGCGCAGGGGGAGCTGGTGAACGCGGTTTTCGGTTTTTTGAGTATTCTCCTTAGCGCTCTTAAAGAATTAAAGCCGGAATATGTGGCAGCAACTTTTGATCTGCCCAAACCGACTTTTCGTCACGAACAGTTTGCCGACTACAAGGCTACCCGGGTTAAAGCCCCCGACGAACTTTACAGTCAAATTGGACGAGTGAAAGAGGCTCTTGAAGCCTTCAATATTCCGATTTTTGAAAAAGAAGGTTTTGAAGCAGACGATATTTTAGGGACCATTTGTGAACAATTGAAAAAAGAAAAAGACCTGGAAATTTTTTTGGCAACGGGGGACCTGGACACGTTGCAACTAGTCAACAAGCGGGTGAAAGTCTTTACACTTAAAAAAGGGATAAAGGACACTCAAATTTACGATGTTGAGGCGGTGCAAAAACGCTTTGAATTGACGCCGGCGCAAATGCCAGACTTTAAGGGGTTGAAAGGAGACCCTTCGGACAACATTCCCGGGGTTCCCGGCGTGGGTGAAAAAACGGCGATTAAAATTCTACAGACCTACAAAAATTTAGAGGGCTTGTTTGGGCACTTGGAAAAAAGCGACCTGCCGGTTAAATTAAAAGACAAACTGAAAGAGTTTGAAGACCAGGCTTTTTTTAGTCGCGAGCTGGCCTTGATTCGGTTAGACGCGCCCATTGATTTTGACTTGCAAGCGGCTCGGTGGCACGATTTTGACAGAAACAAGGTTAAGGACTTTCTGGAAAAAATGCGTTTTTTCAGTTTGCTTAAAAGACTGGAAGAACTTTTTAACGGCGAATTCACAGCGATACCAAAGGTCAATAACCAACCAGCGACAGAAAAACTGCCTGTTTACCAGGAGATAGAAACCCTCTTTAAACAAAAGATTTTTTCCCAACGAATTTACGAGACGGAGAAAGCCTTAGTACCAATATTGCGGACCATGGAGCAGGAAGGAATTTTATTGGATGTCGCCTATCTGCGACAGCTAGACGAAGAAGTAAGCAAAGAGCTCCAGCTTCTGGAGAAAAAAATCCACCGTTTAGTTGGAGAAGTTTTCAATATCGGGTCGCCGCAACAGTTAAGCGAGGTGCTTTTTTCTAAACTGCAAATTGAGGTTTTGGGGCTGAGAAAAACTCCGGGCAAAGTTATTTCCACGGCTTTGCCCGAACTTTTGAAATTGCGCGACCGGCATCCGGTAATTGACAAAGTTATCAAATATCGGGAACTGGCGAAACTGAAAAGCACTTACATTAACTCTTTGCCCAAACTGACGGACACCAACAGCCGACTGCATACCTCGTTTGATCAACTGGGGACCACCACCGGCCGACTTTCTTCCAAGGAACCGAACTTGCAAAATATTCCGGTAAAAACAAGACTGGGTAACGAAATCAGAAATGCTTTTGTGGCGAAAGACGGATTTTTACTGGTTTCTGCGGACTATTCTCAAATTGAGTTGCGGGTGGTGGCCTCTATCGCCAAAGACAAAGAAATGATAAAACTTTTAAAAGACGGACACGATATTCATACGGCGACCGCGGCCGAAGTTTTCGGAGTAACCCCGGAAGAAGTAACGCCAAAAATGAGAAAGGCGGCCAAGGTTCTGAATTTTGGTATGATCTACGGCATGAGCATCAAAGGATTTGCCGAAGCGGCCGGACTGGCCAGAGCCGATGCTAAGAAATTTATGGCTAATTATTTCTCCACGTTTGAGGGTATTACCAAATACATTGAAGTCACCAAGAAAAAAGTCGCCAAGCAAGGATTCGTGGAAACGGTTTTTGGCCGCAAACGATTTATTCCCGAAATTAATTCTTCGGCTTGGAATTTGCGCGCCGCGGCCGAGCGTATGGCCGTCAATATGCCGGTGCAGGGAACGGCCGCCGACATTATTAAAATGGCTATGGTCCAACTGTCCGGCCAGGTTGTCGCCAAGCAATGGTCAGAAAAAATAAAGATGTTATTGCAGGTTCATGATGAGCTTGTTTTTGAAGTTAGAAAAGATTTTTTGGCGGAAGCAGCTGGCTTAATAAAGCAAGCAATGGAAGAAGTGGTGAGCTTGGAAGTTCCCTTAACGGTTGAGCTGAAAGTTGGCCAGCGGTGGGGGAGACTGGAGAGGCTGGCTTTATAAAAAAAACAAGCTATAATTCAATTAAGGTTTTAAACGAGAAAAAGTCGTGTTTGGGGTATTGCTAAAGTGTCTGAAATAAATTCATGGAAAACAAAAAAATTCTTATTGTAGAAGACGAAGGAGTCTTGCTAGAGGTGTTGCAAAAAAAATTGTCTCAAGACGGCTATAGCGTCTTTGTCGCCAGAGACGGAGAAGAAGGCGTCTTAAAAGTCAAAGAGACCCTGCCGGACTTGATTCTGCTGGATATCTTAATGCCCAAAAAGGACGGTTTCCAGGTGATAGAGGAATTGCAACAAGACAAAAAATTGGCCAAAATTCCTGTTATTATCATTTCCAATTCCGGGCAAACCGTGGAAATAGAAAAAGCGCAAAAAATGGGAGTAAAAGATTATTTAGTTAAGACTGAGTTTGATCCGCAGGAAGTTTCGGAAAAAGTCGCTCAATTTTTTGTTGGTCAGAAAAACCAGGAAACCGCCTCGAAAGAACAAGGAGGCGACAAAGTTTTGATTGTAGAAGACGATAAATTTTTAAGAGACCTGGTAAAAACAAAACTTAACCAAGAGGGTTACCAAACGGCGGAAGCCAGCGACGGACAAGTTGCTCTGTCGAAAATCAAAGAAGATAAACCCCAATTGATTTTGCTAGACTTGGTTCTGCCGGAAATGGACGGCTTCGCCGTCTTACAACAAATTAAAGAAAATCCCGCGACAGCCGACATTCCGGTAATTATCTTAAGCAACCTTGGGCAGCAAGAAGACATTACCAAGGGTTTGGGTTTGGGAGCGGTTGATTTTTTGATTAAAGCCCATTTCACGCCAGCTGATATCGTTAAAAAAATTAAAGCTGTTCTTAACAAAAAATAAAACCCGAAATTATGCCTAAAATAAACAAAAAAACCATTTTCTCTGTCGTTGTTTTTCTGCTGGCCGTGGGTTTAACCTTTTTTATCTTCTCCGGTCGCGGCAAGGTTTTGACTTTTAACAATCAAGACAATCCAAAACAAAAAGACCAGGCCGTCGGCACTTCTCGGCCTGGCCAAGCTGGTGGTGCCAGTCCTTTTACCGCCTTGAGTTGCGAACATTATGATCGCCGCCCGGTAGCGGTGATGATTTCCGGGGACAGTGTGGTCAGACCGCTTTCGGGGCTATCTTCGGCCGACTTAGTGATAAACATGCCGGTGATTACCAACTCCATTACGCGCATGATGGCGGTTTATGTTTGCGGTGATCCGCGGGAGATTGGCTCGGTCCGCTCTTCCAGAACAGATTACATCCCCTTTGTTGAGGGTTGGAAAGCAATTTATGGACATTGGGGAGGGTCCCATTTCGCCTTGGACAAATTAAAGACTGGCGTAGTCAGCGACTTGGACGCTTTGACCGATTTTGGCGGCGCTTATTTCAGAAAGCCGGGTATCCCGATGCCGCATAACGGCTTTACTTCTACGGCGCGCTTATTGAAAGCCGCTGATCAACTGGGCTATGATTTGACCAATAAGACAAAAGAATTTTTTCCCCACCTATCTTTGAATGAAGACCATTGCCAGGCTCAAGACTGTTCAACCAAAAAAACCTTAAGTGTCGGTTTCCCCGGCTCGTTTAAAGTGGAATATAAATATGATTTTTCCACGAACTCATACTATCGGTGGCGGGGGGACACCCCGGAAATAGACGCCAACGACAACTCGCAAGTTGAAGCCAAGGTGGTAGCGATAATGAAAACCGACTCCCATCAGATTGAAGGGCAATACAACGAAGTGACGGTAATCGGTTCAGGAGACAGTGTTGTTTATCAGAATGGGTTGGCGCTGGAAGGCAAGTGGCAAAAAAAATCAGAGACGGCTCCCTTGCAGTTTTTGCGGGAAAACGGAGAACCGATCAAATTTGTTCCTGGGAAAATTTGGATTGAAGTGGTGCAGACCGATCAAGAGGTTAATTGGCAATAGGCAAAGCGGTTATTTATAAAAATTTTGGGCTATGGTTTTTTTTCTTTATGGCGGTGAAGACTTTCTTATTCGGCGGAAGGCCAAAGAAATTATCGGTAAATATCGGGAAAAATATCAAAGCGGGTTAAGCTTTGATATTTTTGACTTTGCCAACAACAGCGAAAAAACAGTTTGGGAGTTAAAAAATTTTCTACAAGCCTGTTCAATGTTCCCCGAAAAAAAAATGGCGGTTTTAAAAAATGTCTTAGAAGCAGACGCAACAGCAAAAAAACAGTTAAGCGGTTTGCTGAAAGAGTTTAAGCTGGTTGAAGAAAAAAACTCTTTCGCGGTTTTAACGGGTGGAGGAGAGCTAAAAAAAACAGACCCCTTGATGGAGCTGGTCAGGGACCAAAGAGTGAAAAAACAAAAGTTTGAACAATTACGCGGAACTAAGTTGAAAGACTGGTTGTTTGAGGAGGTGGAGAGCAAAGGGGGAGAAATAGAGTCTTCCGCCGCCAATATTTTGTTGCTCGCAATCAAAGATGATCTGTGGCGGCTTTCCAACGAACTTGATAAGTTGCTAAGCTACGCCCCGAAGATTACTTTTCGGGCAGTCCAAGAGTTGGTGGTTTCAGGTTGGGAATCAAATATTTTTGAGACGGCGGAGGCAATCATAGGCGGAGAAAAGAAAAAAGCGTGGGAATTGTTTTATCGTCACTTAAATCAGGGAGAAGATGCTGGTTATGTCTTTTCCATGGTTGTGCGTCAGGCGAGAATTTTTTTGCTGATAGCCGGGTTGTTAAAAGAAAAAATGAATGAAACGCTTATTATCCGAAAAACCGGGCTGCACGCTTTTGTGGTTAAAAAAGCGATTTGGCAACTAAAAAAGATAAAACGAAACTCCTTGGAGGAGCTCTACGGCTTGTTAGCCAGACTGGAAATTGAAATAAAAAGCGGGCAAATAGAGTCCGAGACAGCAATTGATTTGGTGATAGCGGAAGCGGGCTTTCGCTCAAATGGTTGAACAAAAAACCGCCCTTCGGCGGTTTTTTGTTTTTACTTGAGAAGCTTGGCTAAGCGAGATTTTTTACGAGCGGCGGTATTTTTTTTCAGCACCCCTCTTTTTTTAGCTTTATCAATGGCTTTTTGCGCCAGAGGCATCATTTTTTCGGCTTCGTCTTTTTTGCCTTCGGTTGCCAATTTTTTAAGTTTTTTTACGGCTTCTTTCATTGTCTTGAGGCGATGCAAATTAAAACCTCTTTTTTTCTTTCTTTGGCGTAAAGCCTTTTTGGCCGACTCTTTAATAGGCATAAGTTTAATTAAAGTTAGAAGTTAGGGGGAGATAAAAACAAAGAAACAATCTAGGCGTGCCATTTTTTAGACAAAGAAAGCATAGCAGGTGAATAGTTTTTTGGCAAGACCCTGTTTAGCCGTTAGTCACTAAACGTTGGTGGTTGATTCAGCGTGTCATTTTTTGAGCAGCTTTTTTAATCGCGATATTTCTTCTTGCAATTTGATTGCTTTTTGAAATTGCAAATTACGGTTAGCCAAATCCAGCTTGTCTTGCAAGATTTTTAGATATTCCTTGAGAAAGTCCTGGTTGGCAGCCGATAAATCTTTAGGCGAGTCGGTAACTTTTTGTCGGCTTGCAGACAGAGAAGGCTCTCTAAGCGGTTTTTCAATACTAGTCGGGATAATTTTATGTTTTTTGTTGTAGGCTTGCTGGATTTGACGGCGGCGTTGTGTTTCCAAGATCGCCTGTCGCATGGAGCCGGTGATTGTGTCGGCGTACATTAGGGCGAGACCCTCTTGGTGGCGGGCGACCCGGCCCATGGTTTGGATGAGGGTGGTAGTATTTCTCAAAAAGCCTTCTTTGTCCGCGTCCAAAATGGCCACCAACGACACCTCGGGCAAATCAAGCCCTTCTCGCAAAAGGTTGATGCCCACAATCACGTCATATTTACCCTTGCGAAAATCAAGCAAAATTTCAGGGCGCTCTAGGGTTTTGATCTCCGAATGTAAATAATGGGCTTTAATTTTTTGCTCATTTAAATATTCAGCCAGGTCTTCAGCCAGGCGCTTGGTCAGCGTAGTGATCAAAACTCGCTGTTTTTTAGCTATCCGTTTTTTTATTTCCAGCATTAAGTCAGGAATCTGGCCCTTGGTCGGGCGCACCTCTATGACGGGGTCTAAAAGCCCAGTGGGGCGGATAAGCTGTTCAACGATTTTTTTTGATTTTGAAAGTTCGTACTCTCCCGGCGTGGCCGAAACAAAAACCGTTTGATGTTCTTTTTGCTCGAACTCTTCAAACTTGAGCGGGCGATTGTCCAAGGCCGAAGGCAGGCGAAAGCCAAAGTTTATCAGTGTTTCCTTGCGAGCGCGGTCGCCGTTATACATGCCGCGAATTTGCGGAATGGTCATATGCGATTCGTCAACAAAGACAAGGCTGTCTTTGGCCAGATAATCGAGCAGGGTGTAGGCTGGCGCGCCAGGGTTTCTGAATTCAAGATGGCGCGAGTAATTTTCAATGCCGTGGCAGTAGCCAACTTCGCCGAGCATCTCCAAGTCAAACAGAGTGCGTCGGCGCAGACGCTCCGCCTCCAAGATTTTATTTTGCTTTTTCAAAAATTTCAGCTGTTCTTCCAGCTCGGTTTTGATGTTGGCGCCGGCCAAAGGAATATTTTCCAGCGGAGAAACCCAGAATTTGGCCGGGTAGACGGTTATTTTTTTGGCTGTTTGGAAAACGGGAGCGAGTTTTTTAAAGAAATTTTCCGGGTCAAAGCCACCGTTTCTTTCTTGCCGCGAGAGATAAATTTGGGCAATTTTATCGCCCCACATTTCCAAGCGGACAATACTTTCGCCGTTGGGTGGCCAAATTTCTACTACTTCCCCTAAGACCCGAAAAGTGCCGCGTTGAAAAGCGGTATCGTTTCTTTGGTATTGCAGCTCAATCAAATGGCGCAATAATTGCTGGCGTTTAATCGTTTGGCCGACTTTAAATTCGCGACTCAAGCCGGCATAGTCCAGAGGAGAACCGATATTATAGATGCAAGAAACGGAAGCCACCACAATCGTGTCTTTGTTTGTTAATAGAGCTTGAGTGGCGGCATGACGCAAGCGATCTATCTCCTCGTTCACTCGGGAATCTTTTTCAATATAGGTATCGGTTTGGGGGATATAGGCTTCCGGCTGATAGTAATCGTAATAGGAAACAAAGTAATGAACTTGATTTTTGGGAAAAAATTCTTTGAACTCTTCGTAAAGCTGAGCGGCCAGAGTCTTATTGTGAGAGATTATTAGCGCCGGTCTTTGTAGTTTTTCTATTATTGAAGCCATCGTGAAAGTTTTGCCCGAGCCGGTTACCCCCAAAAGAGTCTGGAAGCGGTTTCCGAGTTTAAGGCCGGTAGCCAATTTTTGAATGGCTTGGGGTTGGTCACCAGCAGGCTGGTATTTGGTTTTAAGCTGAAATTTTGGCATCTGATTGAAAAGAAGGTAATATTGGGCTAAGCTTACTATAGATTTCTAGTTTTCCAATGGGTATGATTTCCTATCTCTCCGGCAAAATATTGATCAAGTCCGATCGCTATCTCATTGTAGACGTCAACGGTGTCGGCTACAAGGTTTTTGCGCCCCAAAGAGTACTAGACAGCTTAACGCAAGAGAGTGGGAACATCAACCTTTTTACTTACTTGGCGGTCAAAGAAAACGCTTGGGAACTTTACGGCTTTTTGACAACCCAGGAATTGGAATTTTACGAGCTTTTGTTGTCAATTTCTGGCATCGGGCCAAAGACAGCGATGAACATTTTGGGGCAAGTGGCGGTGGATGATTTGCAAGAAGCGATTGTTTTGGGTGAAGAGTCCATCATCAGCCGGGCCTCGGGGGTAAGCAAGAAGGTGGCGGGACGGATTATCTTGGAGCTCAAAACAAAAGTTAAAAAGCTAGCCAAAAGCAAAGATCAAAAATCATCGGTGGCCGAAGAAATTGAAGTCATTGATGCGTTAGTTACCCTGGGCTACCGAGTACATGAAATCAGAGCGGCCCTGAAAGGCTTGCCGGCGGAAACTACCAAAATTGAGGACCGAGTCAAAGAGGCCTTGAAGTTGTTGGGCAGAAAGTGATAAGCTGACAGTAGTAATATGTGTTGGAAGGAGGCGGTCCAAAAACCGCTTTTGTATTTTTTAGGGAGGGTAAGATGCGTTGCGACAAGAAGGGGTGTGGCCGGCCGGCCAGTTTTGACATTGCAATTACAAATGAAGTCAACGTCCCTAGCAGGGGAGAAGACTGGCAGGTGAAGATAAAGACGCACAACCTCTGTTGCGGGCGGCACGTTCGGTGGGCCGGAGGGAAAAGCATCGAGCTGGCCGAGGCCATCAGCCGGCAACTCAGTGCCCTGGGGGCGTCAGGAGACATCCGGGTTACCAAGACTCAGATGAAAAAAGATCTCTTCAAAAGCAACACGGAAACAATTTTCCAGGTTGCTTGAGAGGTGAAGGCTCCCCCCGGGAGCCTTTTGTTTTTATGGCCATAAACTGTTAAAATGGGGTAAACAATGGTAATTAAACCATTTTTGCAATCAAGAGAGTGGGCGCAATTCCAAGAGTCTTTAGGCAGGAAGGTTTTTTGGTTGGACGGGGTTTTGTTGGTCCAGATGCCATTAAGATTGGGCGAAAGCTATCTTTACTCGCCGCGTTGTCCCATTAAAGTTTTTAGCCAGGAATTTTTGAAACAGCTTAAAAAATTAAAAAAGAGGCGGCACATTTTTTTGCGGGTAGAGCCGGACCTTCTCGGCTCGCAACCTCCGACTTCGGTTCTCGAATTTAAAAAGCTTGATTTTGATTTGCAACCCAACAAAACTTTGATTTTGGATTTAACAAAAAGCGGAGACCGGCTACTGGCCGACATGCATCCTAAAACCCGTTATAACATTCGCTTAGCCGAAAAGCACGGCGTGAAAATAAAAAAAGGCGAGGAATACTTTGATGATTTTTGGCGGCTAATGCAGTCAACGGCCGAGCGCGACGGTATTTACCCCTTTCCAAAGAATCACTACCAACAGCAGCTGATAGTAACAGATGACTTTCGCACCGAACTATGGGTGGCTGAATATGAAAAAGAAATAATTGCCGCTAACCTGGTCAATTTTTATGGCGACACTGTTACCTATTTGCACGGCGCTTCTTCAGACAAGTACCGTAATGTCATGAGCACCTACCTGTTGCAGTGGGAACAAATTAAGACTGGCGGGAAAAGGGGCTTTGAAAAATATGATTTTTGGGGATTTGACGAAGAACGATGGCCGGGAGTTTCCAGATTTAAAAAAGGTTTTGGCGGGGAAGTAGTGGAATACGCCGGCGCCTATGATTTGGTTTGGAACCGGGGGTGGTATTGGGCGTATAAGATAGCGAAAAAACTGCTATAAATTTAAATTTTTCGGGACTTGGTAAGAGCTTGCTCGCACTTTATTTTTTTAACAGATACCTTTTATGAGAAAGATAATCCCCCGTTTTATTCTGGGTTGGTACCATTTTTGCCTCGCCTATTTGGGCGCGGTTCTTTACGGTTTCCCTTCCGGCAAAATGACGGTTATCGGCGTCACCGGCACCAAGGGGAAAACCACTACTTGTAACTTAATCGCGCAACTTTTGGAACAAGCCGGGTTTTTAGTGGGTTTAGCCACGACGGTTAATTTTAAAATTGGGGACAAAGAGTGGACAAACGGTGAAAAACAAACAATGCTTGGCCGTTTCCGACTGCAAAAACTGTTGCGTCAAATGGTTAAGGCCAATTGCAAATACGCGGTGATAGAGACTTCTTCGGAAGGCGTTCTCCAACATCGCCAGCGAGGCATTGACTATAATGTCGCCGTCTTTACAAACCTTTCACCCGAGCATATTGAGCGGCACGGCAGTTTTATCAAATATCGCCAAGCCAAAGAAAAACTTTTTAAAGCGGTAGCTAAAAAGAAAAACGGGGTCGGGGTTTATAATTTGGACGATGAAAACGTGGAGCACTTTTTAAAATACGAGATAAAGAATAAATACGGATATTTTTCCAAAAGATCAAATCTTAAATATCCACTAGCAAATAAATACCAAATATTAAACGTCAATTTGCAAAACAATAAAACGGAGTTTGAAATAAACGACGTTAAATTCAGGACTTCGTTAATCGGCGAAATGAATGTCTACAATGTCGCGGCGGCTGTTGGCGTGGCAGTGTCGCAAGGACTGGAGCTTGAGGCATTGCCAAACTTGGTTGAAAAGTTGAAAGCGCCCTCTGGTCGGATGCAATTAATTGATGAAGGACAAGAGTTCAAGGTAATTGTTGATTACGCGCACGAACCGGCGAGTCTAAGAGCGGCCTATGAAACGGCGCGGCTTTTTCATCCCAGAAAAGTAATTGGAATTTTGGGAGCGCAGGGTGGAGGACGCGATAAGGGCAAGCGCAGTAAACTGGGAGAGGTGGCGGCAAATTACGCTGATTATATTTTTGTGACCAACGAAGATCCTTACGACGAAGACCCAGGACAAATTATCGAAGACGTTGCTTCGGGGGCGGTTGGAAAACCGGTAGAGAAAATTATTGACCGAGATCGGGCCATCAAAAAAGCGCTAGGCTTGGCGCAAGCCGGCGATTTGGTCTTGATCACCGGAAAAGGAGGAGAGGTTTCCATGTGCGTCGCGGGCGGACAAAAAATTCCCTGGTCGGACGAAAAAGTGGTTAGAGATTATCTAAAAGATAAGAGATGAACAGGACCTCTGGAAAAAAAGACAATCGGCCCGAAAAATTTAAAATTAAAGTTTTCGGAGACGACCTGGCCGAAATTTTTCTGAAGGCGGCTAGTGAGATGAATATTGAGCAGGCAAAAAAAGAAGACAAAGAGTTAAAATCTTTTTTAAGCGGGCAGTGGGAAGAGATTCATCTGGAAGAAAAAAATAGAGACGAGTTGTTGGCAAATTGGCTGAAGAAAATATTGGCTTTGTCAAAAAACGGCCAAAAAAATTATTTCAATTTTTCTCTTCTCAATTTTTCAGAAACCGGGCTTAGCGCTAAGATTAGCGGTCAGAAAAATCTTCTCCAAAATCAAACAAGCCACAAGCTAAAACTGGAAGAGGCGAAGATAAAAGAAACCGGGGGCAAGTGGGAGGCAGAAATAACCCTGGGGCAAGAGTGAAAAATACGCTAAAAAATGCTAGAATAAAAAGGCAGAAAGACAAAAAGCCATAAAAAGCAGTAAGTCCCAAGCCAACTTATGAAACTAACCTTTTGCGGAGGCGCCCAAGAAGTCAGCGGAGCGAACCATTTTTTTGAAACGGAAAAAACACGTTTTTTGGTGGATTGCGGCATGTTCCAAAGCGGAGAAGAAATGGACCGGAGAAATCGCGGCGGTTTTCCCTATGAGGCCAAACAAATAGATTTTGTGATAATTTCTCATTCGCACCTGGATCACATCGGCCGCCTGCCCTTGCTGGTACGGGAGGGATTTACCGGAAAAATTTATGCCACCCCCCCCACGATTGATTTTACGCGCTTAATTTTGGAAGACGCGCAGCGTCTTTTGGAAGAAAAAGCTCATCGCGCCGGCATCTTACCTTTATCTAGCCAAAAAGACATTGACGAGGTTATGAATCTTTTTGTTCCGGTTAATTACGAGCAGGAAATTCAAGCAGGGGAAGACGTTAAATTCATGCTCTATGAAGCGGGGCATATTTTAGGTTCTTCTATCGTTAAGCTGATCGTTAATGACCAGGGCGAAGAAAAAATAATTGTTTGCTCGGGTGATTTGGGCAATTACCCCGTGCCCATTTTGCGGGCGCCGACGGTTTTAGACAAGGCAGACTATATTTTAATAGAATCAGCTTATGGCGATCGCAATCATCGAGGAACAGCCAAGGAGGCGCAAAACACCCTAGAGGATGCAGTGGAAAACACGGTCAACAGGGGCGGCGTGTTGATGATCCCCAGTTTCGCCATGGAAAGGACTCAGGAATTGCTCTACCAGCTTAACAATTTGGTGGAGCACAAAAGAATTCCGGCGGTGCCCATTTTTATTGACAGCCCCCTGGCGATTAGAATTACCCAGGTCTACAAGAAGTACGAAAACTATTTTAATGTTGCTACTGACGCTTTGATAAAATCCGGCGACGATATTTTTAAGTTCCCCAACCTGCACTTTACCGAGACAACAGCTCAATCAAAGGCCATCAACGAAATAGCTTCTCCCAAAATAATTATCGCCGGTTCCGGGATGAGTACCGGGGGAAGAATTATCCACCACGAAGTCAGGTATTTATCCGATTCTCGCAATACTTTGTTGGTCGTTTCCTACCAATCTCAAGGGACCTTGGGAAGAAAATTGGCCGAGGGCGAAAAAAGAGTAAAAATTTTAGACCAAGAGGTGGAAGTCAAAGCGCGTGTAATTCAAATAGAGGCCTATTCGGCTCACGCGGACCAACGGGGGTTGATGGCTTGGCTTTCTCATTTTAGAAAACCGATTAGAAAAATTTTTGTCGTGCAAGGCGAAGAAACAGCGGCCCAAACCTTGGCTACTAAAATAAGAGACGAGCTGGGCATTGAATCGGAAGCCCCAGCCTTTCAAGAAAAAGTTGAGTTATAATTTAAAAAATAAATTATTTATGGAAAACCCTGCCAATTGCTATCTCAAATATAAAATCTGTGTTTCCGGAGCGGCCAAAACCGATTTATGTGCCGGGGATTGCATGGAGAGAACCAAAGAGCTTGGTCGTCAAATAGTTAAAAATAACGGGGTGGTAGTAACCGGCGCCACTACGGGAGTGCCTTATTGGGCAGCGATCGGCGCCAAAGAGGCGGGAGGAATTTCAATCGGTTTTTCCCCAGCTGCTTCCGAAGCTGCTCACGTAAAATCATATCATCTGCCGGTTGATTATTTTGATCTTATCATCTACACTGGTTTTGAATATTCGGGCAGGAATTTGATTTTGACTCGAGCGGCCGATGCCGTAATCTTTGTTTGCGGGCGGATGGGAACCCTGAACGAATTTACTATTGCTTTTGAAGATAAAAAACCGCTGGGAATTTTAACCGAAAGCGGGGGAATGGCCGATAACATCAAAGAAATTGTGGAAAAATCCGGTCGTGGCGCGGAAGCTCAAATTGTTTATGAATCAGATCCGGCCAAATTGGTCAAAGAGCTTTTAAAATTGGTAGACGCAGAAAAGATTTTTACACCCAGTCGCAATCCCAAATTAGATGAAATTTCGCATCAGTAATAAATTTATGGAAGGAGCAAAAGCGGAAACCATTGAAAAAATAGAAGAGACAAAAGAGGCGGCGAAGCACCCGCTTAACAAAAAGTGGTTGCTGGTTGGTCTTTTGGTGGCCATTTTTAATCCTGTTTTTGCCGGCCTGGTTTTGGGCGCGGCCTATTTGAGCGAAGCAAGTCTTAAACGAGAGGGGGTATTGGTCACCTCGATCTCTGTCATTTGGGGAGCTTTTCTGTTTTTTTACTTCCGCAACAAGGTCCCGGGGATGTTTTAGTTTTTATGAAGCAATATCTTTTTGCTATCGCCACTTTGACGGGCACAATAATCGGGGCGGGAATTTTTACCCTGCCCTATGTTTTTTTTAAAGCCGGTTTTTTAAGCGGGCTTTTTCTGTTGGTGGCTCTGGGGGGAATCGTTTTGCTTATAAACTGGCTTTTTGGAGAAGTTATTTTGCGTACCAGTGGAGAGCACCGGCTAATCGGTTATGCGCAGCACTATTTCGGCAAGAAAGGAAAAATAATAGCCACCTTCTCCACGGTTTTTGGGTTCTATGGGTCTATCATCGCTTATTTAATCTTGGGGACCGGTTTTTTACGGATTGTTTTTGAACCGATTTTTGATCACGGCTCAACCTTTTGGGCTTTAGTTTTTTTTGTCGTATCCGCTTTGTCCATTCTGGTTGGTTTAAGAATTATTTCCTTGATTGAGTTGGTGATAAGTTTTTTGCTGGTGGTGATAGCTTTGTTTTTTGCCTTTAAAGGATTGCCTTATTTAGTGTCTGGCAGCGGTTTTCCCTTGTTTGATTGGCATTACCAATTTTTGGCTTACAGTGTTATTTTTTACTCTTTGCTTGGCTCTTCCGCTTTGCCGGAAATGCGCCAAATTCTAAGAGGCAAAGAAAAAAAGTTTAAGTCAGCCATTTTTTGGGGCGTGCTTATTCCCGTCGTTGTCTATATTTTGTTTGCTCTTTCCATCGCTGCGGTTTCTGGGCCCGGAACCACTAAAGACGCTATTTCGGGACTAGAGCCATTTTTTGGCAAAGGAGCGATTTTGTTGGGATCGTTTTTTGGATTTATAGCCGTTTTTTCATCGTTCATTGTTCTTGGTTTAAGTTTACGTAAAAACTTCCAATTTGATTATGGGCTTAATCGTCATCTGGCCTGGCTTTTGGTTTGCTTTGTTCCCTTGGCGTTTTATCTGCTGGGCATCAAAGATCTGCTCAAAGTTATGGGGGTGGTGGGAATCGTGATGGGAGGCATTGAAGGGGTGTTATTGATTTTGCTTTATAAAAAAGCCGACCAGCACGGTGATCGCCAACCAGAATACAATATTACCGTGCCGGTCTGGGTTTTATGGGGGCTAATGGCGCTTTTTATTTTTGGGATGATCTACCAATTGGCGACGTTATAATTTTGATGTCTAAAAAAATATTTTTAATTGAAAAATTTTTTGTTTGTCTCTTCGTTTTTTGTTTGCCTTGGCAGACAAGGCTGATTCTATTTAAACAAGGCGTTGTTTTTAACGAATGGCAAAGCGGTTTTTTTTATTTAACTGACCTTTTGTTTGGGGCGTTCTTATTATTGTGGCTGGTGAGAATTTTTACCGGTAAAAACAAACCAGTTTTTGAAAATTTTAGATTAGAAATTATCCTAGGGGCTTTTTGGTTGTTGGGCGGGGCCTCTGTTTTTTTTGCTTTTGACCGGGTTTTAGGCGCGTATTCTTTTGTGAGGCTTACCGAATTATTATTGATATTTTTTTACTTTAGACAAAACTTTAAGAATTTTTCCGCGGAAAACTTGTTCGTTGTTTTTTTACTAGCAGGAGTTTTCCAAGCTGTTTTGGCGATTGGCCAGTTTTTCAAGCAGGCAAGTTTTGGGCTGAAGTGGCTGGGCGAAGCGCCGCTTTCAAGAGACATTGCCGGGGTGGCTAAGATAGATTTCTTGGGGCAAAAAATTATTCGCGCCTATGGAACTTTTCCGCATCCTAATCTGCTGGCGATATTTTTGGCGGTAGTTTTACTGGTTTTTGTCGCTTATATTTTGAAGAGAGGATTTCAAAGTTGGCAAATCGCTCCGCTGGGGATTGTTTATCTGGGGCTTTTAACCAGTTTCGCTCGCCTGGCTATCATCCTGACTTTGGTGGCTTTGATTTTGATTTTTGGCTATGAGCTGTGGCGAAAAATCAACAGAAAAAGAGTTTTGGGATTAATGTTTCTCTTCGTTGTTTTTTCCGCTCTGGCCTTTAGTTTTGTTGGCAATGTTGTCCGTCAAAGATTCAATGTTAGCCAAACAATAAACAGCCAGGCGGTTGATTTAAGAGTTTACTACAACAAAATTGGTTGGGAAGTTTTCAAGCAAAATCCTTGGGGCGTGGGTGTCGGGAACTTTGTGCCAGTTTTTAAAAATAACCTGAACCGCCTGGGCGTTAAATTGGACGATTGGATGTTCCAGCCGATTCACAACCTCTATTTGCTTATTGCCGTGGAATTAGGGTTTGTCGGCGTGGTGGTTTTTCTCTGGTTCTTGTGGGAAATGTTGCGGCGGATTTTAAGTGACTTTCGGGGAGAGCTGAGGGTTTTGTTCCTGCTTATTTTTTGCGCGTTTTTAATTCAGGGTTTTTTTGACCACTATTTTTGGACGCTTCAACAAGGCCGGTTGATTTTTTGGGCAGTTTTGGGGATAATGGCGGGGTATTCAGACGAGAAAAGGCCCCTGGCTAGATGAAACTATCAGATTTTGACTACAATTTGCCCCAAGAACTCATTGCCCAAAGGCCGGTCAGGCCGCGAGACTCCTCGCGACTTTTGGTCCTAGGCAAAAAAACCGGAAAAGTTGAACATCGGCGTTTTTTTAATTTGCCGGAATATCTAGATGAAAACGATGTTTTGATTTTTAACAATTCCAAAGTCTTTCCGGCCCGGCTAGCCGGCCGGAAAGAAACCGGCGGGCAAGTTGAAACTTTGTTAACGCGCGATTTGGGAGCCGGTATTTGGCGGGTAATGTTAAAGAAAATCGGGAAAAAAGACCTGGGGAAAGAGATAATTTTTGACGCGGAATTGCGAGCGACAACCAAAAATTTTCTGGGCGAGGGGCTTTGGGAAATTGAATTTAGCTTAAAGGGAAAAAAGCTTAAAGAAAAAATCAATCAGTTGGGCGAGACTCCCGTGCCGCCCTATATCAAGCAGAAAACAGATCTTGCCACCTATCAAACAATTTACGCCAAGCGCGACGGTTCAGCCGCCGCCCCCACGGCCGGCCTTCATTTTACCGAAGAACTTTTTGCCAAACTAAAAAACAAAGGCGTGGCTCTGGAGTTTATTACTTTACACGTGGGGCCGGGAACATTTTTGCCGGTAAAAACGGAGAATATTAAAGAGCATAAGATGCATCGCGAGTGGGCGAGCCTAGACAAAAAAACAGCTGAAAAATTGAATCAATACAAAAAAGAAGGTAAAAGAATCATTGCCGTGGGCACGACCGCTCTGCGGACCCTAGAAGCTTTTGCCGGCAAAGACGGCCGGCTTTTGGCAGGAACCAAAGAGGTTGATATTTTTATCTACCCGGGTTACAAGTTCAAATTTATTGATATCTTAATTACCAATTTTCATCTGCCAAAGTCCACTTTATTGATGCTTTGCTCCGCTTTGGCGGGCCGGGAAAATGTTTTGGCGGCTTATAGGGAAGCAGTTAAAGAAAATTATCGTTTTTTTAGTTTCGGTGACGCGATGCTGATAAAATAAATATCAAATTAAAATTTCCAATATCAACATGAAAATCTTGCTCCACGCCTGTTGCGGCGTTTGCGCGGCACAAACGATTGAAAAATTGAAAGAAGAATTTAACGAGATTATCATCTTTTTTTATAACCCCAATCTTTGGCCGGAAGAAGAAAATCAGAAAAGACTGGAAGCGATAAAAAAGGTTGCCAATTATCACGGAGTCAAATTTGTTGAAGAAAAGCCCGACCATGAAAAATGGCTGGGAAAAATACGGGGTTTGGAAAATGAACCGGAAGGTGGCAAAAGGTGCGAAGTTTGTTATAAGATGAGATTGGAACAAACAGCGCAAAAAGCCAAAGAGCTTGGTTGTGATTTTTTTACAACCACGCTTTCAATCTCGCCTCACAAAAAAGCGGAAGTTATCAACAGCATCGGTCGGGAAGCGGGAGAGAAGTTTGGCGTAGAATTTCATGAAGCCGACTTCAAAAAACAAGACGGATTTAAAAAAACTTGCGATTTGGCCAAACAGCTGAACTTATATCGCCAAAACTATTGCGGTTGCGAGTTTTCAAGGGGCGAATAGTTTGCGACTAGGGCGTTGTTTGCTAGCCGCTTAAGTGGCCCTCGTAGTTTAATGGATAGAGCGTGAGCTTCCGGAGCTCAAAATGGGGGTTCGATTCCCTCCGAGGGCACTGCGTGTTAAAATACTCCAAGTTATGACTCAACTGGTTGAATTTAAAAATCAAAAAGGAGAAGTTTTGCGCGGGCTTTTTAATGAGGCTCAAAGCGACAAGGCGGTAGTTTTTGCGCATGGTTTTGAGTGGACAACGGTTGAACGCAAATTCAAAAATATTGTTGACGCTTTAGCCGGGAAAATCAATCTGTTCCGGTTTGATTTTTCCGGTTGCGGTTTGTCTGACGGCAACTTTTCGGATTTGACGGTTGATAAACTGGGGAGGGAATTGGAAACGGCGTTGACCTTGTTGCGTGAAAAAGGCATTAAAGAATTTTACTTGGTTGCTCACAGTTTCGGTGGCTGTGTCGCCTTGAAAACGGCAATTAAAAACATGGCTGTCAAGAAAATCTTGTTTTTGGCGCCGGCTTTTAATCAGAAAGAATTGATGCGTTTTTGGTTTGTCGTTTCGCAGATGAAGAAAGAGCCGGTGGAGATTACCTGGGAAAACTTTAAAAGTTATTTGAACGAAGAAGCTTTTGCTCAAGACGTGGCCAGACGAGAACGCATGACCAAGGAGCACCTACTTTTAAACGACTATTTCGCGCAGAACGAAAAAGTTGATTTTCAAAATTTATTTGATGAACTAAAACTGGAACGGGAAAATATTTTAATCGTTCATGGCGACAAAGACGATAAAGTGCCGCCAAAAAGCAATAACAAGTTGCCGGTGGAGGTTGAGATTATAACAGTCCGAGGTGGCGACCACGATTTGCAACGGCCGGATATGACGGAGCAATACTTGGACGGGGCGGTTGATTTTTTAACTTAGGAAGGGCTCGGCAGGGCCGTCTTTTAATGACATCAAAGACGGATCTTGCGCTTCAATGGGCCCTTAATTTTTTCACCAGATACTCGTCTTGCAAGCGATAACCAAGTCGGCGATAATAATCGCGCACGCCTACGCCGGAAATCACGGCGATTTTTTTAAAAGAAGTTTCCCTGCGGACGATTTTTTCGGCCTCGCTCATCAATTTTTTCCCTAGGCCCCGGTGTTGGATTGCCAGCGACGACTTATGGCCGGCAAGAGGGACGAGCGCGCCGTAAGTGTGAAGTTCACGGATAAAGGCGCTATCTTTTAAAATCGGCAAAACAGGAGTTTCTTTTTGACCGGGCAGGCGCAAGCGCAGTAAGGCGTAAAGCCTCTCCCTGCTTTTGTCTTCAAATGATAAAAATATCTCTTTTCCGTCGGATGCCCGATATTCCCGGCGAACCAGTTCAATTTTTTCGTCCGGCGCGGCATCTTTAATCTCGCGACAACGAATGCATTGGCACCTCAAACTCCTTTTTGCCATTTCTTGCTGCAGTAATTGGCGCAGGTTGGAGATTTTTGAACCAGCCGCGATTGATTCTTTGGGAATGTCCCTGATTACTCTTTGCGCGCGCACGTAAGGCGGAAGAACCTGTTTGATCTTTATCAGTAATTCCTGCAATTGTTTTTGGGAATAGGGCTTATATTTTTTTTGTTTCCACCACCCATAAAGCGGCGCGGTTTCCAGCACGGAGCAGGGATAGATTTTAAGAAGGTCGGGCTGGAAATTTTGATCGGAAAAAAGCTTCCTAAATTGCGCCAAATCTTTGACCGGAGTTGAACCCGGCAAGTTTACCATCAGGTGATAGTTAACTTTGAACCCGGTGTTTTTTAAAAGTAGAGTAGCTTTGATTGTTTGTTTGACATTGTGTCCGCGGCGATTGAGTTTCAAAATTTTATCGTCAAGCGTCTGTACTCCCAGCTCAATTCTGGTGCAACCCAGATCGCGCATTTGCAAAATTTCTTTCTTATCCACAAAATCCGGCCGGGTTTCCAGGGTTAAACCGACAACTCGATTTTTGGCTCTCTCGTTCTTTTTTTGTTCTTGTTTTAAAGAGTCTCGTAGTTGTCCAAAATTACGAATTTTTAGTTGCGGTTTTTCGTTTTTAGTTTTTAACTCTAAATTTTTTAAAAAATCGTTTACCCCCCGAAAACATTCCCTAATAAACCAGTATTTATATTTTATCGGGTAACTGCTCCAAGTGCCGCCCAAGACAATCAATTCTATCTTGTCGGTTTTATGGCCGGTAAAGCGCAACGCGCGCAGGCGAGTTTGCACCTGATTGTAAGGGTCAAATTTTAGCATAAAAGCTCGGGCTGCCGCCGGTTCGTTTTTTAAATAGCTTTTGGGCATTCCTTTCTCGTCGGGACAATAAAGGCACCGACCCGGGCATTTAAAAGGCTTGGTTAAAACGGTAACCACGGCCACACCCGACAGTGTGCGTACCCGGCGAGTGCGCAAAAAAGCTTCCAATTTGGAAGAAGGCTTAATTTTGCCAAGCGCAACCAGCTTGTGATACTCTTCAAGCAAGGCGCTGGTTTTGGCCATGGCCAACTCTTTGTTTTTTGAGGCCAGCTGTCGTTTAAGCTTGGACAGCTTTTTCTCGGAAAGACTTTTTTCTTTTATTAAATTTTTGATAATTTGTTCCAGCATTCTCATGAATCAAAAAACAGCTAATCAAATATTAAACCAAGTCCGGCAGACCTATGACCAAATTGCCGCCGATTTTTCCGCTACCAGAAATTATAACTGGCCGGAAATTGAAGGGCTAGTCAAGGAGGTTGAGCCGGGCGACCGGGTGCTGGACTTGGGTTGTGGCAACGGGCGCTTGGCTGGGATGCTGGGGGAGAAAGTTGATTATTTGGGTCTTGATAATTCCCAAGCCCTGCTAGACATTGCGCGAAAAATCAACCCCAAAAAAAAGTTTATTTATTTTGATGGGAAAACTATTCCCCTCAAAGACGGCGAGTTTGATCAGGTTTTTTGTCTGGCTGTATTGCACCATATCCCCGGCAAAAAAACAAGAAAAGATTTTTTAAGACAAGCTTATCGGGTTTTGCGTCCGGGAGCCCGATTAATCCTGACAGTTTGGTCGGCAAAAAATTATCCGCGCGCCAAAAATTTTTTATGGCGGCAAAATCTGAAAAAGATTTTTGGTTTTTCCCGAATGGATTTTAACGATGTTTTATTGCCTTGGGGGGATGAGCAAATTCCAAGATTTATTCATTTTTTCAAACAGCAAGAGCTGGAGAAGGAAATTCGGCAAGCCGGCTTTAAGATTGAAAAAGGCGGATTTTTGAAAAGAGGAGAAAAGGAATACAACCTTCATTGCGTGGCGACAAAAATATAGACTTCTGCTTGAAAGCGCTGCTTGACAGACAAAAGCCAACAAGCTATAATTCGCACATAACTTGTTTAGTTAGTTAATTGTCAACCGTAGTCAGAGATTCGTTAGTCGTAATCAAAGGCCAAGGTTATAAGTTAACTAGAGTTCAGAAAAGAGGTGATTAACCATGGCCTATAACAACG
This sequence comes from bacterium, assembly GCA_021815315.1. Classification (GTDB taxonomy): domain Bacteria; phylum Patescibacteriota; class Minisyncoccia; order Portnoybacterales; family JAKAHB01; genus JAKAHB01. The sequence continues at coordinate 67,782 of JAKAHB010000002.1, read as the reverse complement.
ACAATTTCCAACCCCGTCAAATGTTTCAGGGCAATTGGACTTGCTCTAAGTGCGGAGCGGAAATAACCGAATTACCATTTGAGCCGACAGAAGGCAAAGACATTCTTTGCAAAGAATGTCATCGTTCTCAAAGAGAATCTCGTCCGAGCAACCGCTTCGGCGGTCCTCGCGGCAACTTCGGCGGTCCTCGTCGGATGGTTTCTGGAAACTGGAAATGCGCCGGTTGTGGAACAAGCATCCACGAGCTTCCGTTTGAGCCAAAAGACGGTAGCGATGTTTATTGCAGAGATTGCTATTCACAAAGAAGAGCTGCCTAATAAATTTTTGCAACCAAAGTCAAAGGCCCCCGCGAGGGGGTTTTTGGTTTGGGGTTGTTTGGGATTATGATTTGACAGGAATCTATAACATAGGTGGATATGCGAGCGATTACGATTTCTCGCTATCATGCCTGGACCAACTAAAACACGGCAATGGACATGGCCTGGCGAGAAAAAGAGAAAGGATGTAGACTTGCGCGGAACAGCTGTTCGTGGTTAAGTAAAAGCAACAAAAAGGGAGGAAGGTGCCATGAACAGAATTTGGGACTTTGTGAAGGCTTGGGCGGACGGCTTGAGCCTTATGATTGAAACCCTTCTCCGCGCCTTGGGGCGGCGCTCCAGGCAATTGAAAAACTTGGCCTCCGGCGGAGACGAGGAGCAAAATGACCTCCCGACTGGAAAACGGCTCTCGGGTGAAAAACCGAGGGCCCTTTTATTTTCGGTGGCCAGCCATAATTTGAAGATGGAAAACACAAAGAGAAAAATAAAAGCCCTAGCGCTTCTCTCCGGCGGACTGGATTCCATGCTGGCGGTCAAGGTTTTGCAAGAGCAGGGGATTGGAGTAACCGGCCTGGTTTTTTCCAGCTGTTTTTTTGACGCGCGACAGGCGCAAGAGGCGGCTAAAACCCTGGGCGTTGATTTGCTCATTGAGGACTTTTCAAAAAAGCACCTGGAACTGGTCAAAAACCCGCCGCATGGTTATGGCAAAAATATGAACCCGTGCATTGATTGCCACGCCTTGATGTTCCGGCTAGCCGGAGAAATTATGCGCCAAGAAAAGTTTGACCTAGTGGCGACCGGCGAAGTTTTGGGCGAGCGGCCGATGAGCCAGAACAAACAATCTCTGGGATTGATAGAAAAAGAATCAGGATTGGCGGGTTATTTATTGCGGCCGCTTTCCGCCAAATTGTTGGCGCCGACCATCTCGGAGCAAGAAGGCCTAGTTGACAGAAATAGACTCTTGGCGATTTCTGGGCGGCAAAGAACGCCGCAAATGGAACTAGCCAAAAAATATGGGATAAAAAACTACCCGACGCCTTCGGGTGGCTGCCTTTTGACGGTGGCTGAATTTTCTCAAAAACTGAAAGAGCTTCTGGACAAATACCCGCAAGCCACCAGCGATGATGCTTTGTTGCTTAAGCAGGGACGGCAGCTTTGGCAAGGCGACATTAAATTTGTTGTTGGTCGCGACCACCAAGAAAATCTGACTCTGGAAAAATTAGCGCGAGCAGGAGATCTTTTGGCTCGGGCCAAGAATGTGCCCGGGCCGACTGTTTTGGTCAGAAGCTACCGAGGGAAAAAGCCGGACAGGATGGGGATAGAGAGCCAAATCAAGGAATATTTGGTAAAATATAATAGTAAGGCGCGAGACAGAGAGGTGAAGGTTGAATGGCTCTCTGGCTAATTTTTAATTCTATTTATGATTAACCAAAAACTGGCCCATCTCTTTTATCAGTTAGCCATTTACTTGGAAATGGACGAGGTGCAATTTAAGCCCCGGGCCTATGAACGCGTGGCCCAAGAGATTGAGGCGATGGAAGAAGACTTGGGGGAGATCTATCGGCTTGGCGGCAGACAAGGCTTAAAAAAAATTTCCGGCATTGGCGAAGGGATTGCCGACAAAATTGAAGAGTTTATTAAAGCCGGAAAGATAAAAGAGTTGGAAGCCTTAAAGAAAAAAATACCTGTTGACCTTGAGGGGCTTTCGCGATTAGAAGGCGTGGGGCCCAAAACGATTAAAACTTTCTATCAGCAGCTGAAGATAAGAAACTTGGCCGACCTGGAAAAGGCGGCCAAGGCCGGCAAAATTAGCCAGTTGGAACATTTCGGGATTAAATCCGAAGAAAATATTTTATCGGCCATTGATTTTGCCAAACAAGACCAAGGCCGTTTTTTATTGGGTTATATCTTACCACCGGTGCGAGAGTTGAAAAACAAACTGGCCAAACTGAAGGAAGTTGAAAAAATTGAGATTGCCGGTTCGTTGCGGCGCCTGAAGGAAACAATCGGCGATATAGATATTCTGGCCGTATCTAGTAGCCCCCAAAGAGTCATTGAATTTTTTGTTTCTTTGCCGAGCGTGGTTAAAATCTATGGGCAAGGGGATACCAAGGCTAAAGTACGACTGGACTGGGGGATTGACGCGGACTTGCGGGTTATCCCCGGGGAAAGTTTTGGCGCAGCCTGGCAATATTTTACCGGCAATAAAGAGCACAACGTGGAATTGCGAAAAATAGCGACTGACCAAGGATATAAATTAAATGAATATGGGATCTTTAAATTAAACCAAAAACCAAAAACAAAAAACGAAAAAAACTTGGTTGCCGGCGAGCAAGAAGAAGGCATCTATAAATTTTTGGGCCTGCAAGCAATCCCCCCCGAGGCCAGGGAAAATACCGGAGAGATAGAGCTGGCTAAAAAAGGAAAATTTCCCAAACTGGTTGAGCGCCAAGACGTTTTGGGCGACTTGCAGATGCATTCAACTTGGAGCGATGGCGCCTATTCCATTGAAGAGATGGCCAAAGCCGCCAAAAAGCTGGGGCATGAATACATCGCCATAACCGATCACGCGGGGAGACTGGCGATCGCCGGCAGCATGAAAGAAAAAGAATTGTTAAAACAAATGGAGGAAATTGGCGCGGTTGATAGAAAGATGGCGGGCATCAAAATTTTAAAAGGCGCGGAAGTGGACATCGACAAAGATGGGCAGTTGCATATCAAAGACGAGGTCTTGGCCAAGCTGGATATTTGCCTAGGCTCTATTCATGATAATTTCAAAATGAGCAAAGAGGCGATGACGGAACGCGTTTGCCGGGCGATGGAAAACCCGCACCTGGACGTCTGGGCGCATCCGAGCGGAAGATTGTTGTTGCGCCGCGAGGGTTACGAGGTCAATTGGGACCAGGTTTTTAAAAAGGCGGTGGCCACTGGCACGGCCATTGAAATCAACGCCTATCCGGAAAGGCTGGATTTGTCTTGGCAGAACGTCAAAAAGGCGGTGAGCTTGGGCGTCAAATTGACCATCGGCACGGATGCCCATTCTGCCCAGCACTTAGAATTTTTGGAATTGGGCGTGGCCGTTGCCCGTCGCGGCTGGGCCAAAAAAAGCGATGTCTTAAACACACTTGGTTGGAAAGACTTATTAAAACATTTCAAAAAATAAAACTATGGCCCTAAACTTATTCACGTGGATTTTTATTTGGTTTCTGGTCTTGGGTATTTTCTACATCTTTTTTGTCAAGCGAGGAATAGATTATATTAATAATTTCTTGGTTACTTCAATTTATTTTCTGGCGGCTTCGCTGGGTGTCATCTATGTTTTTAAAAATTATTTTTTTGACTTTGTCCGACAAATTAACGTCGTTTCCCTGGTTGTTTTGGGAGGATTTTTTGTGGTTAACATTATAATTCACTGGCTAGCTAACCGGTCCAAACAGATGCCCCGGGTCGTGGAAAAATTAACGAGCGACAACCATAGTCTTACTTTTTTGAAAATGGATTATCGCCAGATTTTTTCAAGGTCTGTTGAGATATTTTTTCAGCAGGTGATGGTCTTGTTGCTGGTTTCCTGGTTGGTTCGCCAAGGACTGGGTGATGGTCGCTTGATCGCTTCTTTCGCCTTGATTTTTGCCTTTGTGCATGTGCCTATTTTAATTTTCTTTGGTTTCGCTTTCGGCGAATATTTTATCGGCGCTTCCATTTTGGCGGGCCTGATTTTTCCCGCCCTGATTTATTATTTTAATGCCGGTGTTGTTTACAGCTATATCGTTCATTGGGCGTTCTATTTGTTTACCGGAGTTTTTTTCAGATTTTATTTTAAGGGAAGCAAACTGGGAAAAAAATTGGCGAACTTTTCAAAATAATAAATTTGGTCGCGCTTGTTTTGGTTTATAAAACTTTCTGGAGAATCAAAAAGGAGCCCGTGGGGGCTCCGAGGGAGGGAGTTTAGCGGTGGGGGAGAACGGGGAGGACAACAACGTTGATCTCCTTTCCGGCAGTCTTCTCTGCCGTTGTCACCGGGACCAAGGTTCCGGTAGTGGGCGTAGCGGGCCGGCCGTTCGGTCCAAGAACGACCGGAGAGGGCGCCTCCAGCGTCCATCCCCGCTCCAGAAGGACGACACAGGCTCTCGGGGCCATGGCTTTCCTCCTGTTAAAGTTGCTTATATTATATCATAAAGAATGTTTTTGTCAAGAGGCAAAGCCCGTGGCTGGCGATTGGCCATACCAATGGCTATCCGCTACTTGACACGCTGTTCCAAGATGCCCGTTGAAAAATCAGCCGGAGTGATAGTTTTTTATCGCGCTGGCGAACAAGTTGAATATTTGTTACTCAAACATACCAGAGCTGATTTTTGGTCTTTTCCCAAAGGCCTGATTGAGGTTGGAGAAAAATTGGAAGAAACGGCTCGGCGGGAAGCCGAAGAAGAAGCGGGACTGGGGAATATTTTTTTGTTGAGCGGATTTAAGGAAACAATTAGATTTTTTATGAAGGCGAAATTTGATTATCAGCTGGAGCGTGGTTTGAAAATAGGGGAAACGGTGATAAAATTTGTTACCTATTTTTTAGCCGAGGCAAAAAACAAGAAGATTAAGTTATCTTTTGAACACGAAGACTTCGCTTGGCTGCCCTTTGAGCAGGCGTGGCGGAAATTGAAAGGAAATAATCGAGAGGTTTTAAAAAAGGCTGATGAATTTCTCGCAAAAAGTTTATAAAGTGGTCGCCAAACTCGTTCGAGGGCGGGTTTTGATCTATAAGCAAAAATAATAAGCTATGGTTTCGGCAAAAGACAAAGTTACGCGTTGGTTTTTCGTCCTGGCCTGGATGGCCTTTATGTTTTTTCTTTCCAACCAGCCGGGCTTAAAATCTTCTTTTGAGCCGATCGTTGACTTCATCTTGCGTAAACTGGCGCACCTGACCGAATATTTTATCTTAGCTTGGTTGCTCTACCGGGCCTTGAGTTTGAGCGCAGGAAAGAAACAAGCCTTGGTTTGGACTCTGGTTCTAGCCTTTGTCTTCGCGCTTTCTGACGAGTGGCACCAAACTTTCGTGCGGCAAAGAAATGGGAACCCAAGAGACGTGGGAATTGACTTGGTGGGGATTTTGGCGGCTGTTTATTGGTTAAAAGTAAGATTTTTCAAATAAAACAATCTTAATCCGTCAAAAACAAAGCCCGCCCCTTTTTGAGGAGCGGGCTTTTTGACATTTGGAATAACTTTTCGGTTATTTTTTTGAGGTGGCTTCTTTTTTAGTCGCTTTGGCCGCCGGTTTTTTTGTTGTTTTGGAGGAAGCCTTGGGGGCGGTCTTTTCTTTTGCTTTTGGGGCATCATTTCCCGCTTTAACCAACTCTACAATTTGGGCAAAGACGGTGGGATTGTTTTCGGCCAAGTCGGCCAAGATTTTCCGGTCCAGTTCAATTTGCGTCGCTTTCAGGCCGGCAATAAATTTGCTGTAGGTTAAGCCTTGTTGGCGCGTGGCGGCGTTAATCTTGATTTGCCAAAGGCCGCGGTTAGTCCTTTTTTTGTTTTTGCGATCGCGATAGGCGTAAGACAGAGCGTGGCGCAAAGCATCTTTAGCCGCTTTATATTTATTTTTGCGACCCCACATAAAACCCTTGGTTTGCTTGAGGGTGCTTTTTCTTTTTTTATTGGCGCTGGCAGATCTTTTTACTCTGGGCATGAAATTACTAATTTAATAATCTAGGCGGACTTGCGAATTTATCTGTAAATCCGTAGTTATCAGTAAATCTGTAAAATTAAATATACGGCAGTTCTTTTCTGAAGATTTTTTGCTGGCTTTTTCCAAGCTCAACCGTCGCCTTTTTGCTCTTGGTTACTTGGCTTGATTCTTTGGCGTTGAAATGGTTTTGCCCGCATTTGCGACGCAGTAATTTTTTGGTGCCAGTTACTTTTAATCTTTTTAAAACCGCTTTTCTGGTTTTTAATTTTGGCATACTATTTCTTTTTAGAGATTATCATATTAAAGCCTCGCGGACTTTGCTTTATCGGTTGTTCAATCATGGTCTCGGTCTCCAGCGTTTGCATAAAATCGAGCATCTTCTGCTTGGCTAGGCCGAAGAAAGCTTTTTCTCGGCCGCGCAGTATAATTTCCACTTTAACCTTGTGCCCCTTGCTTAGAAATTTTTCAGCTTGTTTGGACTTAACTTTCAGATCGTTAAGGGCGGTTTTCATTTTTAACCGGATGCCTTTGACTTCAATCTTGGTGAGTTTTCCTTTGGTTTCCTTGGACTTTTTTTCTTGCTGATATTGAAACTTGCCGTAATTCATAATCCGGCAAACTGGCGGTTTAGCTTGGGCGGAAACTTCAATCAAGTCCAGGCCCTGCTCTTTGGCCATGGCCAAAGCTTGGGCGGTGGGCATTATGCCGGCTTGTGAACCGTCAGCGCCGATTACGCGCACTTCGGGAACTCGAATCCATTCGTTGATTCTTTTTCTATCTTTATTGAAACTATTAAATTTGTTGAAATTTCGGCTGAAATTTCGTCGGTGTGGTCTTCTGAACAAGAATGGTTAATTTAATGGTGGACTTTAATGGGGGTTCTTGGTCTTTAATTCGCGTTCAAGCAGAACATTAAACCCGAACGCGGTGGAGACGAGGGGAATTGAACCCCTGTCCAGTCAGGCATTACTTAGTAATTTTACAAGCTTATTCCGCTTAATTTGTTCGGGTTAGAAGATATAAGCGGACCAAAATCTTTTAACCGTAGCTGTTTTGGTTTTGGCTAAATCCCACAGCGTGACCTAGCCTAACTCAATGAAATGACACCCGGATCTTACTTATTGAGTATCCGTAAGTCGGATGGCTCTAGGTTTTTAAGCTAAAGCGGTAGCGAATGAAGGGACGCTGAAAGCGCTCTTCACTCTAGCCATAAAGTTGGCATTTGTGAGACTGCAAGAAGTTTTGCGAGATTCCTGCGTACTCGGCTTGAATACTAAGCTAGACAGACTGTCGAAGCCTAGCGTCCCCGGGTCTGGCATTTGGCGGCTAACCAGCGACATGGCAGAACTGGAAACACTACGGTAAAAATCAAAATTTGCCCCTTAAGGCAAGTTCAATCTTGCGCCGGGCGTCACGTTTGGCGATTTTTTGCCTCTTGTCGGCTTTACCGCGACCGCGAGCCAGAGCAAACTCTAACTTGATTTTACTTTGTTTAGTATACACACGAATTGGCACCAAAGTCAAGCCTTTTTCTTGAGTGCGGCCAACCAGTCTTTTTATCTCTTGTTTGCGCAATAAAAGCTTGCGAGTGCGTTGGAGATCATATCCCGCTGGAGTGTTTTTAGGTTGATAGGGGGGGATGCTAACGCCCACCAAAAGCGCTTCTTCGTCGCGAATAATAATGTGGGAGCCGGTCAGGTTTATATGCCCTGTTTTTATCGCTTTAACCTCAAATCCAAACAACGCCAAACCGGCCTCAAAATTTTCCAGGAATTCAAAATCAAAACGGGCTTTTTTATTTTCAGAAATCGTTTTCATACTGTCTCGCGGATCCGACTGTTTATTTATAGCAAAGCATAACATAGAAGCTCGCTATTGACAAGAGCGGTTTTTTGTTTTGTAAAGGCCGGGTCTTTACTGGATAACTTGTAAAGACCCGGCCTTTACAAAACGGCTTGCTAAAATTTGTTTATTTGGGCTAAAATCAAAGTATTATGATGCGCGAAGAGATCCAAAAAATATTGGCTCGGGAGATCGGAAATCTTTTTGGGACAAAAATTGAAGAATCAGAAATTTTAACCGAACGCCCTAAAAATTCCGCTTTAGGAGACTTTTCTAGCTCCATGGCTTTTGTTTTGGCCAAGACAACAAAAAAATCGCCGCTTGAAATTGCCCAGCAGATGGCCGAAAGCATCGTGAACCAAAACAAAGAACAATTTTTTTCCAAAATTGAAGCGGTCAGTCCCGGCTTTGTTAATTTTTATTTGTCCGATGAATTTTTGCAAAATCAAGTCGGGAAAATTTTGGCCCAAGGGGAGGAATACGGGGAAAATAATTCAGGCCAAAACAAAAAGGCTCAAGTGGAATTTATTTCTGCCAACCCCACTGGCCCCTTAACGCTGGGCAATGGTCGGGGCGGGGTTTATGGCGACGTGTTGGGAAATATTTTGAAAAAATCGGGCTACGACGTTACCAAAGAATACTACGTCAACGATGCGGGTGGACAAATTGAAAAACTGGGCCATTCAATTTTGAAAGATGAAGAAGCCGAATACAAAGGGGGCTATATTGACGAACTGGCCTCGCAAATAGAGAGCACCGACCCAAAAATCGTCGGCCAAAAAGCGCAGGCCATTATTGCAGAACAGATTAAAAAGACGGTGGCGGCCATGGGCATCAAGCTGGACGTTTGGTTCTCCGAACAAAAAGAACTGCGCGATTCCGGAAAAGTTGAAGACGTTTTTAACCTCTTAAGAAAACAAAATTTAGCTTACGAAAAAGACGGCGCTTTGTGGTTTATGGCCGAGAAATTCGGCGATGAAAAAGACCGGCCGCTTAAAAAAAGCGATGGCGAGCCGACTTACTTTGGCGTTGATTGCGCCTATCATTACAATAAATTTATTGAAAGAAAATTTAATAGGGTAATCAATGTTTGGGGAGCCGATCATCACGGCGATGTGGCGCGCGTGAAGGGATTTGTGGCCTCTTTGGGACTTGATAAAACCTCTTTTGAAATTTTATTGATGCAGTTTGTGCGCTTAGTGCAAGAGGGCCGGGAAGTCAGGATGTCCAAGAGAAAAGGAGTTTATGTGACGGTGGATGAAGTGCTGGCAGAAGTGGGGCGCGACGCTTTCCGATTTTTTATGGCCATGTATTCAGCCAACACGCATATGGATTTTGATTTGGCGCTGGCCAAAGAACAATCGCAAAAAAACCCGGTTTATTACGCGCAGTACGGGCACGCCAGAATAGAAAGTATTTTGACTAAAACAAAAGACGAGAACAAAAAAGAAGAAACGGAAAATTTGAAACTGCTTGAGGCCAAGGAAGAATTAAACTTGATTCGGCAGCTTGTAAAATACCCCGAAATTATCGCGGATACGGCGGTGGATTATCAAGTTCAGCGTGTTCCACAGTATGTTTTGGGCCTGGTGACGGCGTTTCATAAGTTTTATGAAAATTGCCGGGTATTGGGTGAAGATAAAAACCTGCAAAACGCCAGATTGCAACTGGTGAAGGCAACTAAAATTGTTTTGCAAGATTCACTGGAGGGAATCCTAGGCATTTCTGCGCCAGAGAAAATGTAGGGCGAAGCCAAAGAAGCGAGTAAGGTTGGGTCTGGGCGGGGGTTAAAGGTTTTATTTCTTCGTTAAACAGCTTATTTGTATTTTCCACGCATATGCGTGGAAAATACAAACGGGGCGAAATATTCTCCTCCTCTAATAATTTTAGTGTTTATCGTCTTTTTACTTTAACTCAAAATTTCGCTTCGGCGGTTAAATAGCCCACGCCAAAAGGTGCTTCGTAGGAGCGGATGTCCAGCGAGAAATTTTTGTTAATCTCGGCTAAGGCGCCAAGCAAAATGATAATTGAACGTAAACCGCACTCACCTGCCCCCGCAATAAGTTCCGAGTCCAGATTTACAATCTCCGCCCATCTTTTTTCTTGAATCAGGTTAATCAACGTCTCGTCAAAAATTTTGCCTTGCGATGAAAATCCGCCGGGGGCGTTGGGGGACAAACAATGCGACAAATCGCCCGAAGCCACCAGGGCGATTTTTTGATCGCTGGCTTTTATGACTTGGCCCAACGCTTGGCCGAAAGAAAAATGTTGTTGCAACGATAACCCGGAAAAAAATACCGGCAAAAGCTTGGTAGTCGCTTCTTGTTGGCTGGTCAAAAAATAAAGTGGCACCAGCAGGCCGTGATCCAAAGAGGGGTAATCAATAAGCCGGCAGGGGATTTTTTCTTGGGCGGCTTTTCCCGCGATTTGTCGGGCTAGTTTCGGATCGCCGGAAAAGCTGAAACTAATTTCCCCGTGGCCGAAATTTTCAAAATCGCCGGACATGGCCAAGGAGCCGCCCAAGTTGAAGGCATCAAAGCTTGATTGGCCGTGGGGAGAGATAATAACAGTCGTTTCAATTTGAGAGACGGCAAACTTCTCTCCCAGCGCTCGGAAAGCCTGGATGGTCTTTGGAATTTTTTTAATTTCTCCCCGGCCTATTCCCGAAACCGCGATTGGCGGATGGGGAGTGATAGCGGCAAAATTATTCATGAATATTCAAATCAAAACCGCAGTTGTGGCACTGGCCTTTTTTGTCCAAACGATGGGCGCGAAAACCGCTGCGATCAATGTTTTTGGTTTTGCATTTGGGACAAAAAGTATCTTGAAATTTCGTGCCCGGAACGTTGCCGACATAGACATACATTAAACCGGCGCCCTTGCCGATTTCATAGGCCTCTTTCAATTTTTTAATCGGCGTTGCTTTGAGCTCTTTTAATTGCCAGGAAATTTCCGGCGAGAAACGAGAAATGTGCCAAGGAGTTTCCGCTCCGAGTTTATCGGCGACAAAATGAGCAATTTGTTTCAGCTCGTCTTTGCTGTCGTTAAGCCCGGGGATTATCAAGGTGGTGATTTCCGTCCAGATATTCCATTCTTTAAATTCGCGGCAAGTTTCAAGCACGGGCGCGAGTCGGCCGCCGCAACTTTCTTTATAGAACTTGTCGTTGAAGGACTTGATGTCAATATTAACCGCATCAACGTATTTTCTTATTTTCTTCCTTGTCTCCGAACTTAAAAACCCGTTGGAAATCCAAACATTTTTCAGTCCTTCTTGGCGCGCCAGCTTCATGGTGTCTAGGGCCAACTCTAAAAAGACGGCCGGTTCGGTATAGGTGTAGGAAATACTGGGGCAGCCAAAAGCCTTGGCTTCGCGGACAATGTCTTGGGGCGTCATTTTTTCTCCAAAATCCGCTATTTGCTCGCGGCGCAGTCCCGAATTTTTGGGAGCCTGGGAAATTGTGAAGTTCTGGCAGTTTTGGCAGTGAAAATTACAGCCTACAGTGGCGAAAGAATAAGTGACGGTCCCGGGCATGAAATGATAGAATGGCTTTTTGCGCATCGGGTCAACCGCATGGGCCACGACCGTTTCGTACGGCAGGAAATAGAGTCGGCCGCCGATGTTTTCTCGCGCGCCACAGAGACCGCGCTGGCCGGGTTTTAAAATACAATAATGGGCGCAGGTTTGGCACTGCGTATTTTGACGAGGCAATTTTTTATAGAGAATTGATTCTTTCATATTATGATTATACCATGACGATATTATTTTTTGGCGGTCCAAACCGATAGCCGCTCTTTGACTTTAGGCCCTGTTTTAAGCTATTATTTGAGGGTGAAATAAGCAATCTAACCAAACCGCAAATTAATGAATTTCGCTCAAATTGAAGAAAAAATCTTAAAATTCTGGCAAGAGAAAAATATTTTCCGAAAGAGTCTGGAAAAAAACAGGGGGGCGAAGAACTTTGTTTTTTTTGAGGGGCCGCCGACAGCCAACGGTCGGCCGGGGATTCATCACGTGGAAGCTCGGGCGTTCAAGGACATTATCCCACGTTTTAAAACAATGCAGGGCTTTTTTGTTGACCGCAAAGCCGGTTGGGACACTCACGGTTTGCCGGTGGAATTGCAAGTGGAAAAAGAGTTGGGACTGAAAAACAAAAAAGACATTGAAAAATACGGCATTGAGAAATTTAATCAAAAGTGCAAAGAAAGCGTCTGGCGTTATAAGGATGAATGGGAAAAGTTGACGCAAAGAATCGCTTACTGGGTGGACTTGGAAGATCCCTATGTCACTTACGAAAACTATTTTATAACCAGCATTTGGCAAATTCTGAAAAAAGTTTGGGACAAAGAATTAATTTATAAGGGATTTAAAATTGTGCCGCACTGTCCGCGTTGCGGCACCAGCCTTTCCAGCCACGAGGTGGCGCAGGGTTATAAGAAAGTCAAGGAAAACTCCATTTACGTGAAATTCCCGGTAGTGGGGGAACCAAATACCTATTTTCTGGTTTGGACGACCACGCCCTGGACTTTACCGGCGAACGTGGGGTTAGCGGTGAACTCAAAAGTAGTTTACTGCCAAGTCAAAGATAAGAAGTCAGGGGAATTTTTTATTTTAGCCAAAGACAGGCTTGAGGCGATAAGCCCTGAAGGCGAAATAATCAAAGAGCTGAAAGGCGAAGGACTCCTTAATTTAAAATACGAACCTCTTTTCAAAAACCCCGACCAAAAAGAAACCGATCTGGAGGTTGTGGCCGGGGATTTTGTTTCCACGCAAGATGGCACCGGCATTGTGCATTTGGCTCCTGCTTACGGCGAAGACGATATGGCGGTGGGCGTGAAAGAGGGATTATCGGTCATTCATACGGTTGATAAGGAAGGCATTATTATGTCGGGCTTTGGCATCCCGGGCGAGGGCAAATTTGTTAAAGAAGCAGATGAGGACATTATTGAAGATCTGAAAAAAAGAAATTTGCTTTTGGAAGAAGAGCCATATGAGCACGACTATCCTTTTTGCTGGCGTTGCGACAGTCCCCTGCTCTATTACGCCAAAGAATCTTGGTTTATCAGGATGTCTCAATTACGAAAGGAGCTAGTAGCCAACAACCAAAAAATTAATTGGGAACCGGCCCACATCAAAGATGGGCGCTTCGGCGAGTTTATCAAAGAAGCCAAGGACTGGGCCTTGTCGCGGGAACGATATTGGGGAACTCCTTTGCCGGTTTGGCAATGCGAACAATGTGGCTGGCAGGAAATGATCGGTTCTCCGGAAGAACTGAAAAAACAAGTCGTGTCTTCGGGTAACAAATATTTTTTGATGCGTCACGGACAAGCTGAAAACAACATTAAAAATGTTCTAAACGGCAACATTAAGACCAATCATCTGGCTTTAACCGAGACGGGGCAAGAACAAGTGAAACAAGCCGTGGCCAAACTGACTAAAGAAAAAATAGATTTAATTTTCGCCTCAGATTTCTTGCGGACCAAACAAACAGCCGAAATGGCGGCTGAAGCGTTGGGGATGGATAAAAATAAAATTGTTTTTGACGAAAGACTAAGAGAAATTTTTACCGGAGTATTGGACGGCCAAAGTGACGAGGAATACAGAAATTTTACCAGTCTGGAAGAAAGATTCAATTTGGCGCCGGAAAACGGAGAGACGTTAAACCGGGTCAAGAATCGGGTGACCGAATTTATCTATGAGCTGGAGCAAAAATATAAAAACCGGAATATTCTGGTGGTCAGCCACAACTTTCCTCTTTGGCTGATGGAATCTGGGTCGCAAGGCTTTAACCCCAAAGAGGCTGTTGCCTTAGTCCACCTGGAAAACGGCGAAGAAAACTTTTTGGAAAACGCCGAGTTTAAAGAGATTGACTTTGCGCCCCTGCCGCATAATCAAAATTATGAACTGGACTTGCACCGCCCCTATCTTGACGATTTAAAGCTTGCTTGCAAGTGCGGCGGGCAGATGCAAAGAGAAAAAGACGTTTTGGATGTTTGGTTTGATTCGGGTTCCATGCCTTTTTCGCAATGGGGTTATCCGCAAAAAGAAGACAGCGCGGTCAAGTTTAAAAATCACTATCCGGCCGACTATATTTGTGAAGCCATAGACCAAACCCGCGGTTGGTTTTATACCCTGCTGGCCGTTGCTACCTTGATGGAACATTGCGGGGTGGTGGAAGACGGCGCGCCTTATCGGAACGTAATTTGTTTGGGGCACGTGTTGGACGCTCAAGGCAAAAAAATGTCCAAGTCCAAAGGCAACGTGGTTGACCCGTGGGAGATGTGCGAAAAATTCGGCGCCGACACGTTGCGTTGGTATTTATACACGGTTAATCAGGCAGGCGGTTCCAAGCGGTTTGATACCAAAGACGTGTTGGACAAAAACAGGAGAATTTTTGGAACGCTGCTGAACTCTTTTATGTTTTTGCGAACCTACCAAAATAAAAACTTCAAATCGAGCGAAACAAAATCCAAGAATTTGCTTGATCGTTGGATTGTTTCCAGGTTTAATTCTTTGACGGCGACTGTAACGGATCACCTGGAGAGATACGACGTTGTCAGCGCGGCGCGCTTGATTGAAGACTTTATTGACGAGCTTTCCAATTGGTATATTCGCCGTTCGCGAGAACGTTTTCAAAGGCCCAAAGACGCAAAAGAAAAAGAAGAAGCGACCCAAACTCTGCATTTTATTTTGCTGGGGTTAGTCAAACTGCTGGCGCCGTTTGCTCCGTTTATCACCGAGGAAATATATCAAAATTTGAGAGCGAAAAAAGACCAAGAGTCGGTGCATTTGGCTGATTACCCCGTGGCCGATAGAAACTTAATTGACGAAGACTTGGAAAAAGAAATGATTCTGGCGCGAGAAGTCGTGGCTAGGGCCTTGGCCAAACGCGCCGAAGCTGGCATTAAAATTCGTCAGCCCTTGGCCGGTTTGACCGTTGAAGTAAAATTAAGTGAAAAATTGCTGGCCCTGGTTGCTGACGAGATTAATGTCAAAGAAGTTAAAACAGGCGAGAATTTTGATTTGGACTTGGAGATAACCGACGAGTTAAAAAAGGAGGGGACAAAAAGAGAAGTGGAGCGCCACTACGCCCAAATGAGAAAAGAGCTGGGGCTTAAGCCCGAAGACACGGTGAGCATTTTGGCCTTGAGCGACAAATCTATTTTTGCCGATGAACAAAGTTCCGTTTGGCGAGCTAAACAAACGGGTGCGTTTGAAGAGACAGGCCAATATGATGTCGTGAGCGAGGTTAAGGTTAACAGCGGCGTGATTAAAGTCGGGATTAAAAAGTAGTCTTTCTCCTGTTACTTTTTAGCTTTTATTTTTCAGTTTTTCCGCCTAAGTTGGTCTATGTTTAGCAAAGAACTTCTCTATAAAACCGAAGGCATTGTTTTGAATAAAGAGCAGTCAAACGACGTTGACGCCATTTTGACCGTCTATACGCGCAACCGTGGCAAAATCTATGTCAAGGCCAAAGGGGTACGCAAAAAAGAATCAAAGCTGAAAGGGTTTTTGGAGCCTTTTTCGCATAACAGTTTTTTGCTGGTGCGGAGCAGAACCTGGGCCGATGTTCTGGCCGGAGCGGAAACCATTGAGTATTTCGCGACCGTTTTTGAGGATGTGCGCCGGCTGGCTCTGGCCTTTTTTATCGCCGAGACGCTGGATAAAACAATCGTTGCTCCCGAAAGAGACGAAGAGGCGTGGCAATTTATCGTCAAAGTTTTTCAAACGCTTAACAACAAAAATTACGCGCCGGAGAAAATCAAGGTTGCTTTTGAAAAAAGAATTTTGGAAGTTTTGGGTTATGATTCATCCGGCAAGAATTTGTTAAGACAAATCAATGAATTAGCTGGGGAAGAAATCAAAAGCCATAAATTTTTGCAAGAGGTGCTTACTTGACAAACCGCCTTGTGCTAAAATTAAATATCGTTAATAATTAACACTAATAATTAATTAAAATCGCCTTCGGGCGAAAAAACAAAAGTATGAACAAAATTTTGTTAGCCGTTTTAATCGTCGTCGTGGTGCTGGGAGGATACACCTGGATGACCTATAACCGCATGGTGACGGGAAGCGAAACCGTGGATAACGCCTGGGCGCAGGTGCAAACGCAATACCAAAGGCGCTTGGATCTAATCCCTAATCTGGTGGAATCGGTTAAGGGGGTAATGAAACAGGAGCAAACAATTTTTAACAATTTGGCGGAAGCCAGAACCAGATACGCCGGTGCCGCCACCGTGAACGACAAAGCGCAAGCGGCCACGCAAGTTGAAACCGCCCTTTCCCGGCTCTTGGTGGTGATGGAAAACTACCCGCAGTTAAAGTCGGCTGAAAACGTGCAAACTTTGATGGCGCAACTGGAAGGAACTGAAAACAGGATTTCGGTTGAGAGAAAAAGGTTCAACGACACGGCTAAAGACTTTAATGTGATGATTAAAAGAGTGCCGGCCAAGTGGTTGGCTTCCATGTTCGGTTTCTCGGAGAAAAAATATTTTCAAGCGGCTGGAGGAGCGGAGAATGCGCCGAGTGTGAAATTCTAACAAAAATTTTAAATTTCCAATTTTAAATTTTAAATGAAAAACGATTAGTCAGGTCCGAAACGGCATTGTTGGAAATTAAGTCATTTAAAATTGATTTAAAATTAAAAACTGGGCTCTGTGTTTAATTTTCTCAAAAAAATAATTCTGGCGGCATTTATCTTGCTAGCGCCCGCTTCTTTAGCCTTGGCTTATTATAGCCCCGGTTCTCCGAGCGGTTTTGTCAATGATTTCGCCGGAGTTTTTAGCGCCGATCAGAAAAATAAACTAGAACAAAAGCTGGCTGCTTTTGAGAAGGACTCCAGCAACGAAATTTCCGTTGTGACGATTAAGAGCCTCAACGGCGATACCATTGATAATTTTGCGGTAGAGCTTTTTAAGCAGTGGGGCATTGGCAAAAAAGGAAAAGATAACGGCATTTTGGTGCTGGTGGCGCTGGAGGATAAAAAAATGCGGATTGAAGTCGGCTATGGCTTGGAGGGTGCATTGACGGATGCCCAAAGTTCTTGGATTATTAACAACGAAATGAAGCCGGCTTTCCAACAAGGCGACTATTATGCCGGCGTTAACGGCGCGGCGGACAAAATTATTGCCGCCACTAAAGGCGAATATGTCCCCGAAGAAAAAACAACTAGTCCCGGCAAGACGAGCCTAAAAACGATTGAGTGGGTAATTTGGCTGGTCGTTTTCGGTTTTGTTTGGCTGGGCAGTCTTTTAGGGCGGAGCAAAACTTGGTGGGCCGGAGGAGTTATCGGTGGAATCGCGGGGGTGATTATCGGGCTGATTAAGGGCTTTGTTTTCTTCGGGCTTATTTCCATCGCTATTTTAATTCCTTTTGGGTTCTTGTTTGACTTTATCGTTTCGCGCAGTTATTCAAAGGCCAAAGCGTCCGGTCGCAGTTATCCCTGGTGGATTGGCGGCGGCGGGTTTGGAGGCGGCTCGGGCGGGGGCTTTGGCGGTTTTGGCGGAGGCGGCTCGGGCGGCGGAGGTTCAAGCGGAGGCTGGTAGGGTTAAACAAAAGACGCGAGCTTTGGGTTAAACTATAAAACCGCCTCTGGGCGGTTTTATAGTTTAACTAACGTTGCATGATTTCACAAAAGGCCAAGCTTTGCGCGAAACTCCCGGGATTCGCATTGACAGATGCTATTTTTCTCCGCTAGTATAAGTAATACGAAGGTCGATGCAGTTCTATACGGACGAAGTCCGTATGCCCGGTGGCGCTGCGGGTCCACCCGGCGGCCGTATCTATAGCGGCCCTGATGTTTCGACCTCGTCGTCGTCAAGCTTCTAAAGCAAGGCGACGTTTTTTTATTTAGCTTGCGAACCAGATATGCCGTGTTGTGCGATGTTCAAAAAATTCCCACCGCGGCATATTTACTATTTTTTCGATCTTTGAATACGTTTATTCAAGAGAGGTGAAAAATGTTCTTTATAGCGTTCTTGCAGTATTGGGTCTCTCCAGTCCTTTCCGGTGACTTTGGCCCGGCATAAGGGCGAGTGGCATTTGCAATTCCATTTTGATAAATAATTTTCGTTCGCTTCCCACGTTGCATAATCAGCTGTAAGCTCTTCGCCCGCCTCAACATCTCTTTTTGTGCTTAGAGTATATGCGTCTAGCAGCCACACATTTGGGTCGCAGGAATGATTAACGAAATATCCGTTGTCGTTTCCTGAGTCTTCAATGCTGTAAAGATCATCGTCCCATTGCATTACTAGTTTGCCTTTTTTTCTTGCTTCTTCTGCGCCAATTGAATTAGTGTATCCACCACCCCAGACGATGATTTTTTCACCTCGTTTAATATTGGCATCAGCAAAAATACCCTTTCCGCTGATTGGGCTGTCTTTTACCCCAACTTTGGGATTTACCCAGTCTTGTTCAATGTTCATGGGGAATTTTTGAATTTCTACCTAACTTGTTTATACGCGAAGTACTTTCGTATTGTTTACCCAACCCCGCGTATTAGGCAAAAGCTCTAGCACTCAAAATATTTAACAACATCTGGAATTTTAACCAGCTCTGTTTTTTCTTCGCTCCGCTTTTTGAGTTCAACGGAATTTTTTTCTAAGGTCTTTGAGGAAACAACCAGGCGATAAGGAATACCGATCAAATCGGCATCGGCGAATTTTTGGCCGGGGGTGGTATCGCGGTCATCAAAAAGGGCCTCAATGTTTTGCGCTTGGAGATCATGATAAATTTTCTCGGCTTCTTTTTGCGTGTCGCCGAGCTGAAGCAGGTGGACTCGGAAAGGGGCGACCGCTTCGGGCCAAACAATGCCGCGTTCGTCATTGTTTAATTCAACCACCGTGCCCATTAAGCGACCCGGGCCGATGCCGTAACTACCCATTACCACGTTTTGCTCTTGGCCTTCTTCGTCTTTATACTTGAGTCCCAAGGCTTGGGAAAATTTAGTGCCCAGTTTGAAGATGTTGCCGACTTCAATGGCTTTGGCTTCGGTCAAGGCTTCTTTTTCCAGCCCCAAGTCCGCCAAAACCTCGTCGTTGTGGACTTCTTTGTTGATGGCGATATTTTTTTTCTGGCTGATGTAGATTAAATCTTCTCCGGCCTCGCAGACGGCTTGAAATTCGTGGCTGTATTTGGAAAATGACCCGCCCGAAGCGAAGGTCAAAAAAGTTTTTTCGCCGATGCCGCAACGGTCAAAGATTTTTTTATAGGCCGCTTTGGCTTGTTCGTAAAAGGCGTCCAATCCCGCTTGGTCGGCGTTGAAAGAATAGAGGTCTTTCATAATGAATTCGCGGCCGCGCAAAATGCCGGATTTGGCGCGCAATTCGTTGCGGAATTTGGTTTGGAATTGATAGACGTATTTGGGCAGGTCTTTGTATGAGCCAACGTGTTTGACCGCCAGGTTGGTCAGCGGTTCTTCGTGAGTGAAAGAAAGCCCCAGCTCGTTGTCGTTTTTAAGTTTGGTTTTAAACCAGTCGTCCACCACTTCATCGTCCCAGCGCTTGGTTTTTTTCCAAAGCTCCGGATTCTGCAAGGCGGTTAAAAAAAGCTCTTGCCCGCCGATAGCGTTCATCTCTTGGCGGATGATGGCGATAATTTTATTGAGAACCCGCCAACCCAGCGGCAAAAAAGAATAGACCCCGGCCATTTCTTTATCCACAAAACCGCCCCGAATGAGCAGCTGGGCGTTTAGGGAAACTTCGTCTTTGGGAGCCTGTTTTTGAGTTTTGGTGAAAAGTTGGGATTGACGCATAAGACAAGGATCATTAAGGGTATTTTTAGTTAGTATAGAGGAAAAAGGGCGCCCTTGGCAATAATCGGCGGAAATTCCTCTGTTTCTAATTTTTAATTTTCAAACATTTGAAATCCTGAATTAAAGATCAAGCCTGGCTTGAAGTGGACTATTAGGCCAAAGTATTATAAAATATAAGAAATAACTCACTAGTCTTGATATTTTATGGACCTAGAAGAACTGCGCAAGCGGCTTTATAAAGAAGGAGCCACCTTTGAAGAAAGACCGCAAGCTCCCGGTGAATACCAGCCCGGCAAGATCAGCGAAAAAATCAGTGCCGAGCAATGGCGGGAAGAAAGCATTGCCACCCCCAAAAGCAACAAGTTGCTCGCTCTGCTTGGCAATAAAAAATTCCGTCTCTACGGTTTGCTGACGGCGGGAGTTTTGCTTTTGGCCGCGGCCGCGGTTTTTTTCTATGGCTATTTTTCTTTTGCCAAAAAAAATCTGGAATTAAACGTGTATGGACCCGAAAAGATTGTCAGCGGCGAAACGGTTAATTACGTGGTGCGCTATCGTAACAAAAATAAAGTTGACTTACAGGACGTGAAATTGACCTTCTACTTTCCACAAGGGTCAATCGTTGAAGGGGAACAAGAACAAAAAAATCTTTTTGTGGAAAAAACCCTCGGAACAATCAAAGTGGGCGAAGAAAAGCAGGAAGAATTCAAAGTTCAGTTAACGGGCTTGAAGGGGGACACCAAAGAAATCAAGGCCCGACTTTCTTTCCGCCCTCAAAACATCAACTCTCTTTACGAAGCGGAAGCCAGCGCGGAAACGGCTATTGTGGCCGTGCCGTTGATTTTGAGTCTTAACTTGCCGGAGAACATTGTGAGCGGCCAAAAAGTTAATTTGAGCTTGAACTATCTAAACGATTCATCCATCGCTTTCAAAGACTTGAAATTGATTGTTAAATATCCCAACGGCTTTACCTTTCAAGAGGCGCTGCCCGATCCCAGCGAGGAAAAAATTATTTGGAAATTTGACCAAATTTCAGCCGGAGAAAGCGGGGAGATAAAAATTTCCGGTGTTTTAAACGGCGATGGCGGAGAAGTCAAGTCTTTTGAAGCAATCTTGGGAGTGGAAAGAAACGGGCAATTCACGGAATTGACCAGGACTTTAAAGTCAAGCCAAATCGCCCAAGCACCGCTCTCTATCACGCAAAAAGTTAATGAGTCATCAAGCTATACGGCCAACTGGGGAGAGCAACTAAAATATGATCTGACTTTCAAAAATACCAGCAAGGAGTTGATTAACGGGGTAACCGTGAGCGTTCAGCTTGATTCCGCGGTTTTGGATTTAAAATCGCTTAACGTTGATAAAGGATCTTTTAACAGCAATACCAATACGGTCACCTGGACCAACGAAGGGGTAAACGCCCTGGGTTCTTTGGACAAAGAACAGGAGGGGACCGTTACTTTCAGAGTGTTGGTCAAGAACAAACCGGTTATAAATAGCTCCAAAGACAGTAAATTGACGATTAAAACGGACGCAAAAATCACTTCTCCCAACGTCCCTCTTTCTTTATTGGGGACGCAACTGGGCAGTGAAAATATTTTAGAAGTGAGATTGAATTCTTTTTATGAGTTAAAAACCAGAGGATATTTTTATGATCAGACTTTCGCCAACTCCGGCCCTTTGCCGCCCAAAGTCGGGCAGACGACCACCTACACGATTTACTGGAGCCTAACCAACGCTTCCAATAATTTGTCTGACACCAAGGTGGAAGCATTTTTGCCGGGCAATGTCGCTTGGCAGAGCGCAACCTCTCCCGGTAGCGAAAAAATATCTTTTGATTCTTCTACCAGAAAAATCACTTGGCAGGTGGGCGGCCTTAATGCCGGCACCGGTTTTCTGACGCCGGCCAGGCAAGCAATTTTTCAGGTGGCTTTAACCCCATCCATCATCCAGGCGGGTCGGCCGGCTGAATTGCTGCAAAAATCAAGCTTCTCTGCCAAAGATACTTTTACCGGAGCCTCTTTGAGTAGCCAAAACGATGCCTTGACGACGGAGCTTTTTAATGATACCAAAATGGACAGAAGCGCTTATAATATAAGTGAATAGTTTTATGACTGCCGGCAAAAAGAAGCAGAAAAAATCTAAAATATTGCAGACACCACACGGGGAAATTAAAGCCCCGTTTTTTATGCCCATCGCCACCAAAGGAGCGGTAAAAAGTTTGAACCCGGAGGAATTGCGAAATTTGGGAGCGCAAATAGTGTTGGGCAACACCTACCACCTGTGGTTGCGGCCGGGGAACGACTTGATAAAAAAAGCGGGCGGTTTGCACAAATTTATGAATTGGCCCGGACCGATTCTAACCGACTCCGGCGGTTTCCAGGTTTTTTCGCTGGGTGACCGACAAAGAAAAAATATCAAAGAAGGCAATAAGAGGAGCAAAGTTAAATTGAGCGAAGAAGGGGTTGAGTTCTCCGATCCGATTGACGGGAGCAAACATTTTTTAACGCCGGAAAAGTCAATCCAAGTTCAACTGGATTTGGGGTCCGACATTATCATGTGTTTGGACGAATGTCCGGGCTATCCTTGCAGCCATGATTATGCCAAAAAGTCACTGGAACTGACGACCAGGTGGGCGGAGCGTTGCAAAAAATACTTTGACCAAAAAACAAAAAAATTGCCAAAAGAAAAAAGACCTCTTCTATTCGGCATTATTCAGGGGTCAATTTATAAAGACTTGCGGGAAGAGTCGGCTCGGCAGATTTTGAATATTGATTTGGATGGTTACGCCATCGGTGGAGTGGCGGTGGGCGAACCGCGAAAACATTTTTGGGAAGTTCTAAAATGGGTGTTGCCGCTTTTACCCGAAGATAAACCGCGATACTTGATGGGGCTGGGTCGGCCGGAAGAAATTGTCAAAGCGGTCAAGCTGGGCGTGGATATGTTTGACTGCGTCATTCCGACGCGCGAAGGAAGGCACGGGCGGCTTTTCCTGCGGAAGAACAATTTCGAATTTCTAATTTCAAATTTCCAAACTCCGCCCCAGGCGGATCAGTCTTTGGCTGAAATTTCCAATAACAAAGATCTTTTTTATTCTACGATAAATATTAATAATGAAAAATATAGGGAAGATTTTTTGCCGGTTGATCCGCTGTGCGATTGCCCGCTTTGTCGGAATTATTCCCGGGCTTATCTTCGGCATCTTTTTGCGGTTAAAGAACCCCTGGCTTTGCGCCTGGGAACACTCCATAACCTTAAGTTTTATTTGGATTTGATGAAGGCTTTGGAGCCCTGAAGTAAGGCTGGAGAAAAAAAAGACTAAGACTAGCCCAAGGACGGGCCTTTATAGAACTCGTTCTTTTTTAGTCTTTATCAAACAAAAGTTGACTCAAGATTCCTTTTGGCCTAAAATAAAGGCGGTGGATGTCTGAAGGGATTGGCTCCTTCGGGAAAAATTTTAAGAGAGCCCTGTCTTTTATAAGGCAGGGAATTCGGGTGGAACCGCGGGTTGGAAAGCTCGTCCCGAACAGATAATTTTTGATTGTGTGTTTGGGACGAGCTTTTTAGTCCCAAAAATTAGAAGATATGAGTGAAAAAAACCAAAATCAAATGGAAAAAATTGTTTCTTTGGCCAAGCGTCGCGGTTTTGTTTTTCCGGGTTCGGAAATCTATGGCGGATTGGCCAATTCCTACGACTACGGTCCCTTGGGCGCGGAGCTGAAAAACAACATCAAACAACTTTGGTGGAAATATTTTGTGCGCGATCGCGAAGATATGACCGGCATTGACGGCAATATTATCTTAAATCCCAAAGTTTGGGAGGCTTCCGGCCATGTCAGCAATTTTAAAGACGCTTTGGTGGAGTGCAAGGAATGCCACCAAAGGTTTCGGCCCGACAAGCTGAAAGACCCGTCCAAGTGCCCCGATTGCGGCGGTGAGTTTACCGAGCAAAAAATGTTTTCGGGAATGTTTAAAACCGCTATCGGCCCGGTGGAAAAAGACGCGCTGGAAGCTTATTTGCGGCCCGAAACCGCGGGAGCGATTTTTATAAACTATAAAAACGTTTTAAATTCAACCAATAAAAAAATTCCCTTTGGCATCGGACAAATGGGTAAGGCCTTTCGTAATGAAATCACCGCCGGCCAGTTTATTTTCAGGATGTTGGAATTTGAACAAATGGAGATTGAATATTTTATCAACCCGGATAGCGACTGGAATAAAATATTTAACGGGTGGGTGGATTATATTTATGGCTTTGCCGAAAAAATCGGTTTGCCCAAAGAAAACTTTTATAATCACGAAATCGATGACCAAGATCGCGCTTTCTATTCCAAGCGAACCATTGACATTGAATATCAATTTCCCTGGGGGCTGGATGAGCTTTGGGCTATTGCCTATCGCACCGATTACGATTTGTCGCGCCACCAAGAAATGTCGGGAGAAAATCTAGAATATTTTGACGACAGCGCCAATCGCCGATTTATTCCCCACGTGATTGAACCGACTTTTGGCGTGGACCGAACTGTTTTGGCGATTCTGGCCACCGCGTATAACGAAGAGAAACTGGAAAACGGAGAGACGAGAGTCGTTTTAAAATTTCAGCCGAACATCGCTCCTTACAAAGTGGCGGTGTTCCCTTTGCTAAAAAATAAGCCGGAACTGGTAGCCAAGGCCAAAGAGATTTTTACCCTGCTGAAGGAAAACTATGCGACCGAATTTGACGACAATGGCAACGTCGGCAAACGTTATCGTCGGCAGGATGAGATCGGCACGCCGTTTTGCGTGACGGTTGATTTTGAAAGTCTGGAGGACAACGACGTGACGGTGCGAGACAGAGACACGATGAAACAAGAGCGAGTGAAGGTTGGAGAATTAAAGAAATATTTGGAAGAAAAATTGCGATAATTTTTAATTTTTTCAAACGATTTCTTAATTTTTAAGGCTTGAAACACGGCGTTGCTTGGCCGTTGTTCGGAAATTAAAAATTGGAAATTAAAAATTTTGCCCTATGGCGATCATAAAAATTCGCGAAGTAGTTGGAACGTCAGAAACTTCTTTTGAAGACGCCTTGCGTCAAATCATTGAGAGAGAAATAAGAGCCGGAAAAAAAGTTAGCGGGGCACACGTTGTCAATCAGACAGTTGATGTTAAAGACGGTCAGATTAATGAATTTCGTGTTGACGCCAAAATCGCTTATCGCTGGGAGGAAAAATAAGGCGAAACTCTTTCGCCTTTTGTGCGTTTGGCATAGTGTCTACATTTATTTTAGCATTTTATGAAATTTGAAAAACACGTTTTAAAAAACGGTTTGCGGGTCATTTTGGCGCCCGTGGAAAACATCGAGACGGTCACGGTGCTTTTTTTGATTGGCACTGGTTCAAAGTATGAGACAAAGAAAATAAATGGGGTGTCGCATTTTCTGGAGCACCTGGCCTTTAAGGGAACAAAGAAAAGGCCCAATCCCAAAGACATCACGGCGGAAATTGATGCCATTGGCGGCCAGATAAACGCTTTTACCGGCGAGGAATACACCGGCTATTATGTCAAAAGCAACTATCAAAATTTATTGCTGGCCCTGGACGTTGTTTCCGACATTGCTATTCATTCTTTGTTGCCGGAAAAAGAAATTGAAAAAGAAAGAGGCGTAATTTTGGAAGAGATAAACATGTATGAAGATTTGCCCATGGAAAAAGTCACTAATCTTTGGAATGAAATTGTGCACGGGGATCAGCCGGCCGGCCGAACTATTTTAGGAGAGAAAAAGGTGATAAAAAGTATTTCCAGAAAAGAAATTTTGGACTATAGAAATTCCCAGTATAAGGCAAAAAGTAGTTTGGTTGTCGTGGCGGGAAACTTTTCGCAAGCAAAAAACATCATGGCGGAGCTGGAAAAATTATTCGGCCAGCTGGGAAGCGGGCAAGCCAAAAATAAATTGCCAGTGAAAAACGGGCAGCAAAAGCCGGAGCTTCTCTTGGGTTTTAAAGAAACGGACCAGACCCACTTGTTGGTCGGTTTTCGCGGGGTTGGCCTAAGGCCCGAAGAAGAAAAAGACAGATTCGCCCTGGCTGTTCTGGGCGGACTTTTGGGCGGGTATATGAGTTCACGCTTTTTTCAGGAAATCAGAGAAAAAAGAGGTTGGGCTTATTACATCCACTCTTTTGTTGATTTTGACACCGACTGCGGCTCAATCGGGGCTCAAGCCGGAATCATGAACGATAAGACACCCGAAGTGGTGAAGATAATCTTAAACGAGTTTAAAAAAATAAAAGACGGCAAATTTTCAAAAAAAGAGGTTGAGACCGCAAAAAGCAATTTCATCGGAAGCTCGGCGCTCGCGTTGGAAGGCTCAAGCGCTACCGCCAGTTTTTTGGGTAAACAGGAACTTTTGGAGAATAAAATTTTGACACCGGAACAAATGTTTGACAAAATAAAGGCAGTGGGCGTCAATGACATCAAGCGGGTAGCCAAAAAGTATTTTGTGAACAGGGGGCTGAACTTGGCCTTGATTGGTCCGCATCAAGACAAAAAAGCGTTTGAAAAAATTTTAAAAATCTAATTTATGACGCGAAAAATTGACATCTCCACTTCCACCTTGTTTCGTTTCGTTATTATTGTTTTGGGGTTGATATTTTTATATCTGGTCAGCGATGTTTTGATTTTGCTTTTTTTCTCGGTCATTATCGCGGCCGGAGTCAATGGGCCGATCAGCTGGATCCAAAAAAGAGGCGTGAACAGGGTCTTGGCGGTCGCGTTTGTTTACGTGGCCATTTTGTCGGTTTTTGTCGGGGTTGTTTATCTGATTATTCCGCCTCTGGCTGTCCAGATTAAAACTCTGGCGTTGGGTTTACCCGAGATTTTAAACAAATTTGGCTTTAGCCAAGGTTCATTGCAGCAGTATCATAGCGTTTATTTTTCAAATTTTGTTGACGGCCTGAATAGCAAGTTAAGCGGAGCGGCTTCAAATATTTTTCAGACCACGTTTACTTTTTTTGGCGGCCTTTTTTCCGCCATCATGGTTTTGGTCATTTCTCTTTACTTGGCGGCGCAGGAAAAAGGAACAAGGAAATTTTTGTTTTCGGTGACTCCGGCCGCTCATCGCGAATATGTTGACAGTCTGGTCAGCCGAATTGAAACCAAGCTTGGGGCCTGGTTGCGAGGCGAGTTGCTTTTAATGTTTTCAATCGCGGCCTTTACCTTCATCGGCTTGGTCCTGCTTAAAGTAAAATACGCTTTGATTTTGGCGTTATTGGCGGGGCTGCTGGAGGTTGTTCCTTTCATTGGTCCGATTATCTCGGCCGTGCCGGCGATTGCCTTGGCTTTCTTGCAAGCGCCGCTGTTGGCTTTGTTTGTGACAATCCTTTACTATGCCATTCACCAACTGGAAAACTATATCTTGGTTCCGCAGATAATGAAAAAAGCGCTCGGACTTAATCCGATTGTGGTTATCGTCGCCTTGCTGATTGGCGCCAAGCTGGATGGTGTTTTAGGAATGCTAGTCGCGGTTCCGGTCGCGGCCACGCTGGGAGTGTTTTTTGGCGACCTGTTTAGAGATAAAGAATAAAAAGAGCGATTAACCCGGCGGTTATTTGAGTCAAAATTCCCAACCACAGGGGAGTTTTTTTGTTTTTAGGGCGATGGACCTGATGATGGAATCTATCAAGCGCGCGGAGAAGTTTTCCGTCAAAGCGCCAAAAAAGAAAAATCAAAAAATCGGGCAAAGCGGCGGACAAAGCCCCTGTCATCACAAAAGAAAAATCAGGCCGGTTGTGGGTCAGCCAAATAACCAGGCCCAAGCCGAAGAAAAAGTCAACAGCCACTTTTAAGCCGTCAATGACGAATTTTTTGTTCAGCCCGTTTTTTAGATTTTCAATTTGATATTCGCGGTGCGGTAGGGCGTCCAGAAGATAGTGCAAAATAATGCTTAAAGCAAAAACGCCTCCGTAGCTTGGGAGTCTGGAGCCGATAGCGGCGCCGATAAGCAAATGAGGAGTTAAAATCATCTTTCTTGCCTTGACTGGGTTAAATGTATTATGCTGAAAGTATTAAATTAAGAGCTTTTCTTATTATAGAATGAAGTCACTGGAAAACAAAATTTCGGGCAATCTTTTGGTGGTCGCCACGCCTATCGGCAATTTGGATGACGTTTCAACTCGAGTCTTGAGCGCGTTGGGCGAGGCCGATTTTATCGCTTGCGAAGATACGCGAGTTACAAAAAAAATATTGTTTGCTTTCAAAATTCCCAAGGAAATGGTCAGCTTCCACCAGCACAGTCAACTGCAAAAAGTAGACTATATTA
The DNA here is from genome assembly GCA_021815315.1 of bacterium. Taxonomy (GTDB): domain Bacteria; phylum Patescibacteriota; class Minisyncoccia; order Portnoybacterales; family JAKAHB01; genus JAKAHB01. The sequence continues at coordinate 39,906 of JAKAHB010000002.1, read as the reverse complement.
TTGGCAGGATTTTGCGAGGAGAAACTTGCGCTTTGGTGACGGACGCCGGCACGCCGGGGATTTCCGACCCGGGTTCGCAATTGGTGGAAGCGGCGGTTAAAGAAGGTGTGAAGATTTCTCCCATTCCTGGTCCGAGCGCCTTGGCGACATTGCTTTGCGTGGCGGGGGAATATGGCGGCAAGTTCTTGTTCTTGGGTTTTCCACCCCACAAAAAGCGGCGCAATAAATTTTTTGAGGAAATAACGCAAACAAAATATCCGGTGATAATTTATGAATCTTCGCACCGAATTTTAAAAGCTCTGGAATCTTTAGCGGAACTGGCGCCCGAAGCGAACTTGGTGGTTGGCAGAGAACTGACAAAAATGTTTGAAACGATTTATCGGGGAACCTCCGGGGAAGTAAAAGAAATTTTGGGAAAAGACGCCAATAATCTGAAAGGCGAGTTTGCGATTTTGATCAAAAAATAATATGGACAACAAATTTTATATCACTACTCCCATCTATTACGTCAACGGCAGTCCGCATTTGGGCCACGCCTACACCACCGTGGTGGCGGATGTTTTAGCGCGCGCGCATAAGTTGCGGGGCAAGGAGGTTTTTTTGTCAGTGGGGACGGACGAGCACGGTTTAAAAATCCAGCAAAAAGCGCAAGAAGCCGGAAAAGGGCCGCAAGAGTTTGCTGATGAAATAGCCGGCCAATTTAAAGAGCTTTGGGACAAATTGGGCATAGAATATAATTCGTTTGTTCGCACTACTTCGCCAAGACACGTTAAGGCGGTACAAGACGCGCTACAAATTTTGTTTGACCAAGGAGCGATTTACAAAGGAACCTATAAGGGGCTGTATTGCGTCGGTTGCGAGCAGTTTTTGCACGAAAAAGATTTGGTTGAGGGCAAGTGCCCCGATCACGGCCTGGAGCCGGAAGTTGTCGAAGAAGAAAGTTATTTGTTGAAAATGACGGATAAGCAGGCGGAATTGATTAAAAAAATAGAGAGTAGAAAATTCCATATTCTACCGGAAAGATACGAAAAAGAAATTCTATCTTTCTTGAGAAGCCAAAAATTGGAAGATGTTTCTATCTCTAGAAAAAATGTGGCCTGGGGCATCCCGTTGCCTTTTGATGAGAAACACACGACTTACGTTTGGGTGGACGCCTTCTTGAATTATCTGACCACGCTTGGCTGGGGCGCCTCAACTGGCTCGGGGCAGGTTCTGGAAATGTGGCCGGCCGACGTTCAACTGATTGGCAAAGACATTTTGCGGGTACACGCCACTATTTGGCCGATATTGCTAATGTATTTGGGAATGGAACTCCCTAAAAAATTGGTGGTTCACGGCCACATTCTTTCCGGTGGCAAAAAGATGAGCAAGACGCTGGGCAATGTTATTTTGGTTGACGAGCTGCTGGAAAAATTCGGAGTTGACGGCACGCGTTATCTGCTGCTGTCGGCAGGGACTTTTGGCGAGGACGTGGATATGACGATGGAAAGATTAGTTGAAAAATATAATGCCGACTTGGCCAACGGGCTGGGGAATTTAGTCAGCCGAGTTGTCAAACTGAACGAGAGTCTAAAAGTGGAAATCGGGGGTAGTGAAGCCGGCCAAAGCGGCCTGGACAAATTGACGGTTAATTACAGCCCCGATAGTTTTTTGGCGGAGATTTGGCAAAAAGTAGGGCAGGCGAACAAGAAGATTGAAGAAGAAAGGCTTTGGGAACTGACCAAAGAAAATAAAACAAAAGCAAAAGATGTTCTAAAAGAAATCCTCTGGTTTCTGTCCCAAACAGCCGCTCTATTGACGCCGGTAATGCCAGAAACCGCTAAAAAAATCAGCGAAATTTTGAGAACAAACAAAGCGGAAATTTTGTTTCCGCGAGTGAAATAGATTTTTCGCCAACTTTTTACTTTAGCCCATGCTAATTGACACTCACGCCCATGTTAATTTCAACGCCTTCAAAAATGATGGCGAAGAAGTAATAAAAAGAGCCCTGGCCGATAATGTTTGGCTGGTTAATGTTGGCTCGCAATATTCAACCAGCGCGCGGGCGGTCAAGATCGCCCAACAACGCGAACGGGGAGTCTATGCAGCTATCGGGATGCACCCGATCCATCTGGGCTCGGAAAAGTTCCAAACGAGCGTTGATAAAAACGAAGAAGTTGAATTTGAAACCAGAGAAGAGGAATTTAGCCGAGAAAAATATGAGGCGTTGATTTCGCATCCCAAAACGGTTGCCGTGGGAGAAATTGGCTTGGATTATTATCACAACATCAGCAACAAAGAACAACAGAAAAAATTGTTTTTGGAGCAGATAAACCTCGCGGCGGAACATCAAAAACCGATAATTGTTCACTGTCGCGACGCGCATAATGACGTGCTGGAAATTTTAGAAGAAAAACAAAAGGAATACGGGAACAGACTAAGAGGCGTGGTCCATTCTTTCTCCGGTCGGCTGGCTCAAGCCGAGAGGTATGTGAAGCTGGGTTTTTACCTGGGCTTTAACGGGATTATCACTTTTGCTCGCGATTATGATAAAGTTATAAGCAATGTTGACCTTGGTAATCTGTTGACCGAAACAGACTGCCCCTATTTGACGCCAGTACCATTTCGTGGTAAAAGAAACGAGCCTTTGTATGTAAAATATGTGGTGGAAAAATTGGCGGAGATAAAAAATTTGCCGGTTGAAAAGATTTCGGAAGCTACGTTTGAGAACGCGAGAGAATTGTTTAACATCTAAAGCGAAACCTTTGTAATAATGCTAAAAATGCGAAAATAAAATAATAATTTGGCGAAACCTTTGTGATAATGCTAAAAATGCAAAAATAAAATGAAAGAATAATTTATGGAGGGTAGTAATTTTACTAAAGTTATATATCCAGCACTTTCTTATCAAATAAACGGCATTTTGTTTCAGGCTAAAATGGAGCTGGGTGACTATTTGAACGAAAAGCAATATTGCGATTGTATTGAGCAAAAACTGAAAAACGCCAAAGTTATCTATGAAAGAGAAAAAATCTTGCCCCCTTCTTTTGAAGGAGAAAAAAATAGAAATAGAGTAGATTTTTTAATTGAGGATAAAATTGTCTTGGAAGTAAAAACAAAAAGATTTTTGGCAAGGAGCGATTATTATCAGATTAAACGTTATTTAGTTTGTCTTAACAAAAAGTTAGGAATTATTGTTAATTTTCATCAGAAATTTGTACAGCCAAAGAGAATTTTGAATTCCGCCGCTAAAGAGTAGGTTTTGTATTTAGCATTAGTTAGATTTCGCAAAATTTTTATTTTTTGCATTTCGCATTTTTAGCATTAGTTAGATTTCGCATGATAATCAAGAGATATGGTGATAAAATTTTAAAGCAGAAATGTGTTCCTGTTGCCAAAGAGGAACTTTTGACTTTGGATGGGTTGGTTGAGGAAATGATAAAAACAATGAGAGCAAACAAGGGCGCGGGACTGGCCGCTCCCCAGGTTGGCGTAAAGAAAAGATTTTTCGTGGCTGAAGTTGACGGCGACTTGCGCGTCCTGTTCAATCCCAAAATCACCAAAAAAAGTCGCAAAAAAGTGGAAATGGAAGAGGGTTGTTTGAGTCTGCCCGGCGTTTTTATTTTTTTGGAAAGGCCTGATAAAATAGAAATTGAGTTTTTAGATCGCCAAGGAAAGAAATGCCAAATTAAGGCTAGCGGTTTGCCGGCCCGGGTTTTTCAACACGAGATTGACCACCTGGATGGCAAGATGATGATTGACAGACTAGGTTTGCTCTTGAGGTTAAAATTAAAAAAATCGCTAAAAAAGTCTTAAAGAAGTAAACCAATAAAAAATCCCCCGTCTCCGCGTAACGCGGGAACGGGGGATTTTCATTTCGTTGTTGTCAAACGGGGAGATTACAGCCAGCCGGTCAAGATGGCGATTCCCAGCAGGACCATAATTATGCCGGCGATAAGATGAAGTAGGCGGATTTTCTTTTTACGCAAATCTTCGGCTCGGATAGCCGAAAAGCCAAAATACATAGCGAAAGTAATCAGCACAAACGGTAAAGAAAAAACGACATTGTAAAAAAGAATATAGCCAGTTTTTATTAGGTAGGAGCTTTGTTTGGCCAGTAAGCTTAAAATAACCACGTAAGGTCCGGAAGTGCAGGGTAATAAAAACAAACTGACAATCAGCCCGGCGATAAAAGCCCCCCAAACGGTGGTAGCGCCGCGAATGACCGACTTCATCTTGGGGCGCCATTTTTGGGGCACTTCCATCACAAAGCCCCAAGCGCCATAGCCGATGTAATCTTTAATATTAAGCAAACCAAAAATAATGGAAAAAATGCCCACAAAGCGAAGAACCGCCAGAGAAATATGAAATCTTTCCAAGATTTGCAGTAAGCCAAAACCCATGGCGATGTAGGTCAAAAAAACCGCTAAACTGAAAGCCAGGCCGCCAAAAAGAGCCCTCTTTTTCCCCTCGGCCGTTAAGAGATTGGCAAAAAGCAGGATAAAGACGGCAAAAGCGCAAGGGTTGATGGCGTCCACCAAGGCGCCCCCGGCCACGCCCACCAAAGTTAAATTATTTTTCCAAGCGTCGGGAAACTCAATAATTTTGTCGCAGGTGGGAGTATCACAATTTTTTTGAGCTTGGGCTAAAACCAATTTGGCGGGAAACAAAAAAAGCCCCGAGACGACGGCCGAAACCAACAATGATTGAAGAACCAATTTTTTCATTAAGCCTAATTCTAGCACAAGCAGGGAAAAATGAAAGAGGAATGGCTTGACATCCAAAATTAAAATGGTAGTCTGGGGAAAGTTAACTTTTACGGAGGAAGGTGTATGCCGAGCAAGGATTCACCCCAGTGGAAAGCCGCCAAAGAAGGCGACCCGTGTCCCGAGGCGGGATGCAAAGGAACGCTCCACTTTGGCATGACCTGAGGTCGGTGGTATCTGGACTGCAGTTTGCAGCCCCGGGGCCACTATCGGGTAACGACGCCCGAAGAGGCGGACAGGTGCAACGAGAGCTATAGGCGCTGAACTGGCGGGCCCCCCGGGGCCCCTTTTTTATTTGAAAAAAAACCAAAAATAGGCTAGATTAGGTATAGCGTTTTGCCTTGTCTGTCGACGTGATAAGCGCTGGTTTTTCTTTTTAAAGCCCAAAAATCACTATGGAAAAATATAATCACGGAGAAATTGAAAAAAAGTGGCAAAAAAAATGGGCGGAAACAAACATCTATCGGGCAACGGAAAGCCAAGAAAAGCCCAAATACTATGTTTTGGACATGTTTCCTTATCCTTCCGGAGCCGGTTTGCACGTGGGCCATCCCAAGGGTTATATCGCTACCGACGTTTTTGCCCGGATGAAAATGATGCAGGGTTTTAACGTTCTTCACCCCATGGGTTGGGACGCTTTTGGTTTGCCGGCCGAAAATTACGCCATCAAAAATAAAATCCACCCAAGAATTGCGGTTGAACAAAATATAGCCGCTTTCAAGTCGCAACTGGAAAAGTTTGGATTTACTTATGACTGGGATCGGGAAATAAACACTTCCGAGCCCCGTTTTTATCGGTGGACGCAGTGGATTTTTCTGCAGCTTTTTAAGCAGGGTTTGGCTTATCAATCAAAGGAGCCGATAAATTGGTGTCCGAGTTGCAAAACAGGCTTGGCCAATGAAGATTTGGAGGGCGGCAAGTGCGAAAGATGTGGTAGCGAAATTGAACGCAAGCCGATGCGGCAGTGGGTACTGAAGATTACCGATTACGCCGACAGATTGTTGGCAGATCTGCAAGAATTGCCAGATTGGGAAGAATCAATAAAGGAAATGCAAAAAAACTGGATTGGCAAATCGGAAGGGGCAACGATAAAATTTCCAATTTCTGATTCAAAAAATCCAAACGACCAAAAATATTTGGAAGTATTCACCACTAGGCTTGATACGATCTACGGCTGTACTTATTGTGTTGTCGCCCCGGAACATCCCTTGCTCTTGGAGCTTGGAGAGAGAATGCAAAAACCGGGAAGAGGTAGAAAGATATGTTGAAGAATCAAAGAAAAAAACCGACCTGGACCGGATGGAAGCCAAAGAAAAAACCGGCGTGGAACTAGAGGGCGTAAAAGTTATTAATCCGTTTAATCAAGAAGAACTGCCGCTTTTTGTGGCCGACTACGTCTTGGCGCATTATGGCACCGGCGCGGTGATGGCCGTGCCGGCGCATGATCAACGCGATTTTGAATTTGCCAAAAAATATAATCTACCCATAAAATGCGTTATCGTTCCTTGGCAAAAAGACGGTTTTTTGGGAGAGCAAGACGACCAGGCAAAAAAAATTTACGAGCAGATAAAAGCCGGACAGGTTTGCTATGTGGATTATGGCGGGCTGGTTAACTCCGGAGAATATGACAATTTAACCTCGGAACAGGCCAAAGAAAAATTAGTTGAATGGCTGGATAAAGAAAAATTGGGCGGAAAAAAAATAAATTATAAATTGCAAGATTGGGTTTTTTCCCGCCAGCGCTATTGGGGCGAACCAATCCCGATTATTCATTGTGAAAAATGCGGGACAGTGCCGGTGCCCGAAAAAGATTTGCCAGTGCTTCTGCCAGAAGTGGAGAAATACGAACCGACCGGCACCGGCGAATCGCCGCTGGCTGGCATTGCGGAATGGGTTAATGTTCCCTGCCCTGTTTGCGGCGCGGCGGCCAAAAGGGAAACCAACACCATGCCCCAATGGGCCGGGTCCAGTTGGTATTATTTGCGTTTTATTGACCCAAACAACGAGCAGTCTCTAGTGGGCGAAGAAAAGGATAAATATTGGTCGCCAGTCGATTTTTACGTGGGTGGAGCCGAACATGCGACTCGGCACTTGATCTATGCCCGCTTTTGGCACAAATTTCTTTATGATCTTGGAGCGGTTAATCACAAAGAACCGTTTACTCGTCTCCAGCACGTGGGTTTGATTTTGGCCGAAGACGGAAGAAAAATGAGTAAGCGTTGGGGTAATGTCATCAATCCCGACGAAATTATTGATAAGTACGGAGCGGATGCTTTGAGGATTTACGAAATGTTCATGGGGCCTTTTTCACAGGCGGTGGCTTGGAATACCAATGGTTTAATTGGAGCCAGAAAATTTCTGGATAAACTTTGGCGGTTAAATGAAAAAGTAGCCAGCGACTACCGGGACAGCCGAGCTCTTCTGGCGTTGGGTCAAAAAACGATAAAAAAGGTTGGCCAGGACATTGCTGATTTCAAGCTGAATACGGCCGTGAGCTCTTTGATGATTTTGGTTAACGAGTTAGGCCAAGCTGAAAAAATCTCAAATAATTTATATGAGTCCCTGGTCAAACTTTTGGCTCCTTTTGCTCCGCACTTGGCCGAAGAACTTTGGGAAAAACCGGGGCACCAAGAAAGCATTTTTGAGGAAGAGTGGCCGCGCTATGACCAAGCCTTGGTCGCCGATGAAGAGCTTGAGATACCGATTATGATTAATGGTAAGTTGCGCGATACCCTGAAAGTGGCGCCGGAAATTGCCGAAGAAGAAATAAAAAAACTTGCTTTGGCCAAAATAAAAGTTAAAAAATGGCTGGCCGGCCAAGAACCCCAAAAATTCATCTATATCAAGGGCAGAGCTGTGAATATTCTTGTTTAGTCTTGTCACCAGTTATGAAGATTTTAAAAATTAATCCGGAAAATTTGCGCGATTCAGAAACAGCTTTGTTGGAAGCGGCCAAGACAATCTATCAAGGCGGTTCGGTGGTAATTCCCACGGATACGGTTTATAGTTTAGCGGTGGACGCGACGCGCGACATCACCGTTGATCGTTTATTCAAGCTTAAAAAACGACCCAAAGAAAAAGCTATTTCGGTGATAGTGCGCGACTTGGAAATGGCGAAGAAGATAGCAATGATTGATCGGCGGTTGGAGCGGGCCGCGGGCTTGCTTTGGCCGGGTCCCCTGACGGTGATTTTAAAAAGCAGATTTCGTCTGCCTCCCAATTTGACCGACGGCCGGCAGACAATCGGAGTGCGCATTCCCGATTATAAATTGAATCAATATTTGGTAGAACTTCTGGGCCGCCCGATAACGGCCACTTCGGCCAATATCACCGGCTTACAACCGGCGCGAAAAATTGAGGAAGTGATTGGGCAATTTGAAAATGAATATCTAAAACCAGATTTGATTTTAGATGCCGGAGAACTTAAATGCACCCAGCCTTCAACCGTGCTTGATTTGACCGGTCAGGAACCAAAAATTGTTCGGATCGGACCAGTGAATAAAAAAAAGTTGATGGAGATATTAAATATTTAAAATTAAAATTAAAAATAAATTACTATGCTTACTGCTTTCCAATCGATAGTTCTGGGTATTATCCAAGGGCTGGGCGAGTTTTTGCCTATTTCCTCCTCGGCCCATTTAATCTTGGCCCCTTGGTTTTTTCATTGGCCCGATCCCGGCTTGTCTTTTGATGTCGCTTTGCACACCGGAACTCTGCTCGCCGTTTTAGTCTTTTTTTGGCGGCAGTGGTTGGAGCTGTTTGTCGGTTTTGCTAAAATGCTTAGCGGCACCAAAGCCTGGAAAGAGAACAAAGAGGCCAAGCTGTTGGTATTTTTGGTGGTGGCCACAATTCCGGGCGCTATTTTTGGATATTTTTTGGAGAATCCGGCCGAAGCGGCGTTTCGCAATCCGTTGTTAATCGCTTTGAATATGTTTGTTTTTGGCTTGATTCTTTGGTGGGCCGATCGCAATGGTAAAGAAAAAGTTCACACCAAAGACGTGAGTCTGAAACAGTCAGTCTGGATTGGCCTGTCCCAGGCCTTGGCGGTTATTCCTGGCGTTTCTCGTTCCGGTTCTACCATCGCGGCTGGACTTTTCTTGGGACTGCGCAAGGAAAGCGCGGCTAAGTTTTCTTTTCTTTTATCCGCGCCGATTATCTTGGGTGCCAGCATTTTGAAAGTCCCGCATCTTTTGAAAGAGGGAATTAGCGCTCCGCTTCTTTTGGGAGTTATAAGCGCCGCTGTTTCTGGCTTTATCGCTATTTGGTTTTTATTAAAATTGGTGCAAAAAAGAAGTTACTCAATTTTTGTTTGGTATCGGATTTTGTTAGCGCTGGTAATCTTGGTGGTTTATTTTTCAAGATAATTTTTTTTTAAGAATGACTTTATGGAAAAGGAACCAGGCGACATCTCCCCAGTTAATGAAAAGGACAAAAAACCCAAGGGCGGAATTAGCGCCCAGGAAATTCTTGATTCTATCTTTGGTCTTGGAGCAGGTCAAGAGGAAATAACCCCGCTGGAAAGACCTAGGTATCAAGAATTACAAAACGAGATTCAAGAAAGAAAGAAGGCGCTATTGGCGGATATGGCGCGTCATCAAATCAATAACGAGGGCTTCAGACAGCACGGCATTTCTAGGATTATTGGCCCCGATCCCGCCGAAGTAAAAGCTGCCGATCTTCATTATCAGCAGAAATTTGTTGATCAGACTCCGGAAAGCTTTGAGATAGAAAAAACTCCGGAGCGGACAAGAGTGTTGGAAACAATAATCAAAAAAATGCCAGAATTTATCCGCGCCTACGGAGGGCAACCAGTGGGGGAGATAAAGCCGGAGCACTTTCATCTTGTTGATTTAAGCAAAGAAGGGGCACAGGCGTCGGATTTTTCAGCCCTATCGGCCCTTCGCAGCAAAGGTTTTTATAGGCCATCTTTGCAAAGAGTGGGACTGAAACAAAATTTGCCTCTGGAGAGACTCAAAGATAACCTGTTGTTCCAGGCGGGCATAACTACTCACGAGCTAATTCATTTTCATGCTTTTCAAGCAGTGGAAACAAGGCGAAATGAGCCGGCGGAAATCAGAAGAGTTGGCTTGGGCATTCATTCCAAAAAATGGGGAAAGCGATTTTTAGACAGCTTAAACGAAGCGATTACCGAAGAGCTAACCAGAAGATTTGAGGATTTTTGTTTTTATGACGTTTCGGAATTGCAACCGGAACTGGAAAAAAGAAATCGTTACATAGCGGGAAAATACCAACCAAGTCAATGGCCGGAAAAAATAAACGAAATTTGTTTAATATTTGAGAAGAAAAATTCGCGAGGAGAAGAGGTAGAAAAAGAATTGCCGAGAAGTTATAAAGAGGCCAGGAGAACTTTGCAAATGATTATCAAGTCCGTCTACGAAAGATTTCCTGGCAAGTTTTCTACCAAAGAAGATGTCTTTAGGGTCTTTGCCAAGGCCGCTCTTTCGGGTAAACTTTTAGAACTAGCTCGGTTACTTGAGGCCACCTATGGGAAGGGAGGATTTAGGCGGGTAGCGGAAGGAACTTAACTAAAAACCCCGCTTCGCGGGGTTTTTAGTTTAAACAAGAGTGGCCGTTGGTTCTAGACTATATTTGGCGCCGCGGGAGGGAGTTGAACCCTCACGAGTTGCCTCACACGATTTTGAGTCCCGCCAAAGGCGGGCAGGCGTGCGCGTGCTATCGCGAAAATGGTGGGCGAGGAGGGACTTGAACCCTCATGAGTTGCCTCACACGATTTTGAGTCGTGCGCGTCTGCCGGTTTCGCCACTCGCCCACCATTTTCGCGATAACGTTTTTATTCTTTGCCGTGGTGGTGGCAAATTAACTCAAGGTTTTCAAAAATTCTTTCCCAAAACCTGATTTTAAATATTTTTCTCTCTTTCTTGCTTCAATCCTGGTGCTAAATTTTTCTAACAAAATTATTTGGAACGGTCTATAAGGCGAAGTCGTTTTTTCTTTGCCGTTTTGGTGCTGAAAAAATCTTCTTTTAGGATTATTTGTTAACCCAACATAGATATAATTTTTCTCCAGGCTTTTAATCGCATAGGTGAAATAATGCATTTTCATTTTGTGCGCGCCTGCCTGCCGGCAGGCAGGTCTGCCGGTTTCGCCACTCGCCCTCCATTTTCGCAATAACGTTTTTATTCTTTGCCGCCACCGCGGCTTACTATTGCTCCATTTTAGCCTTAATTGGGGCCTTTTGTCAATTTGTTTAATTTGCTATAATAACGGATATATGGCGAGAATTGTAGGCATTGTCAATCAAAAAGGAGGCACCGGCAAAACCACCACTTCGGTTAATTTAGCCGGTTATTTGGCGCATCTGGGACGCCATGTTTTGCTGGTGGATTTGGACCCGCAAGGCAATGCCACTTCCGGTCTGGGAGTGAACCAGGATGAATTAAACCACGGACTTTATCAGGTTATGGCCGGCTTGAAAAAACCGGAAGAAACGATTTTAAGAACGAGAATTTCCGGTTACGAACTTTTGCCAGCTACCCCCGATCTTGCCGGAGCGGCCGTGGAGCTGGTCAACGAACCGGAAAGAGAGTTTGTGCTAAAAAAAGCCTTGAGCCGCATTCGCACCAGTTACGATTATATTCTCATTGATTGCCCGCCCAGTTTGGGAATTTTGACCCTGAACGGACTTTTAGCTTCGGAAGAATTGATTATTCCGGTGCAAACGGAATACTACGCGCTGGAAGGTTTGGGTCAGCTTTTTAAGACAGTCACTTTAATAAACGAGAATTTAGCGACGGACCTTAAAATAAAAGGGGCGCTTTTGACAATGTATGACCGACGCAATCGGTTATCGCGTCAAGTAGCCAAGGAAGTACAGCAACATTTTCCGGCACCGGTTTTTGAAGCGGTTATCCCAAGATGCGTTAAGTTGGCGGAAGCGCCAAGTCATGGTAAAATAATTTCAGAATATCATCCGCGGTCAAAAGGGGCCCGAGCCTACAAAGATTTAGCCGAGGAAATCATTAAAATGGATTTGGTATAAGAACAATTTCAAAATTCCGGATTGAATTTGTTAGTCAGTTTTGAGTTTTGAGTTTTTGTTTATTTCTATGGGAGTTTTGGGCAAAGGATTACAATCGTTAATTCCGATTAAACAGCCAAAAGAAGAGTCATCTGTCCCGGTTGTTCAGTCAGGGCCGATTAACGAGAAGATAAAAATCAAAGTACAAGCCGAATCTAAAAAGGCTTTGGCCGAGGCTGGCGTGGATGAACTGCCAAGAAACGCGAGCGTTTTTTTAGTAGAGGTAGATAAAATTTCTCCCAACCCCTATCAGCCCCGCGTTGAACTAGACCGAGGGCAACTGTTGGAATTGGCGCTCTCGATTAAAGAGTACGGCATTATTCAGCCCCTGGTGGTCAGCAAAAAAATCAAAGAAAACGAACGAGGGCAAGACATTGAATATTATTTGATTGCCGGGCATCGCAGGTTGGAAGCGGCCAAAATGGCGGGACTGCCCCACGTGCCGGTAGTGGTGCGCAATACGACCGACCAGCAGAAACTGGAGCTGGCCTTGATCGAAAATATTCAACGCGCCGATCTCAACGCTATAGAAAAGGCTAGGGCCTTTTCAAAACTGCATCAAGAGTTCGGGCTGACTCACGAAGCTATCGGCAAAAAAATCGGCAAGAGTCGCGAGCTGGTAACCAACACTATCCGTCTGTTAAATTTGCCCGGCGAGGTGCAAAGAGCCGTAATTGAAGGCAAGATCAGTGAAGGACACGCGCGCGGACTGGCCGGCATCAAAGACAAGGCGGAAATAATGAGAATCTTTAAAGAGATGCTGAACTCCAGCATGACGGTGCGCGAAGTGGAAGAACGCGCCAAGCAGGTAACGGTCAAGGAGCACGTCAGGAGATCGGCCTTTTTGAGCGAAGTGAAAGAATACATGGACAACCTGACCGGATTTTTAGGACGTCCGGTAAGGATTTCCAAAAGAGGCATTGGCGGCAATGTTGTCATTCCTTTTAAAGACAAAGAAGAGCTAGACACGATTATCAAAAGAATCACCAGATAAGATCAAAAAGACCCACCAGCAAAAAACCCGCCCTTTTAATCAAGAGCGGGTTTTAAAATGATTTTATTTTACCGCCACTCCACCGGCACTACTTTTTGCGGCGATTTTTTAGAAAGTCTTTGAAAGTTTTCGCAACTTTTTTTGTGAACCGAAACTCCTTCGGCGCGGGTAACGAGGCCAATGATATCATCACCCAGTCTGGGCTGGCAACACTTGGCGAGCTTGAGTTTGATTTGCTTTTGCCCTACCACTTCCGGCTTGCCCAGAACTATCTTGACCTTTTTCTTCCCAGGGCTAATCGTAGATTTGGTTTTTTCTGGCGTCGGTCCCGCGCTGGGCGGTTTCTTTTCTTCTTCCGGATTAAGCTGTCTTCTTAAGGAGGACTTGATTTTTGATTTGGCTAGGCTGGTTTTAGCCAGGTCCAGCCAGCGGCGATTAACATTTTTTTCTTTGCGGGTAATTATTTCCACCACTTGGCCGTTTTTTAAATTTTGGTCCAGCGCGATGATTTTGCCATCAACCTTCGCGGCCACGGTGCGATCGCCAACGTCGGTGTGAATGTGATAAGCAAAATCAATCGGGGTGGCGTTTTCCGGCAAATCAATTACATCACCCTTGGGGGTAAAGACAAAAATGCGATCCTTGAAAAAATCAATTTTAAGAGATTCCAAAAATTCATTGGGCGAAGCGGAATCAAGTTCTTTCTGCCAGTCACGCAGCTGTTGAATCCAGGCAAATTTTTTCTCCGGCGGCAAAGTAACAATTTTTTTGATATAGGCTTTGAGTCCTTTTTGTTCAGAATAATACCAATGAGCGGCGATACCGCGTTCGGCTTCTTCGTTCATTTTTTTGGTGCGAATCTGGATTTCGGTGATTTTTCCTTCTTCGCAAAAGACGGTAGTATGCAAAGATTGATAGCCATTGGGCTTGGGGAGGGCGATATAATCTTTTATTCTCCCGGGCAGAGGCTTCCAAAGTTTATGAACAAGCCCCAGCACCATATAACATTCTTCAACCGTGTTCACGATAATACGCAAAGCTACCAGATCATAAACTTTGTTCAAGTTCATTTCATAGCGTTTCAGTTTTTTGAATAAGCCGTAGTAGTGCTTGGCGCGATAGAGGACTTCAACCGGATCTATTTTTTCGGTTCGCAATTCTTTTAAAATAATCGGCTTGACTCGTTCCAGATATTTTTGCCGGCGTTCATATTTATCTTTAACTTGGCTGACTAGCCACTGATACTCTTTGGGGTGGATATAGGGAAAGGCCAGGTCTTCCAGCCGTCCCTTCATTTCCCAGATGCCCAGACGGTAGGCGATGGGAGTAAAAATTTCAACGGTTTCCAAGGCGATGCGTTGGGCTTTTTCCGGAGGCAAAATATTCAGGGTTTGCATATTATGCAAGCGATCGGCCAGCTTAACCAAAATTACTCGGATGTCTTCGGCCATGGCCATGAACATTTTGCGCAAATTTTCAATGTGCCTTTCAATGCCCCGGTATTTTATTTTTCCCAGTTTGGTGATGCCTTCAACCAATTTGGCGATTTCTTTGCCAAACTCTTTTTTGATGTCCTCGTTGGTTCTGGGGGTATCGTCAATAACGTCATGCAAGAGCCCGGTGGCGATAGTGCTTGAGTCCAGTCGCATTTCCGCTAAATACCAAGCGGTCCAAAGACAATGCTGAATGTAAGGTTCGCCGGATTTTCTTTTTTGTCCCCGGTGAGCCTCTTCGGCGTAGCTGTATGCTTTCTTGAGTAATTCAAAATTGGCGCTGGGGTTAACCTGCCTGATTTTATCCTCTAATTGAGAATAGGTGAGTTCCTTTAACATAGAACCTAAATTTTTTTATTGGCAACTCTTGGAACAGATTTTTTGGCCGTTTTTTTCCACCATCAAGCTGCCGCAGTGAGGACATTTTTCATTCAGCGGTTTGTCCCAAAGAGCAAAATCGCACTTGGGGTATTGGCTACAGCCATAGAAAGTTCGTCGTCGTTTGGTGGTTTTTTGCACCAGTTGCCCCTGGTCGCATTGGGGGCAGGCAACGCCGATAGTTTTTTCTATCTTTTTGATGTTCTTGCATTCTGGATATTTTGAGCAACCCAGAAAAGAGCCGAAACGGCTGGTTTTGACCGTCATCGGCGCGCCGCAAACTTCGCAGGTTTCGTGAGAAAATTCTTGTTGTAACTTTTTCTCCGCGTCGTTTTGCTCGGTATATTTACATTCAGGGAAACCGGAACAAGCGTAAAATTTGCCGAAACGACCGAACTTTATCACTAGCTCCTTCCCGCATTCCGGACAGAAACGCCCAGTTAACTCTTGGTGTTTTTTTATCTCCTTGTCTTTTAATTTTAAATTTATCTCAAATGGCCCGTAAAACTCTTTGATTAGCGGCGCCCACTTTTTTTTGCCCTCGGCAACTTCGTCTAGTTTTTCTTCCATTTGGGCGGTAAATTTTATATCAACAATATTGGGAAAATGTTCCACCAAGAGATCATTGACCAGCAGGCCAATTTCCGTGGGTTGGAATCTTTTGTCTTCGTTTTTAACGACGTAGTCGCGTTCTTGGATAACGGAGATGGTGGGGGCATAGGTGGACGGTCGGCCAATGCCGTTTTCTTCCAAAGTTTTGATGAGCATGGCTTCCGAATATCGGGCCGGCGGCTTGGTGAAATGTTGTTTGGGTAAGAGCTCAACGAGTTGTAGAATTTCTTTTACGGTTAGGGGCGGCAGAATTTTGTCTTCCAGTTTTTGCGCGTAAACTTTTAAAAAGCCGTCAAAAGTAAGGCGACTGCCGCTGGCTTGAAAACCGTAGGGGCCGGCTTCAATGGCGATATTTTGGCTTTCAAATTCGGCTGGTGGCATTTGGCAGGCCAGGGTTCTTTGCCAAATGAGGCGGTAGAGTTTCAATTGTCTGGGGTCCAGATAACTTTTCAGGCTTTCGGGGTCGCGGCTGATATCGGTTGGGCGAATGGCCTCGTGAGCTTCTTGGGCGCCCTTACTTTTGGTTTTGAAAAATCTGGGCTTTGGTAACGAATATCGCGGGCCGAATTTTTCTTTAAGATAGTGTTGGGTTTGATCCAAAAATTGCGGCGCCAAATTAAGCGAATCGGTTCTCATGTAAGTAATTAAACCGGAACTGTCTCGACCGGCTTCCACGCCCTCGTAGAGTTGTTGGGCCAGCATCATGGTTTGTTTGGCGGAAAAGCCAAATCGCCGGGCCGCTTCTTGTTGCAGGGAACTAGTGGCGAGCGGAGCGGGAGGTTGGCTGAAAACTTTTTTTGTCTCAATGTTTTTTACTTGGTATTGCTGCTCCTTGAGTTCGCGCAAGATATTTTTGGCTTCCTTTTCTTGCTTGAGCCCCAGTTTGGGAATTTTTTTGCCGTTTTTAGCGACTAATTTGGCCAAAAAAGTTTGTTCGGCTTGTTCTTTTTTTAGCTCCGCTTCAATGGTCCAATATTCTTCCGGCTTGAATTTCTCAATTTCTCGTTCGCGTTCAACAATCAAGCGCAAAGCGACCGATTGAACGCGACCGGCTGAAAGCCCGCGTTTAATTTTTTTCCACAACAGCGGGGACAGTTTATAACCAACAAGCCGGTCCAAAACGCGGCGCGCTTGTTGGGCGTCCACCAGGTTAAAATCAATAAATCGGGGGTTTAAAAGAGCGTTTTCTATGGCGGACTTGGTGATTTCGTGAAAAACAATACGTTGGGTTTTGGCGGAATCAAGTTTTAAGGCTTCAGCCAGGTGCCAAGCGATGGCTTCTCCCTCGCGGTCTTCATCGGTGGCCAGGATGACTTCTTTTTTTTCGGCTTCTTTTTTTAGCTGGGCGACAACCTTTTTGGCTTTGGGCGGGACTACGTATTTTGGCTGGAAATTTTTTTCAATATCCACGCCCAGAACCTTTTGCGGCAAGTCGCGAACATGACCAAAACTGGACTTAACGGTGTAGCCTTTGGACAGAAATTTTTGGATAGTTTTGGCTTTGGTCGGCGACTCAACGATAACAAGTTTCATAACTCTAATTAAAAATTCTTAATATAATTCATCCCTCCCAAGTTTTTAATTTTGCCTTTTATTTCCATCATTGACAAAACGGAGTTGATCGTGGCTGTGTCAAGTTTAGTCAACTCAATTATTTTGTCAACATGAACGGGTTCGTCAATAAGAACTTCCAGAATTAGAGCCTCTTCTTTGGTGTCGGGCAAAATTTCTCGCGCTTGGATGTTTTGTTTGAGCGATTGCAGGTTTAATTCGTCCAAAATGTCTTGGGCGCAAGTAACCGCTTTGGCGCCTAGTTTAATCAGGTTGTTGGGGCCAAGGGAATTGGGGGAGGTGATGGGCCCGGGGACGGCAAAGACTTCGCGGTTTTGCTCCAGGGCGTGGCGGGCGGTGATCAGCGCGCCGGACTTTATTGAGGCTTCAACGATCAAGGTTCCCAGGGCCAGTCCGCTTATAATACGGTTGCGCGCCGGAAAATGATGCGGCAAGGCCAAACTTTTAGGTGGGTATTCGGAAAGCAAACAGCCTTTGGCCGCTATCTCTTGGGCCAAATGCCGGTTACCGGGCGGGAAAATGCTGGGCTGGTCAAGGCCCGAACCGATGACCGCCAGAGTCCGGCTGCCAACCTCAAGCGCTTGGCGATGAGCCAAAGTGTCAATTCCTTGAGCCAGACCGGAAACAATGGTCAGCCCCGCCTGCGCCAATTCTCGGGCCAGTTTAGTAGCGGCTTGCTGGCCATAGGCTGTTAATTTTCTGGAGCCGACAATGGCCAAAGCAAATTCGTCTTGTAGCTCAAAACCGCCTTGTTTGTAGAGGATAAAAGGAGGCTGGTGAATTTCTTTTAGTAAGAGGGGATAAGCGTCGTCTTCAACGGTTAAAACATCAATGTTTTGGTCCAAAACTTTTTGCAGTTCCGTCTCGGGGTCAAAATTCTGGCGGCGCAAGACGATTTCTTGAGCCAAGCTTTCTTCCAGTCCGGCGGCGACAAAGTCTTCCGCCGAACCCTTCCAGGCGGTGGGCAGGTCGCCAAAATAAGTTTTTATTTTTTTGAATCTAACCGGGCCTATTTTTTCATTGAAGGAATTAAAAGCATGAAAATATTGAGCGGATGGGTGCATAAAAATATTTTAACACATTATTTATTTTTCTATTCATTTGTATCTTCCACGCCTAGGTGTGGAAGATACAAATGAAAGAGCGGAACTGTTTTTTGGAGTGGGCCCTTGACAAGTTTGGGATAATGCCTATAATGAAAAAATCAACCCAAAACGGCGGACCTTTGCAGGGTCCGCGAGGAGGTTTCTATGAGCGCCGTTAAGAAGAAAGTCAGCCTGACCAACTTAACCCCGCTGCATCAGAGGTGCGGCGGCAGCTCCTGCTGCCCGGCCGTGTTCAAGGACGAGGCCACCGGCGACCTCATCATCGTGGGCGCCGCCACGGAGTTGGAAGGCAAGATCGGGCACGGCGAGGGCGCCGTGCGCATCAAGCAGGAGCTTTTGGCCAACGTCCTGGCCAGCATCGCCACCACCTAGGCCCCCCTGGCCTGGTGGAGCGCCACAGGCCTCGCGCTTCTGGAGGAACAACCCAAGGGGGTCGCACACGCGGCCCCCGCTTTTTTTATTTATTCCCCACAAGCCGTTCGCTGGGACGGACAGACAAGCGGCAAGAAACAAATACCGGGCCAAAGTTCACCAAGGCGGAAATTGTCTTCCGTCCGAACCGCCATAAGGTCGGGTCTTTACAACGGGCAAGGCCGGCATTATATAATAAAGAAAGAAAAGAAGGGGAAACGCGTATAAAACAAGGTATAGTCATGCGAATCAATAATGATTATTTGCGACAAAAGACCGACGAAGAGCTGGCAACTCTTTCCTTGCGGGAAGAGGATTTTTACCTGTGCTTGATGCAAAGATACGAAGCCAAGCTCAAAAGATACATCCACCGAATTTCCCAGTCCAACGAGCAGGACGCCGAAGATATTTTGCAGGATGTTTTTTTGAAAGCTTATTTGAATCTTAATAATTTTGACCCTTCGTTGAAATTTTCATCCTGGATCTATCGTATTACCCATAACGAAGTTATCAGCGCTTTTCGCCGCCAAAAGGCTCGGCCCCAGGCGGATAATTTGAGCGACAACGACGAGCTGCTAAGCAGATTGGCTTCCGACTTGGACTTAAACAAAGAAATACACTGGAAAGAAAAAACGGGAGAAATTAAAAGAGTTTTATCCCGCTTGGACGGAAAATATCGCGAAGTATTGGTGCTGAAATTTTTGGAAGATAAAAACTATACGGAAATTTCCGACATTTTGAAAAAACCGATGGGAACGGTCGCTACCTTGATAAGCCGGGCCAAAAAGAAATTCAAAGAAGAGGCCCAAAAACTAAATTTGGATTTTTAAAGTTATGGACAACATCAGCGAGAAAATTTTTAAGGAAATAAAAAAGAAGCATCTGGAGCCAAAACCGCGCTGGCAATTTTTGCTTAAAGACTCTTTGTTGTGGTTGGGCTTTGGGGTCTTGGTGGTGATTGGCAGTCTGGCTTTTTCGGTGGTGGTTTTTATGTTAGCCGATAACGATTGGGATCTCTATTTGTACGTGGACAGAAGCTTTTGGAATTTATTGCTGGTTAATCTCCCCTATATCTGGCTGGTTTGTTTGGGACTTTTTTGGCTGTTGAGTTCATATAATTTCCGGCACACCGAAGGCGGCTACCGTTATCGTTCTTGGATTATTTTTAGCGGCAGTGTCGCAGCCAGTTTTGCTTTGGGAGCCGTGTTTTTCTACGCCGGCTTGGGGCAAAAGGTGGACGATATTTTGGCTCGCAGTATTCCTCAATATTGCGATCTGACTTTTCCGGAAAGACATCTTTGGCAACAACCCAACAAAGGTCTTCTGCTGGGACAAATTATAGAAATGAAAAATAGCGACTCTTTTGTTTTGCGAGACTCCGACAATGTTTCCTGGCCAGTTCAACGGGCCAGCCAGTCCTTGGATTTGCCGCCTCTGCGGCCGGGACTGCGCCTAAAAATTCGAGGGAACAAGCAGGCCGACAGGTTTATAGTGCAAAGAGTCAGAATTTTACAGCGGGCTTGCCAGCGGATGATGATGGAAGAAGAATGCCCGCAGGGCGCGTGTCACGAGGTGATGACCCTGCCCAATTAAAAGCAGTTGTTCAAAAAGGGGTGTTTTTAACAGTCCGAGCCCAAGGCTTGGGCTGCTTTTCGCACTTTTTGTTTGCTGGATAAAAGTGATAAGATGAAATTAGCAGAATGATAAAAAAGTTTTATAAAGTATGGCTAGATTAATAGCCCACCATAGAGAGGTATGGAATTAAAATTTATTAATTATGGAGAACAAATCTATTTACAATTTAGAATTTCCTACTGGTGTACGTCAGTTAAATATTTGTAATTACGTCTTTGACGCAGTTTCAAATTATGACGAAGCGTACGGGTTAATGCCTAATTACAGTGTCACCCAAATAACAGGCAGCCATCAAATAACCGCAACAGTGAGTATCCCAGATACAGAGGCAAAAGCAACCTTGATCTTTGAAAATGCCGCTCTTACAAAGCTTCACGACATTCTATTTTTTCTTTCTATTTTTACTGGCAGAAATGTTTTTGCTAAGGACTGGAACGGAGAGGAACCAATAATAGAAGATTATCGTCCGCATACGGCTTTTGGCGGTCAGTTGAGGTTGTCTATAAATTTAAATTCAAAATTTAAGGTCAAGGCCACTGGTGAAATTATTGACCCGGAAACTGCCAACGGAATTCCTATTTGGGACATGGAATGGGTTTCTTCCGGATTTGATGCAGCAATTGAAAAGGTGATAGAGCATGTTTCAACCAACAAATGGAGGGATATATACGATGACGGATATTTTCTTATTTTATATAGGGACATGATCCGATGGCAGATTATAGAAAAATCTTTCCTTACCGCATGGACAATTTGGGAGTCATTATTCTCTATTGAAAATAGAGAGTGGCTTTCGGATAAAGATCTTAAAGATACAAAATCGGAAGTTAAAATATCCTATGTTTTATATAAATATTTAGGCATCAGTCTTAATAATAAACAAAGGAATAATGTTCGGTTGTTGGTAAACGCTCGAAATAGGTTGGTACACTTTGGGAAAATGAGTACCGCTGTAAAAACTCCTGAAATGAAAATGTTTATTCAAACAACAGACCAAATTATCGCAATAATTTTAGGGTTGGTGCCAAACAACACGCTTAATTCTAGGGAACATTTAAACACCTTTTTAAACACGGGCCGGATAGAAGGAACAAAACTAAGACTTGTCTCAAGAAACGAGGCTTTTTGACGTCAGAGAAATTGGCTGAGATGCTATTTCCCCCTCAATTCTTCAATCGTTTCGCTTAACATTTGATAATACAAATTTAGCCCCACGGTATTGAGAGCCCCCGATTGTTCGCGGCCCAGGATGTTGCCAGCGCCGCGAATTTCCAAATCGCGCAACGCCAGATTGTAACCCGAACCCAAACTTTGGGCTTCCCGCAGGGCGTCCAGGCGCTGGGTCGCTTTTTGGGTCAAACGTTTGGCCGGATAGAGAAAATAGGCAAAGGCTTGAAGATCAGAGCGGCCGACGCGGCCGCGGAGCTGATAGCTCTGGGCTAGTCCCAAACGGCTCGCATCGGCGACAAGCAAGGTGTTAACAGCGGGAAAATCAAGACCGTTTTCTATAATGGTGGTGGCCACCAAAATATCAATTTTCTTATTTTTGAAATCGTCAATAATCCTTGTCATTTCCCGCTCGTTGAGCCTCCCGTGGATACGGGCGATTTTCGCTTGAGGAAAAAGTTTTTTGAGTTGCCGCGCTTGCGCCTCAATGGTGGCGACGCGGTTGTGCAAAAAATAAACCTGACCCCCTCTCTGCAGTTCAAAATTAATTGCTTGAGCGACGATTTTTTGGTTGGAGGGCAGAACGAAAGTTTTGATAGCTCGGCGTCCCAGCGGCGGAGTGGTAATTTGCGAAATGCGGCGCAAACCGGCCAGCGCCAAGTGCAGGGTCCGGGGAATGGGAGTGGCCGAGAGACTCAAAACATCAACACTGGCTTTCAGGGTTTTAAGTTTTTCTTTTTGTTTGACTCCAAATCGCTGTTCTTCGTCTATAACCAACAGTCCCAAGTCTTTAAAGGAGACATCTTTTTGGATTAAGCGATGGGTGCCAATGACTATATCAATTTTGCCCGCGTTTAAATCTTCAATAATTCGCGGCTGCTCTTTTTGGGGAGTAAGGCGAGAGAGCAAAGCGGCGCGGACGCTGAATTTTTCCAGCCGAGCTTTAAAAGTTTCCCAATGTTGTTTGGCCAGAATTGTGGTTGGAGCCAGAATGGCCGCTTGTTTCCCAGCCAGGACCGCTTTAAAAGCGGCGCGTAAAGCGACTTCGGTCTTGCCAAAGCCGACATCGCCGCAAACCAAATGATCCATAGCTGCTTCTTTTTCCATATCGCAAAAAACTTCGGCGATGGCTTTCTCTTGGTCGGGCGTCTCTTGATAAGGAAAATCGGCGGCCAGTTCTTTCTCCATCCAAGTTTCTTTAGGAAAAGCGTGTCCTTGGCTTTGTTCGCGAGCGGCATAGAGTTCGAGCAACTGCTGGGCGAATTTAACGGTGTCTTCTTTGGCTTTGCGCTTGGTGTTGCGCCACAGACTGCCGCCGAGCCGGTGCACAATCGGTTTTTCCAGCCCGACATAGGGCGAGATTTTTTCTTCCAGTTTCAGCGGCACAAGTAATTTGTCGTTTCTGGCGTAGGCCAGCAAAAAATATTTTTCCCGGTTTCTTTCAATCACTCCCTTATAAATGCCGATGCCATGATCCAGATGCACGGCGTAGTCGTTTTCTTTGAGGATCCGCGCCAGGCCCTCGGTTTTGATTGACTTGAGCTTGAAGGTTTTCGTTTCTTTGAGGCGTTCAAGCCCAAGAGGCGCGAGGGTTTCAATTTCTTTACCCTTAAATTCTATTTGCCAGGGTTGTTCCTGGTTAACGGGGAAAATTTGCAGGCTGCCGCCTTGTTGTAAAAATTCTCCGGGGCCGCTTAAGGTCTGGACGCGCTCGTAGCCAAAGTCGGTTAGTTTTTTTAGAAGCTCAAAGAGATTAACCTGTTGATTTATTTCCAGGCTGATCAAACCGCGGCCCAGAAAAGTGCTCGCGGCTATTTCTTGACGCAGGCCCTTTTCGTTTTTTTGAAACCACAAAACGTCCCGCTCCAAAAATTGGGGGGTAATGGCGGCAACAAGCAGATTTTTATTTGGATTGCTTTTCACTTAAAAAAGATCAACGCTAAGCTATCCTAGCACAAAGCCGTTGACAAAATCAAGGATAAAGTTTTTAATAGAAGCAAACTTTTGCTGAAAAAACATTGGCTGGAAAACCGGGCGACTATCGCGAGGAGGCATCGTGGGCGCCAAGAGCGGGACCTGCGGTGCAGCTGGAACTGGTAAAGGGAGGGAGTCATGAAAAAGTTTCTGGTGGTCGTGGGGATCGTCTTGGCCCTGCTGGTGATCTGCGGTGGGCTCGTTTCGGCCGACCCCGGGGAGCTGGTCGGTGAAGAGCCGATAGGGCAGCTGAGGATCACGCTCCACCTTGATAATGACGGCAAGAAGACGTTGATTCTTGCCTACAACGTCTACGAAATCGAAATGGGCGAAATGGGCAAGAAGTGGGCCATCCCGTTCTCGGGGGAGGGGGGAGAAAAAGAAGGGAGGAGCGAGTCCCAGCTCCTCATGGAGGCGCTGGAAAAAAGGTTCAACTTCCCGCCCCTCCAGGAGCCGGAGTTGTTCTTCAAGGAGGGGCACTACGCCGGGGTTATCATCTGCCCGGCGGTGCCAAAACCGGCCGAGCCGGAAAAAAAACGTTCAGGCCTTGATGCCTGAACCTGAATTGGTGCCGCGGGTGCAACGCCCGCGGTTTTTTTACCAGTTTTTCGGAGAGAAGACAAAGAAGTGCCTTACGCTTGACAAAATGTTTTATTCTGCTATAATACAGTATCAAATACAAGATAAAGTTTTGTTGGCAGCGCTCTACCTGCGAGTGGCCAAAGCAGAGAAAACCCTCCTAACTCTCTCGCCAGTAGCTGTTAATTTTGGAAGGAACCGCTAGTCGGACCGCCTTCTGAGGCTTGCAGGTAGTGCCTTGCCAAACAAAAAATAAAAAAACCTAAAGACCCGCTCTTTTAGTTAAGGACGGGTCTTTAGGTTGAAATTAAAGTTAGGAGTTTAGTCGGCTAACCGCTTTTTCTGTGATTTCCGCCAATTTCTTTTTCTCTCCCGAAGAAAAATTTTGCAAGACAAATTTATCAGTCGGTTTTTTATTGCCCCAAAAAGACGTTTGTTTATCCGATTGAATGCCCGCTCGCAAGCGTCGGAAGTTTTTGGTCCCTAAGCGCTGGATGATGGAATTTACTCCGTTGTGTCCGGCAGAACCCTGGCCCATGACCAGTTTTATCTCTCCCAGGGGGATATCCACGTCGTCGTGGATCACAAGCAGATTGTTCGGTGTTTCTTTGTAGAAATCTAAAATTGCTTGAGTCGCCCGGCCGGAATTATTCATAAAGGTTTGCGGTTTGGCTAGAATTATTTTTTCCCCGTGCCAGGTTGTCTCAGCGATTTCGGCTTGGAATTTTTTATTTAATTCAAATCTGCCGCCCAGTTTTTGGGTCAGGGCGTCAATAATCACAAAGCCCAGATTGTGTCGGTTGTTCTGATATTTTTTGCCGGGATTACCCAGGCCAATTATAACGCGCATATTAATTTTGTAACTTTTAATCTCTAATTTCCGCCCGAGGCGAACTCGCCTCGGGCGGAAAGCCGCAAGTTAAAACTTTTCACTTAATTATTTCCGCGATAAAATTATGAATTTCTGCGTAGTTCTCCGCTCCTGCTTTTGGCGTTAAAACATAGCCGACCGACCCGTTGCCGAAAGTGAAGTGGCCACTGCGCAATAATCCGTTGTCTGGCTGATTGCTGATGGTAAAGGCATGAATTTTTTCCGAATCCGTGTTTTTTATGGTTTGCCATAAACTCCAAAGGTCGGCCAGAGACAGGTTTGTTTTTGTTTGTTCAAAGAAGCCGCCAATGTTTTGGGCGAAAGCGTTTAAATTGGTGAAAAAATTTTGTTCGGCCACTTTCTTTTTTAGAGCTTCCAAAACTTGTTGCTGCCTGGAAATACGACTAAAATCGCCCTGGCCGGAATGACGCGAACGGACAAGCTTCAAAGTTTCTTCGCCGTTTAGATGATAGTCGCCCGGCTCCAGGGAATAGGACAGGCAAGTATCACGAGGGCCGGGGAAACAAGAATCGGTAATCCGTTCTTTAACTGTTACGTCTATTCCGCCGACAAAATCAACTGCTTGTTTGAGCAAGCTAAGATCAACGACGACGAAGTTCTTTATTTCCAAGCCGGAGATTGCGGAAGCCTTGGTCGCCAATTTTTCCCCGGCCACTTGGTCTCCTTCGGCGCGAAATTGGCTGAAGATGCTGTTAATTTTTGTGTAGTAGCTCGTGTCTGGAGGGGAAACAAGCAAATCGCGGGGGAGGGAAAAAAGATAGATGCGCCCATCTGGTTTAATTGAGGCAACCATTAAAGTGTCGGTGAGGAAAGGAGCGCTATTGCCGGCACCCGGGATACCTGCCAGCAAGATATTCTTGGTTTCGGTGATAGCGGCTTGAGCCGTGCCTGCCAGGGTTGACGTGGCTTCTTGTCGGTTAACTACCGTGAACACATTGGCCTGGCTTTTGGCCAGGACTCCAGATATTTTTTGCCAGAAAAGAGACGCGCCCAGCGTAGCCATAGACAGAAGCAGAACCGTTGAGCAGACAAAAACCCAAGCTTTTTTCTTGAGGCTCATGTTGCTAACCCAAAGTAAATCTTCTCGCAGTATTTTGTTGAGACTTTGGCACTGTCTGTTCATTTACGTTCATTATAAGACAAAAATTCCTCGCTGACCACAGGCCTGGCGGCCTAGAAAAGAATAAATTGAGGCAAAAAAAGGCCTTGCAAAGTCCATTTAATTAAGGTATAATGCAAAAGATATGAAATCATTTTTTCTGTTCGTTTTGGATTTAGCCAAGATTTTTTTGGTTGCCCTGGTTATTTTCGGCTCGGTGCGCTACTTTCTGGTCAAGCCTTTTTTTGTCAAAGGAGCTTCCATGGAGCCTAATTACGACGATGGGCAATATTTGGTGATAAACGAGATTAGTTACAGACTTTCTCCGCCCCAGCGTGGAGATGTTATTGTTTTTAAATATCCGCTGGATCCTTCCCAATATTACATTAAGAGAATCATCGGTTTGCCGGGAGAAACAGTAGAAGTGGCTGGTGGTAAAGTTATTATCTATAGCCAACAGCACCCAGACGGCCAAGCATTGAACGAGAGCGAATATCTGAACAAAGATATTTTTACTCCGTTTGAGGGCAGGCAGAAATTGTCGGCTGATGAATATTTTGTGATGGGTGACAATCGTTCGGCCAGTTATGACTCCAGGAAATGGGGGCCGGTAAAAAAAGAGTTAATTATCGGGAAAGTTTGGTTGCGCGCTTGGCCATTTGGTACGGCCAAAGTGATGGAGGCGCCCAGCTACTAGTTACTATCTTATGTCCAAGAAAAAAATTATCCAAGCCTCAAAAGGAACCTACGATATTTTGCCCCAAGACCAAACGTATTGGGACAAAATAAGAAAAGTGGCGCAAGATACGGCGGCTGATTTTGGTTTTTTGAGAATTGACACGCCCCTGATTGAGGAGCAGGAATTGTTTGCCAGAGGCATCGGGCTGGGAACGGACATTGTGGAGAAAGAAATGTATTCCTTCTCCACCAAGGGCCGAGACAAGGTTGCCTTGCGTCCGGAACTTACGGCTGGTGTCGCGCGGGCCTTTATTGAACATGGCTTATTCTCTCTCTCCCAACCCTTAAAGCTTTGGAGCGTCGGACCGATCTTCCGTTACGAGCAGCCTCAAGCCGGGAGATACCGTCAGTCGCACCAGATTGATTTTGAAGTTTTTGGTTCCGCCGATGCGGTGTTGGACGCCCAAATAATTCAAGTCGCGTTTTGGTTTTTGAAAAAAATAGGATTGAAAGAAGTTGTCTTGCACATTAACAGTATCGGTTGCAAAGACTGCCGCGGTTTGTATCGCAAAGCTTTGCTTGATTATTATCGCCGCAACACTAAAAAGATTTGCCCCGATTGCAAGGTTCGTTTAAAGAAAAACCCCTTGAGGGTGCTTGATTGCAAAAACGAAAAATGTCAAGATGTTATCTCTCAAGCGCCGGTGATGGTTGACTATCTTTGCGATGGTTGCAAGGAACACTTTAAGGAAACCCTGGATTATTTGGACGAATTGGAAATCTCGTATTATCTTGACAGCCACTTGGTCCGCGGGCTTGATTATTATAACCGCAATGTTTTTGAATTCTTTTTGCCCCAGCAAGAAGACAAAAAATCGCTGGCCCTGGGCGGCGGCGGCAGATATGACGGCTTGATAAAATTGTTGGGAGGCAAAGAGACACCGGCGGTTGGATTGGCCTTGGGCGTTGAAAGAATTATCGGAGAGATGAAAAAAAGGGGCGTAAAAGTGTCGGGAAGAGCGGCCCCGGAAGTTTTTTTGTTACAGCTGGGCAATCTAGCGAAAAGAAAAGGACTGAAGCTTTATGAAGAGCTGCTGCGCAATAAAATTTCGGTGGCGGAAAGTTTCTCCCGGGACTCTATCAAGGCTCAGTTGAAATTGGCCGACAAGCTTCAGGCAAAAATCGCTTTAATCTTCGGGCAACAAGAAGCGCTGGACGATACCACTATCATCCGCGAGATGGATTCCGGGGTTCAAGAAATTGTGCCTTTGAGCAAGGTTATCAAAGAATTAAAAAAGAGATTGTAAAAGCAAAATAAGTTAAGGTCATTCAAATGCGCCAGATGAACGCCAGTGATTGTGTCTTCTGTAAAATTTGCAGCCGGGAAGTCCCAACCGATTTCTTGTATCAAGACCGGGACCTGGTTGTTTTCCCCGACCTTCATCCCAAGGCCCCGACGCACTGGCTGATTGTGCCTTGTAAACATATTAAATCGGTAAACGAGTTGGCGGAAGAAGACTCCGCTTTGGTGGGCAAAATGTTTTTGGTTGCCAAAAAGATGGCCGAACAGAAGGGAATTGCCGCCGACGGTTATAAGCTGATATTCAATGTTGGTCGTGGTGGGGGGCAGATGATTGATCATTTACACTTGCATTTGTTGGCTGGAAAAAAGTTTGAAGAATAAAAATAATTACGGATATTCATTCACGAGATATCCGGGCTTACGGATTGACACGGATGAGAATAAAACGGCAATCGTCAAGAATGAGCCGTAGAACTGTGACAAACCGTAAGTCCGTAATTTGAAAAGGAGGTGTTTTATATGCCTATAATAATGAAAAAGAAAGAAAGAGAGACGACTATTTCGCTATTGCGGCGTTTTTCCCGACGCGTTCAGCAAAGCGGTGTTTTGATTGAGGCCAGGAAAAAGCGTTTTTTCAGCAAGAAAAAGAATCGCCGTCAATTAAGAGCCAGCGCTCAACGCCGAGAAGTGTTAAGAGGAGAAAGACAAAGATTGACAAAACTGGGACTGTTGGAAGAAGGACAGCTGATGCCCAAAGAGCATATTCGTCGTCTGCAACAAAGAGGAGAATTATAAACAAAAAAATGTCCCTGAGAGATCAATTAGCCGAAGAGCTCAAAGTCGCTTTCAAAAACCAAGAAGAAAAAAAAGTGGGCGTTTTGCGTTTGCTGCTTAGCGCTGTCAAAAACAGGGAATTGGAAAAAAGAGCGGCGGGCAAAACGGAAGAAGAACAACAACTGACTAACGAAGAAATTTTAACCTTGCTACAAAGCGAAGTAAAAAAAAGAAAAGAAGCAATCAAGCAATATGAACAGGGAGGACGTCCGGAACTGGCGGCCAAAGAGCAAGAAGAAATAGACGTCATTTGGCCCTATTTACCGGAGCAGCTGTCCGAGGAAGAAATAAAAAAGGTTGTTCGGTCGGTGGTGGCAAAAAACGGAGCCTCTTGCGCCAAAGACATAGGGACAGTTATGGCGGCGGTGATGAAAGAACTTAAAGGCCAGGCCGATGGCAACTTGGTTTCCACGGTGGTCAAAAATGCCTTAGCCGGCGGGGAGAATTAATGGCGATTGAGATTGTCAATTTTACTCGTCAAATCGGCCTGAAAAAAAAGGTGGCGGTTTTGGCCGCTAAAATTATCAAATTGACTCGAGCCCAAGGAAAAGACTTGTCGCTGGTGCTGGTGGGAGAGCAAAGAATGCGCTCTATAAACCACCAATGGCGGAAACAAGACCAAGTTACGGACGTTTTGTCTTTTTCTTGGGCGGAGAAGAAACCAAAAGGTGTTGTTTCCGGAGAAATCTTTATTTGCCCTCGGCAGATTGCTCGTCAAGCCAAAGCGACTCGGGAAGATTTTCAGGTTGAATTGACCAGAATATTGGTTCATGGTATTTTACACTTGTTAGGATATGATCACGAGCAAAACAAGGTGGAAGCTGAATTGATGTTGGAGAAACAAGAACAATTGCTCAAAAAATTAAAGTAAGGAAAAACTGTGCGCGAGCAAAATATTGTCGGGCTTGATATTGGGACGTCCAATATCCGTTGCGTTGTTGCCCAAATAAAAGACGAAAAAAGTAAGCCCCAAATTATGGGCATTGGGCACTCGCCCTCTTTTGGTTTGCGCCGTGGAGTTGTGGTTGACGTTGAAGAGGCGGTTAAGAATATTGTTGCTGCTGTGGAAAGCGCCGAAAGGACCAGCGGGATCACTATTGAAGAAGTCATTGTAAATGTTGGGGGGAGCGATATTGAATCACGCCAAAGCAAGGGCGTGATTGCTGTTTCTCGGGCTGACGGGGAAATCTCTCATGAGGATACCAAGCGGGCTGTTTCAGCGGCTGCGGCCATCTCTTTGCCGCAAAACAGAGAAATCGTGCATGTAATTCCGCAACGTTTTACGGTGGATGGACAGCCAGCCATTAAAGACCCGGTGGGTATGAGCGGGGTAAGGTTGGAAGTGGATGTTTTATTGGTGGACAGCTCCACTCCTTATATCAAAAATCTAAAAAAAGCCTTGGAAGAAGCCGGGCTGGATGTTTCTAGCCTAGTTGTCAGTCCGTTAGCGGCGGCCACCGCTGTTTTGACCAAAAGGCAAAAAGAGTTGGGAGCGTTGGTGGTTGATTTTGGAGGCGGGACTACTGGTCTGGTTGTCTTTGAAGAAGGGGACATCTTGCAAACAAAAATTTTGCCGGTGGGCAGTTCGCACATAACCAACGACATCGCTATTTTGCTACGAACTTCTGTCGATGTGGCTGAAAAAGTTAAACTTGAATTCGGCACGTGTTTACCCGGGGATATTGATCGCAAAGACATGGTTGACTTGGAAAAATTGGGCGGCGAGGGTAAGCATTCCAAG
Source organism: bacterium (assembly GCA_021815315.1). Taxonomy (GTDB): domain Bacteria; phylum Patescibacteriota; class Minisyncoccia; order Portnoybacterales; family JAKAHB01; genus JAKAHB01. The sequence continues at coordinate 9,633 of JAKAHB010000002.1, read as the reverse complement.
AAAGAATTAGCCGAAATTATTGAGGCGAGAGTGGCTGAATTGGCGGAACTTATCAACGAAGAACTCAAAAAAATTGACCGGGAAGGACTTTTGCCCGCCGGTGTGATCTTAGTGGGAGGCGGAGCTAAATTGCCAGGATTATGCGATTTGATGAAAGATAAGTTGAAACTACCAATACAAATCGGTTTTCCTTCGGAATTTGACGGCGTGGTGGAAAAAATTGACGATCCTTCTTTCGCTACGGCCGCGGGTTTAATAACTTGGCTGGCTGAAGGAACGGAACCGGGGAGAAATAAGCTTTTAAATTTGCCCCTCCTGCCCTCTTTTGGCGGGACTGTGGGAAAAATGAAGAAGTGGTTAAAGGAATTTATGCCGTAATTGCGGCAAGTGGCAGGTGGTAAACATCGAGTAATTTGTGGCGCCAGCCCGGCTGGCCACGTCCTTGACAACCAAGGCGCTCTGCACTAAGATTAAATGTCAAGTATTAATTCAACATTTTTATGGCTCAAGTTAAACCGGACATTGAAACTTTCGCTAAAATCAAAGTTATTGGTGTTGGCGGCGGGGGGAATCACGCGCTTTCTAGAATGGTTGCCTCTAAAATTCAAGGAGTGGAGTTTGTGGCGGTTAACGCGGACGCTCAAGACTTGCATCATTGTCAGGCTCCACATAAATTGCTGATCGGAAAGAACCTGACCAAGGGGTTAGGTGCTGGCATGAATCCGGATATTGGTCGCCAGGCCGCGGAAGAAAACAGAGATGAAATCCAAGAAATTGTTAAAGGAGCGGATTTGGTTTTTGTCACCTATGGGCTGGGTGGCGGTGTTGGAACCGGCGCCGGTCCAGTGGTGGCCGAAGCGGCCAAAGACGCCGGCGCGCTGACTATCGCCGTTGTTACCAGACCCTTTTCTTTTGAAGGCAGACAGCGTTGGAGATTAGCCGAAGAAGGACTGCATTATCTCCAAGACAAAGTAGACGCTCTAATCACCATTCCCAACGACAAACTGCTGCACATCATTGATAAGAACACGTCACTGCTGGAAGGTTTTAAAATTGTTGATGATGTTTTGCGCCAAGGCGTGCAGGGCATTTCCGATTTGATTGTCAAGCCAGGCATGGTCAATGTTGACTTTGCCGATGTAAAAGCCATCATGCAAGAAGCAGGCTCGGCCCTGATGGGCATTGGCCGGGCCACGGGAGAAGACCGAGCGACCGAAGCGGCTAAGATGGCGATTAATTCTCCGTTGCTTGAAATTTCCATTGATGGTGCCAAAGGAGTTTTGTTTAATGTCTCCGGCGGTAGCGATCTGACCATGGCCGAAATCAATGAGGCGGCCAAAATCATTACCGAATCAATTGACCCCGATGCCAAAGTTATTTTTGGCGCCGTGACCGACGACAAAATCAAGAAAGGCGAGATAAAAATTACCGTTATCGCCACCGGTTTTGCCGGCGAGGACGAAGACGATTCGCCTTTGGCCAATTTAAATTACAGCCGCACTAGTTATGAGGAAGAAGAACGTCCGGCGCCGGTAAAAAAAGATGAACGGGCGGAGCGCCTGGAAAGAGAAGAGACAAGGATTGAAGAAGAAAAACAAAGAAAGAAAGCCGCGACCAAAGCTCCGATCAAGAAAAATTTTGAAGCCAGGGCAAGCGCGCTGGACGACAAAGACTCCGAATGGGACATTCCGGCTTTTATCAGAAAAAAAATAAATCGTTGAAACCAAGTTCAACTAAAAAACCGCCCTCGGGGCGGTTTTTTAGTTGAACAATCCTTAAAATCGTCAGCTGGCTCATCAGGCGTGGTCTTTTCGGAAACTGGGAGCGTCTGAGTTATCCCCATTTTGGGGATAAATTGCGTGGCTTTTTAAAATGAGTTATAATGTATTTGTTGAAAGCGTCGGGTTATTTTTTAACGTTTTAATTTTCTGCCCCATTTGTTTAAAAGGTCAAATGGGTTTTGTTCTGTTGCAAAATATTCAGAAATTTGCGCCGTGTTTAGCGTTGATTGGATAAAAAGGAGCAAATTTTTGAATATTAAGCGGCTGTTTGGTCAACGCCCCTTTGGGTTGGCTCTCTCAAGATAATTAATCATCACTAGAAAAATATGGTTCCTGCCAACAAGAAATTGGACAAGTCTTTCCCCAACCACATCGCTCATATCCAAAAACGAGATGGACGAGTGGTTGATTTTGATTTTACCAAAGTTGAAGAAGCGGTTCATAAAGCGATTACCGCCACTCAACAAGGCGATGGGCCGCAATCCCGAGCCCTGGCTAAAAAAGTAATCAAGCTTTTAAACTTGCGCTTCAAAAAAAACGAGCAGCCGAAAGTGGAAGAAATCCAAGATATTGTTGAAGAGGTTTTAATTGAGGAGGGTTTCGCCAAAACGGCGAAAGCCTATATCCTCTACCGCGAACAACGCCGCAAGATGCGCGAAGTGGGCGAAGCGATTGATGAAACGGTGGGCATGGTGGACAAATATCTGAAAGAGATGGATTGGCAGGTGAACGAAAACAGTAACATGGCTTATTCTTTGCAGGGACTCAATAATTATATTGCTTCTTCGGTTACTAAAAAATATTGGTTGAACAGAATTTATCCGCAAGAAATCAGGGAGGCGGTAAAAAACGGCGATCTCCACATCCACGACTTGGACATTCTGGCGCCTTATTGTTGCGGTTGGGATTTATACGACTTGTTGACTCGCGGTTTTGGCGGAGTGTTTGGGAAAATTGAATCTGTTCCGCCCAAACACTTTAGAACGGCCCTGGGGCAAATAGTTAATTTTTTCTATACGCTGCAAGGTGAAGCCGCCGGCGCCCAGGCTTTTTCCAATTTTGACACTCTGCTGGCTCCGTTTATTCGCTATGACGGTCTTGACTATAAAGGCGTCAAGCAAGCCCTGCAGGAGTTCATGTTTAACATCAATATTCCTACTCGCGTTGGTTTTCAAACTCCTTTCACCAACATCACTCTGGATATTAAGGTTTCCGGCAGTTTTGCCAAGCAGCCGGTGATTATCGGTGGTTTGCCGCAGAAAGAAACCTACGGAGATTTTCAAGAAGAAGTTTTACTGCTGAATAAGGCCTTGGCCGAAGTAATGCAAAATGGCGACGCCAAGGGCCGGGTTTTCACTTTTCCCATTCCGACGATAAACATTACCAAGGATTTTGATTGGGACAACCCGATGTTGCAAGGAATTTGGGATATGACAGCAAAATACGGTATTCCTTATTTTACTAACTACATTAATTCCGACATGAAGCCGGAAGACGCGCGATCCATGTGTTGCCGCTTGCGTTTGGACAATCGCGAATTGCACAAAAGAGGTGGCGGACTTTTTGGAGCCAACCCCTTAACCGGCTCTATCGGTGTGGTCACTTTGAATTTACCCAGGATCGGTTACCTTTCCAAAACCAGGCGCGACTTTTTCGCTCGGCTTGATCTTTTAATGGACCTAGCCAGAAACAGTTTGCAAATCAAAAGGAAAGTTCTGGAAAATTTCACCGACAAGGGGCTGTACCCATATTCAAGATATTATCTGGACAGTGTCAAAAAGGCGCGAGGCGAATATTGGTCCAATCACTTCTCAACCATCGGGCTGATTGGAGTGAATGAATGCGCGCTTAATTTCTTGGGAGAGAACATCACTACCAACAAAGGACAAAAATTCGCCCAAGAGGTCTTGGAACACATGCGCGAAAGAATTTTAAGCTATCAAAAAGATGACGACGGGCTGTATAATCTGGAGGCAACTCCAGGCGAAGGCACTGCTACTCGTTTGGCGATGATAGACAAAAAACAATTTCCCGATATTGTGAGCTCCGGCACCAAAGAAAATCCCTATTATACTAACTCCACTCAATTGCCAGTCGGTTTTTCAGATGACTTGTTTGAGGTCCTGAAATTGCAAGATAAATTGCAATCAAAATATACCGGAGGAACTGTTTTACACGCTTTTTTGGGGGAAAAAATTAGCGATTCGCAAATGGTCAAGTCTCTGCTAAAAAAGATTTTCACTAATTTTAATTTGCCCTATATCACTTTCTCCCCGACTTTCAGCATTTGCCCAACGCACGGTTATATTGAGGGCGAACATTTCAAGTGTCCCAAGTGCGTGATTGAACAACCCTGCGAAGTCTACTCCAGAATTGTCGGCTACCTGCGGCCGGTGCAACAATGGAACAAGGGGAAAAAACAAGAATATGCCGAACGCAAAACTTTCAAGTTGGAGCAACGGCAAAAGACTTGCAAATAGTTCAGTTTTTTGAAAGGAGAAGTTACTTTTAAAGCACGATTACAAACGCGTAAAAACCAATGATGAAGCTGGGCGGACTCCAAAAACTAACCCTGGTTGATTACCCGGGCAAAGTGGCGGCCACGGTGTTTACTTTGGGTTGTAATTTTCGTTGCCAATTCTGTCATAATTCCGGTTTGTTCATCTGGACCAAAGAAGACACCCAAACAATCACGGAAAAAGAGCTCTTCAATTTTTTGGAAGCTCGCCAAGGGCTTTTGGACGGGGTTTGCATTACCGGTGGAGAACCGACTTTGCAGCCTGATTTGTCTAGATTTATCGGTAAGATAAGAGAAAAAGGGTTTGCCATTAAATTAGACACCAATGGTTCCAACCCTGAGGTACTGGAGAGTTTAATCAAGGAGGGCCTGGTTGATTACGTGGCTATGGACATAAAAGCCGCTCCGGAAAAATACGGTGAAGTGACTAACACTCAAATCAATATTGAAAAAATAAAAAGAAGTGTTGATCTGGTCAAAAAATTGCCGGATTATGAATTTAGAACTACTGTCGCCAATAGGCTCCAAAGCAAAGAAGACCTTTTGCGGATTATTCAGTGGCTTTCGGGAAGCAAAAAATATTTTTTTCAACAATATCGTCCGCCTGGTCAACCGATAAATCCTTATGCTAGGCCCTTGGCTCAATTTCCTGAAGAAGACTTGGCGGAGGTGCTGGCCTTGGCGCAAAACCATTTTGAGCTTTGCCAAGCGCGGCCATAAAATATGGGGAAGGGGAGGGCTTTCTATCTTGTTTTCTCGAGCTTCATTGTTGGCGTTGCTTTTCATTTTGTCTGTCGGATGCCGCTTATCTTAGGCGGTTTTTTGATTGTTGGCGGCATCTTGTCGTCCATGGTTTCTTGGCCGCGTTATCAAGGAGAATGGGGCCAGGTCAGAAAAAGAATCTTCACTTTCGGGTTGGTGGTGGCGTTTTTTGTTCTGGGCGCCTTAAGAGTGGAATTTTGGGACAGGGCTAATCAGTCAACGGCGAAAGAGTATAATGATCAAGAAAAAATCAGTTTGCAGGGCTGGGTGAGCGAAGACGCAGGAAGAAGCGAGAATAGCCGCCGGTTGATATTGGAAGCGGAAAAAATTATTCAAAACAAACGGGAAATTCCGGTCCGCGGCAAAGTTTTGCTCGTTCTTCCGGGCTACAGCCCGCTTGTTTTGGGCGATAGGGTTTTGTTATCTGGTAAATTAAAAACTCCGGAAGACAACGAGAGCGAAAACTCGGCGATTTCTCGTTTCTCTTATAAAAATTATTTAGCGAAAGACGCCATCTATTCTTTAATGGTTTACCCCACGGCTCAAAAAGTCGGTTGGAACAATCGCCGGCCGATTTTTTTCTGGTTGCAGGAGCTGAAAAACAGTTTTGAAGATAAACTGGCCGTCATTTTACCCGAACCCCAGTTATCTTTTTTAAACGGGTTGCTTTTTGGAGAAAAAGGGGGATTGTCGGCGGAATTAAAAAACGAATTTGCGCGAACCGGCACCAGTCATTTGGTGGCCCTGTCCGGTTTCAACATCACGATTATCGCTCAAGCGTTGGGCGCTATGTTTTTATTTTTTCGGCTTGGCAGAAACAGGGCTTTTTGGTTGACGCTGGTTATAATCGCCGGTTTCGTGGTAATGACTGGAGCCGCGGCTTCTGTGGTCCGCGCGGCTATTATGGGAGTGGTGTTGTTGGTGGCCCAAAAGAATAATCGGCTCTATGATGCCAGAAACGGCGTTGTTCTGGCGGGCGCTTTAATGCTCTGGTTTTCTCCCCGGCAACTGATTTTTGACGTTGGCTTCCAATTGTCTTTTGCCGCCGCTTTGGGGCTGGTTTATTTGACCTCCATTTGGCAAAAGATTTTTTCTCGGGTGCCGGAGTGGCTGGGGTTGAAAGAAATCTTAATCAGCACTCTGGCGGCCCAAGTAGCCGTTCTGCCATTACTCCTTTTTTATTTTGGCAGCTTGTCGCTGGTTTCGCCGTTGGTGAATATTTTGGTTTTGGTGGCGATTCCCTCAACCATGCTGCTGGGTTTTGTTTCCGGTTTGGGCGCTTTTGTTTTTGTTTGGCTGGGCAAGATTTTGGGTTGGTTGGCTTGGTTGTTTTTAACCTATGAGCTGGGTATGATCGGTTTTTTCGCGCGTTGGCCTTGGGCGTCGGTTAATTGGCAAACTAGCTGGCCTTGGCTGTCGGCCGTTTATTATCTTTTGCTTGCCTGGTTGGTGTGGCGGTGGCGAAAAAAAGAACACGAAAAATTTGTCAGAGAAAGAAACGAAATTTTAGCGAGGCTAAAGTAAACCAAAAGCGGAGGTGGCAAGCAGCAAGCAGGGAGATTATTTAACTAGCGTCTGCTTGATGCTTGCCGTTTAGCGCTTTTAAAGCTTTGTTCTGCAAAAACCCCAAAGGCAATTTAATATTAACCGGCTTGTTCTTTGTGGCGGCTGGGCTGTCTTGGCTGGCTCTTTTTGGAACAAGCTCGCCAGAACTGCGAGTTAATTTTTTGGATGTCGGCCAGGGCTCGGCTGTTTTCATAGAAGCGCCAAATAGAAGCCAATTGCTGATTGACGGCGGATCCGGCTCTAAAATCCTGGCGCGCTTGGGCGAGGTGATGCCTTTTTATGATAAAAAAATTGATGTTTTGCTCTTAACGCATCCCGATCAAGATCACCTGGCCGGTTTTTTAGAGGTTATAAAAAATTACCAAGTTTCTTTGGTTTTGGAAACGGGGATAAAGAGCGACAGCGTCCTCAACCAAGAATGGGAAAAGGTTTTGCGGGAAAAAAATATTAGAATAAGTCATGTCAAGGCGGGGGACAAATTGGCGCTAGACAGACAAGCAATCGTGACAATTCTCTATCCCCTGGCCGATGTTTCCGGTCAAGAATTTAAAGAAACCAACGAGAGTTCGGTTGTGGCGCGATTGGACTATGGCCAAAACTCCTTTTTGTTCACCGGTGATGCCGATAAAAAAGTGGAACGGGGGTTAATTTTCAACAAGCTAAACATCAAGGCAGATTTTTTGAACGTGGGCCATCATGGCAGCAAAAATTCCAGCGACCCGGAGTTTGTTTCGGCGGTTAATCCCTTGGCGGCTGTTATTCAAGTGGGAAAAAATAATAAATATGGCCAGCCGCATCAAGAAACGCTGGATGTTTTGGAGGGCCTTGGAATCAACATTTTGAGGAATGATTTGTTGGGGAATATCAACTTTGTTTGTGATTTAAAGGAGTGTTTTTGGGCCAAGTAGTTATTTTTGCGGAAATTTGATTTTTTCTATTTTTACTGCTAAGCTTAACGGCAAGAGGGTGCAATCGGTTTTTTTGGCCGATATTTTTTTAATCTTATCCAAAAAATTATGACTCAGCAAAAGGAAAAAGAGAGGACTTTAGTTGTCATCAAACCTGACGGTGTTCAGCGTTCTTTGGCTGGAGAAATCATCAAAAGATACGAGCGCACGGGGCTTAAACTGGTGGCGATGAAATTCATGTTGCCCACCCCCGAGATGGTTCGCCAGCACTATCTGGTTGACCCGGAATGGCTAAGAAAAGTTGGCGAAAAAAGCATTGCCGCTTACCAAAAAAGGGGGCAGCAGGCGCCTTACGACGACCCGGTGGAATACGGCGAATTTATCGTCAGTAAATTGGTAAAATATCTTTCCTCCAGCCCCGTGGTGGCTATGGTTTGGCAGGGTAACCAAGCAGTCGGGATAGTTCGAAAAATTACCGGTGGCACAGAACCTCTGACCTCCGACGTTGGAACCATTCGTGGCGATTTTACTATTGATTCTTACGAGCTGGGGGATGCGGGCGACCGGGCGATTAGAAACTTAATCCACGCTTCGGGCACGATTGAAGACGCGGAAAAAGAAATTGCCCTGTGGTTCAAACCAGAAGAACTGATTGGATATCGTTTAATCCAGGAACAAATTTTGTACGATGTTAATTTGGATGGATTGAAAGAATGAAGATGAAAAAGCGAGAGAAGTTTTTTTCTCTGCTCCCTCCTCTTCCTTTTTTAGTTTTTTATGCCTCACAGCATGCCCTTTCCAGGACAAAAGAATAAATGGTTCACACTGCTGATTGGTTTATACCTTCCCTTCCTACTGTTTATCAAAATATTAAGAGGAAAAGCTTGATTTTGGGGAAAACCGCGAATTGACAACAGGATGACATTTGCTACAATAAGGGTAGGCTTTGCGAGCAAAGCATTCGGATCAAATTATTTTGTCCGGGAGCTCTAATTGTTTTGGGTCGCTGGTTCGTCCGGGACTTAAAACTGCGGGCACCCACTTGGCTTTTAGCCGGAATGCTTGTACCTCGCAAGGCTTTGGTTTTGTAAAAATCGCTTACTCATGGAAATATCAAGAATAGAAAAAAAGAACATAGTTTCGCTTAACCTGGGATTATATGTCTTGGTTATTTTGATTCTGGTCGGCCTGAGCTTCTTCGGTTAGGTTTTATTTTAAGAGGATAAAATAAAAGACCTGGCCGAAGAGGCCGGGCCTTTTTGTTTGTTCTTTGACGCGAGAAGTCGCGTTTTAGGCTAAGAGGCACCAAAAAACGGAGAAGAGGATTATGAAAAAAGACAGCCAGATTAAGTCGGCGGTTGCCAATTCTTCCAGCGGCCAGGGAAAGCCGCAAAAACCGCTTCTCGGGCTGAAGGGTCCTCGCCCCGAAATAAAGGGCGGCGGCTGGCCCGTGCAGCGGAAGTACGACTTTGTCGGAGGTGGTCTCTTCCCCTCGTATGGCTAGGCCTTGTTCTAGCTCTTGGGCCGTCGGTTACCGACGGCCCGTTTTGTTATTTGCTTTTTCCACGCATATGCGTGGAAAAACAAAGAGACTGTGGATAACTTGTAAAGACCCGGCCTTTACAGCGGGGGCCTCGCAAGTTGACTTTCTACTCCGTTCTGATAGAATGAACTTGTAAGTTTATCTTACCTACAGGCAAAAAAACCGACCCTTGGGTCGGTTTTTTTGTGGACTTTAACGTGGTTGGCATATTAAAAATAACGTCTATTTTTTATTGATATATTTCCACAAAGCGGCAATGCCGAGAACCAGAATGGCCAAAACAAGCAAATAAAAAAGCCAGCCTATTCCCATAAAAAAATAGCCGCCAAAGTTATTCATCATATAACCCATAAAAATCACCTCCTTTATTTCAAGCCTTCGCTTAATGATTTTATACCGTAACCTTGCTTCTCAACTTCGTTAAAGATCTCGTCCAGAATTTGGCCGGTAATGTTGTCGCCCAGATGCATCAAAAAAATAGTTCCGGGTTTAAGGTTGGATAGAATTTTTGTTTTGACTTGCGCGGCGGTTTCTCCCTGATCTTCTTTCCAGTCC